>CAILCO010000138.1 GCA_903832735.1 uncultured Sterolibacterium sp.
GCAGGGCAATTTCAAGGCGCTTTGCAACGCCCTGCTACGCAATTATCTGCGCCAACGTGAGGCACTGGAAGCGGCGGCCGACGCCGACGAGATTGCCCGCTATCAGCATCCGGCCTGGTGGATCTCGGCGTTGCGCGAGACGTACCCGGCTGACTGGGAAGTCATCCTTGCCGCTGGCAACGGTCGTCCCCCTCTGACCTTGCGCGTCAACCGCCGTCGCGGCGACGTGACCTCTCGCCTTGCCGAGTTTCACGATCTCGGCATCGCGGCGCATGCACTCGACGAATCGGCGATCCTGGTGGACCGGCCACTGCCGGTGGAGCGGCTTCCCGGCTTTGCCGAGGGCCTGCTCTCGGTGCAGGATTGGGGCGCCCAGCGCGCCGCACCCCTGCTCGACGTTGGCGACGGGATGCGCGTGCTCGATGCTTGTGCTGCGCCTGGCGGCAAGAGCGCCCACCTCCTGGAGTTGGCCGATATCGACCTGCTGTCGCTGGATGCCGATGCCGGGCGCGCCGCGCGCATCACCGAAAATTTGCAGCGCCTCGGCCTGCAAGCCGAGGTGCGGGCGGCTGATTGCCTCAGGCCCGATGCCTGGTGGGATGGCCGTCCGTTCGAGCGGATACTTGCCGACGTTCCCTGTTCGGCCTCCGGCGTAGTACGTCGTCATCCCGATATCAAATGGCTGCGGCGTGAAACCGACTTCGCCGGCTTTGCTCGTACCCAGGCGAAGATCCTCGATGCGCTGTGGCGCGTCCTCGCGCCCGGTGGCAAAATGCTCTACTGCACCTGCTCGCTGTTTCCGCAGGAAAATGCCTTGCAGGTCGCCGCCTTTTTGGCGCGGCACGGCGATGCGCTGCTCGCGCCGATTGGCACAGGGAGAGCGGAAAATCGGCAAGCCGGTTGGCAACTCACGCCGCAGGCGGAACATGACGGCTTCTACTATGCCTTATTGCAAAAGCGCGGGTAAGGCTGTGCGGAGTCAACTGATGCGCTGGCTGCTGCTGCTGCTGGTCGGTGTGTCGGGGTCGGCGCTGGCCGGCAAGATCGAGCCGGTCAGTGCCGAACTGACCGCCACCGATGAGGGCTTCCAGCTTGCCGCCGAGTTCCAGATCGAACTCGGCGCTCATCTCGAAGAAGCGGTATCAAGGGGCGTGCCGCTCTATTTCGTGCTTGAGTTCGATCTCACGCGCAACCGCTGGTATTGGGCCAACGAACATATCGCCGGGACCACGATCAATTATCGTTTGTCCTACGCCGCCCTGACACGCCAGTACCGGCTTTCCCGAGGCGGCCTGTATCAGAACTTTGCCACGCTGCAAGAAGCGCTGCGCATGATGTCGCGCGTTGTCGCCCTGCCTGTCGTCGATAAGAGCGCGGTCAAGGCCGGCGAAGTCTACCAGGCGGCGCTTCGTCTGACCCTGGACCGCCAGCAACTGCCCAAGCCGTTCCAGGTCGATGCCATCGCCAACCGGGATTGGCAGGTCGAAGCGGACATCTGGCGCTGGCAGTTCATACCGCGGGTGCCGGTGACTGAGCACACGACGAAATGAGAGTCATGGCCATCGTCGCCGCGGCGGTCGCTGCGATCCTGCTCTTCCTGCTGGCATCGGCAAGCGCCAATACGGCCCTGTTCGCACGCCACTACCCGCTGCTCCTGGGCCTCAATGCCGTGGTTGCGCTGGCCTTGCTGGCACTGGTGATGGTGCAATTGAGCGCGCTCTGGCGCGAGTACCGCCAAGGCGTTTTCGGCTCACGCCTGAAGTCGCGCCTGCTCTTGATGCTGGCGCTGATGGCGGTGTTGCCCGGCGCGCTGGTCTATGGCGTGTCGCTGCAATTCGCCATGAACAGTATCGAGTCGTGGTTCGACGTCCGTGTCGAGGCGGCCCTCGAAGGCGGTCTGAACCTCGGCCGCGGCGTGCTCGACAGCCAACTCGCCGAGCTGACGGAGAAGGCACGCAGCATGGCGCTGGACCTGGGCGACCCCGGTCCGGCCCGCCCGACCCAACTCAACCGCTTGCGCGAGCAGTCCGGGGTGCAGACGGCGACGCTGCTCTCGGCCAGCGGTCAGGTGCTATCGAGCAGTTCGAGCGAGATGGCCAATCTGTTGCCGAATGTCCCCGGCGCCATGCAGTTGCGTCAGGCGCGCCAAGGTCGGGGCCTGGCCATGATCGAGGGCGACGCCACGACCGGCCTGACCCTGCGCGCGCTGGTGCCGGTGACCGGCGGCGCCCTGTCGGTCGAGACCCGGGTACTGCAACTGACCCAGGTGGTCTCGCCGGCCATCGCCAGGAGCGCCGAGAGCGTAGAGGCCGCCTATCGCGACTATCAGGAGTTGTCGCTGGGCCGGCAAGGTCTGAAGCGCATCTATACCTTGACCCTGACCCTGACGCTGCTTCTGGCGTTGTTTGCGGCAATCGCATTGGCCTTTTTCCTGGCCCGGCGACTGGTGGAACCGCTGCTGATTCTGGCTGAAGGCACGCGCGCCGTGGCGGCGGGTGATTTTTCTCCGCGCGCCGCTCTGGAGCGCCGTGATGAACTGGGCGTGCTGACGCAATCGTTCAATCGCATGACCCGACAACTCGACGACGCAAGGCGCGAAGCGGAGCGTCATCGCGCCGAGCTCGAGGCGGCGCGCGCCTACCTTGAAAGCGTTCTGGCCAATCTTTCGGCGGGAGTGCTGGCCTTTGATCGCGACTTCTTGCTGCGCGCCGCCAATCGCGGTGCCTACGCCATCCTCGGCGACGACCTGACCGCGGTTGCGGGGCGATCGCTGGCGTTGTGGCCTGGTCACGATGAACTCAAGGCCGCGATACGCGAAGGGTTTGAACGCGGAGCGGAATGGCAACAGCAACTCGAAATCGACCGGGCCGGCACGGCGCCACAGGTGCTGCTGCTGCGCGGCTCGACCCTGCCGGCAGCCAGCGGCGGGTTCGTCGTGGTTTTCGACGACATCACCTCTCTTCTTGCGGCGCAGCGCTCCGCTGCCTGGGGCGAAGTGGCGCGGCGCCTTGCCCATGAGATCAAGAATCCGCTGACGCCGATTCAGCTTTCCGCCGAACGCCTGGAGCATAAACTGGCCGATAAGCTCGACCCGGCAGCGCGCGAGTTTCTCGCCCGCGCGACGAAAACCATCGTCAATCAGGTCGCGGCGATGAAGAACATGGTGAATAACTTCCGCGACTACGCGCGTTCGCCGCCGCCGCAACTGCAGTCCCTCGACCTCAATGCCCTGGTGAAGGAAGTACTGGTCCTCTACGAGACTTCGCAGGTGAAAGTCAGCGCGGAACTCGAGCCTGGCCTGCCGGCGGTGGCCGGCGACGAGACGCAATTGCGACAGGTGTTGCACAACCTCCTGGCCAACGCGACGGATGCGCTGCAAGACGAGGCGCAGCCGCAGATCGTCGTCGCAACCCGGCGCGAGGAAAACACCGTGCTGCTGGCACTGCGCGATAACGGCGCCGGCTTCCCGGCGCAGATCCTGGCGCATGCCTTCGAGCCCTACGTCACGACCAAGGCCAAGGGCACCGGCCTCGGCCTGGCCATCGTGAAGAAGATTATTGACGAGCATCGCGGCGATATCCGTGTCGCCAATCGACTGCCGCGTGGCGCCGAGGTCACGGTCCGGCTGCCGGTGATGGTTCCCACGCCCGTTACGCAGCGCCCTTTCCCTCTCAGCACTTGACGACTCTATGTCCCAAATATTGGTGGTCGACGACGAAATTGGCATCCGTGAGCTGCTCTCGGAAATCCTCCGCGACGAAGGTTATGACGTGCTGCTCGCCGAGAATGCTGCGGTGGCTCGTGCGGCCCGCGAGGCCGGGCGTCCGGACTTGGTGTTGCTCGATATCTGGATGCCGGACAGCGACGGCATCACGCTGCTCAAGGAGTGGGTTGCAGGCGGCAAGCTCACCATGCCGGTGATCATGATGTCCGGTCATGGCACCATCGATACCGCGGTCGAGGCGACCAAGATCGGCGCGATGGATTTCCTCGAGAAGCCCATCGCCCTGCAAAAGCTGCTCTCTGCGGTCAAACGCGCCTTAGCCAAGCCGGCGGCGGCGGCGGCCGGCAGCCTTTCCCTGGCGGCCTTTGCTCGTTCGGTGCCGCTGCGCGATCTCAGGAAGCGGCTCGAACAGGTGGCTGCCAAGAGTCGCATCGTGATGATCAGGTCGGCTCCGGGCGGCATCGTGGAATTGACCGCGCGTACCCTGCAGGTATCGGGCAAGGCGTGGATAGACTTGTCCCTGGACAGTGTCCCCTTGACTCTGGAAGCGATGCAGGCGGCGGCCGGCGGCGTACTCTATGCCGAAGAACTCGGCCGATTGAGCCGCCTGCAGCAAAAAAATCTGCTGTTTGCCGCCGAGCGTCTGGAGAAATACGGCTTGCATCTGGTCGCGGCCACCGCGCTCGATACGGCGGCTTTATTGGCGCAAGGATGGGAGGAGCCGCAACTCGCGCGACTGTTCGATGTTTGGCTGGGTGCGCCGACGCTGCTTGAACTGCGCGACGAGATTCCCGAAATCGCGGTTCATCTTCTCACGCACCATGGCGAATCCGCCGAAATCCCGCCGCGCCGCTTGTCTACCGGGGCCTTGAACGCGCTGCGTCAGTATGTCTGGCCCGGAGGCTATAGCGAGCTGAAGAGTGCCGTCAAGTCGCTGGCGCTCACTGCCCTCGAAGAAGAAATCTCCGCCGAAGACGTGATGCGCCTGTTCGTGCCCGATGTCAATCCGGAAAGAGTTTCCCTGACGGGATTGACCGGCGACGTGATGGCGATGCCCCTGCGCGAAGCGCGCGAAGTGTTCGAACGCTTTTATTTCGAACATCACCTCCGGGCCGAGGGCGGCAACATCACCCGCCTGTCTGAAAAGACCGGCCTCGAGCGCACGCATCTCTACCGCAAGCTGAAGGATCTCGGGCTACGCACACCGCGAAAAGAAGAGGAGGGCTGAGAGAGGGTAGAATCTCGCATTTCCTGCCGCGAAGTCGACCATGAGCCGCCTAAAAAATGACACCTTCCTGCGCGCCCTGCTACGCCAACCGGTCGAGTACACCCCGGTCTGGCTGATGCGGCAGGCCGGCCGTTATCTGCCAGAATACTGCGAGACGCGGCGCCGGGCCGGCAGTTTTCTCGACTTGTGCAAGAATCCCAGCCTCGCCTGCGAGGTGACGCTGCAACCCTTGGCGCGCTACGATCTCGACGCCGCGATCCTGTTTTCGGACATTCTCACCGTGCCCGATGCGATGGGCCTTGGTCTCTACTTCGCCGAAGGCGAGGGGCCGAAGTTCGAGCGGCCGTTGCGTGAGGAATGGGAGATCCGCGCCTTGGTTGCGCCCGATCCCTATGACCACCTTCGCTACGTCATGGATGCGGTGGCCGAGATCCGCCGTGCTCTGGGCAACTCGGTGCCGTTGATCGGTTTTTCCGGCAGTCCGTTCACGCTGGCCTGTTACATGATCGAAGGTGGCGCTTCCGACGATTTCCGCCGCGTCAAGACGATGCTTTACGATCGTCCCGACTTGCTCCACCATATTCTCGACGTGACCACGAAGTCGGTGATCAATTATCTCAACGCCCAGATCGAGTCCGGCGCCCAGGCGGTGATGATTTTTGATACCTGGGGCGGCGCCCTTTCCCACCGCGCTTATCGGGAATTTTCTCTGGCCTATCTCGAACGCATCGTCGCCGGACTGACCCGGGAACGCGACGGCTGTATCGTGCCGAGCATAGTCTTCACCAAAGGCGGCGGCCAGTGGCTTGAGGACATCGCCGCCATCGGTTGCGACGCCGTGGGTCTCGACTGGACATCGAGCCTTGCCGAATCGCGCCGGCGCGTGGCCGACCGCGTGGCCTTGCAGGGCAACCTCGATCCGATCGCCTTGTTCGCCAAGCCGGAGGTTGTGGCTGCGGAGGCGCGGCGTGTGCTCGACGATTTCCACAGTGCCGGTCCCGGTGGCGGCCATGTCTTCAACCTCGGTCATGGAATCTCGCAGTTCACGCCCCCGGAGAATGTGGCGGCTTTGGTCAATGCCGTACACGAGCATAGCCGGAACCTGCGAAGCAGGAGTTAGCATTCCCTTCGCAGGACTGCAGCGCAGCATCAGAATGTTGCGCTGCAGTTGACTTATGCACAGAAACCGGCTTCACCTGAAAAAACCGCGTAAACTCAGGCCCTTGCTTAACCGTGTTTGCAGCCTATTGATTTAAAAGATATATCTATATTCTGCTGATCGGCAGACAGCGAAGGCCGCTACACCCGGGGAGATTACAGGTGGTTTTCCGGAAAATTGTTCACATATTTATCCACAGGGGAAATCCCAGGGTGTATTCCTCTTTTCTGGCAATGAATTAGCCGCTAATGACGAAGTTGGCTCGAAGAGTTTCAGGCAACTCTCTGATCATTTGATGAACTTCCGGATTCTTCGCGTCGCCCTCGATGTTCCCTTGCCGCGACTATTCGACTACACGGTCGATGCCGTCACGCAAGAGGACGTTGGCCGTTGCATTCGGGTGCCTTTCGGCAACGGCGAAAAGATCGGCGTCATCGTCGCGTTGGCTGATACCAGCGAGCATGCCAAGCTCAAGCAGGCGGGCGAGATTCTGCGCGCCTTGCCGGCGCTGCCGGCGGACTGGTTGGCCTTGACCGAGTTTTGCAGCCGCTACTATCAGCACCCCCTGGGCGAGGTGATGGCACTGGCGTTACCCCCCCAGTTGCGTCGTGGAAAACTCCCTGCTGTCAGGAAAGCCAAGCCCATCCAGGTCATAGAGCAAGCTGCGCCGCAGCTTCCTGAGTTGTTGCCCGAACAGGCGTCCGCGGTCGCCGCAGTTGCCGCCGACTTCGGCCGTTATGCCGCTTTCCTTTTGCATGGGGTCACCGGCAGCGGCAAGACCGAGGTCTATCTGCGGCTGATCGAGCAGACGCTGGCGCAGGGCCGTCAGGCACTGATGCTGGTTCCGGAGATTGCCTTGACGCCGCAACTGGAATCTCGCGTCGCGGCCCGCTTTCCGAATGCCTTGGTGTTTTCGGCGCACAGCGGCATGACCGAAGGTGCGCGCTCGCGCGGCTTCATTGCGGCGCTCGATGGTCGCGCCGACATCGTGCTCGGCACGCGTCTGGCGGTGTTTTCTCCGCTGCCGCGGCTGGGGCTGATCGTGGTCGACGAAGAGCATGATGCATCCTTCAAGCAGCAGGAAGGGCTGCGCTATTCGGCGCGCGATGTTGCCGTTTGGCGCGCTCATCAGTGCGCCGTGCCTATCGTGCTCGGTTCGGCGACGCCTTCGCTGGAAACTTTCTTTCATGCCGGCAGTGGCCGCTATCGCTTGCTGGAATTGTCGCGCCGGGCTGTCGCCCTGGAAATGCCGACAGTGCGCTGTATCGATACCCGCCGCGAAAAACTTCAGGATGGCATGAGTTCGGCCCTGCTGGCGGCGCTCGAGGTGCGACTTGCGCGCAGCGAACAAAGCCTGGTGTTTCTCAACCGCCGCGGCTATGCCCCGGTGCTCGCCTGCCCGGCTTGCGGCTGGGTGAGCCGTTGCAGCCGCTGCGCCGCAAACCTCGTCGTGCATCTTGCCGACCGGCGTTTGCGTTGCCACCATTGCGGTCTGGAGGAAATTATCCCGAAGCACTGTCCCGGCTGCGGCAACCTGGACATCCACCCCTTCGGCCGCGGCACGCAGCGACTGGAGGAAGCGCTGGCCGCCCGTTTTCCCAATGCGCGCATCCTCCGGGTCGATCGCGATTCCGCAAGCACACCGAAAAAATGGCAGGCCCTCCTGGAAACGATACATGAGGGCCGCGCCGATATCCTCGTCGGCACCCAGATGCTCGCCAAGGGGCACGATTTCCCGCGGCTGACCCTGGTCGGCGTGGTCGGTGCCGACGCCGCCTTGTTCGCCGCCGATTTCCGTGCGCCGGAACGCCTGTTTTCGCAGCTGATGCAGGTCGGCGGCAGGAGCGGGCGCGCCGCGTTGCCGGGCGAAGTGCTGATCCAAACCGAGTATCCGACGCACCCGCTCTACCAGGCGCTGGAGGCACACGATTACCCGCGCTTCGCCAACAGCCAGCTCGGCGAGCGCCGCGCCGCCGGTTTCCCGCCTTTCGTCTTTCAGGTCCTGCTGCGCGCGGAGGCCAGGCAACTCGACGATGCCCTCGCCTTCCTCAAGGTCGCCGCCGCCACCGCGCGTGAATTGCTGCCCGAAGGCGTGAGCCTCTATGACCCGGTGCCGATGCGCCTCTACCGGGTCATGGCCCTAGAACGGGCTCAACTCCTGGCCGAATCGATGAGCCGCCCGGCATTGCAGGCATTTCTGGCGCGCTGGGTATCAAGACTCTATCTGCAGAAGGCCCCACGGGACCTGCGCTGGCATATCGACGTCGATCCGCTGGAGTTCTAGTCCTTGGTCCGACCGGCCAGGAACCAGGCGAAGCTGGCCACTTGCAGTAACAGCAACAGCGCGAAGCTGCGCTGGAAAGCGTCATGAGCCGACAGCCCCGACGCGGTGAACACATCGACTAGGGCGCCGAAACCCCACTGCACTGCGAAGGCGCCGGCGAAGGTGAGCAGGTTGAGCGCCGTGTTGGCGCGGCCGATCAACTGCGCCGGGAAGTGTCGGGCGAGCAGTGCGTAGGATAAATTGCCGACGCTGAAGACGATGCCCATGACCAACCACAGAAGTTTCGTCGACATAACGCCCATCACGATCAGGAGGCTGGTCAGGAGTCCACCGGCAATTCCCGCGATCATTATTCTTTCCGGGCTGATGCCGCGTCTGGCCAAGCGAGTGATGAAGGCGGCGACGGAAATAAAACCGGTCAGCATACCGATGCTCGTCAGGAACAGATGGGCGGCCGCCACCTCGCGCGTATAGCCGCTGAAGTTCATCAGCCAGGGCACCGCCCAAAGTCCCTGGATGGCCATGAAGCCGCCGACGATCAAGCCGGTCTGCGGCGCGAAGCGCCAGAATATCCGGCTGGAAATTACCCGGGCCAGGCCGCGCAACTGCTCGGCAAGGCTTTCCCGGACGGCCTCGGCCGGCTTGTCGGGGATGGTGAAGATCAACAGTCCTGCCAAGACGCTGAGCCCAGAAAGGGCGAAGAAGGCGCCGCGCCAGCCGATCAGCGGCAAGGCCCATCCGAACGGCACGCTGGCGGTAAGGGCGCCCAGGCCGCCAGCGGCCATGATGGCGGAATTGAGCGCGGCCCGACGTTCGATCGGGAACCATTGCGAAAAGGCCTTGAAGGAGGCCATCAGGCAGGCCGAAACGCCCAGTCCGATCAGAGCCCGGGCCAGGACCAGTTGCGGGAGATTTTTCCCCAGCGCGAATAGCGCGGCGCCGATGGCAGTGACGAGCAGCAGCAGCGATTCGACGCGGCGCGGCCCGAAACGGTCGAGCAGAATTCCGAGCGGTAGTTGGAAGGCGCCGAAGGCGACGAGATAGGCGCTGGTCAAGAGTCCGAGATCGGCGGCCGAGACGCCAAACTCGTGCGTCAGTTCCGGCGCTATCACGGCATTGACGTTGCGAAACAGGTAGGAAAGAAAGTAACCGGCGGCGAAGGGCATGAACACTCGCAGCCAGAGTATTTTGCCCTCCATGGCCGGTATCGGTGTCCTCGGCGCAGCCGGCGATGTCACCCGTTCGCGGGTATCGTGCTTCACCCTGCTTCCTGCCAGAGCCGAGCCGCGCCGCGCCCGCCCGAGGAGTCGCCATGGCGGTTCCTGAGGAGGCGCGTGGCGATATGGTCGGAGAAGACATGCTCCGGCCAGAGTTTCGGAACCCTGTCATAGAGTCGTGCCATGTTCGACAGGCCGCCGCCCAGGACTATGGCGTCCGGGTCGAGCAGGTTGATGACCTGGGCCAGGGCCCAAGCCAGGCGCGATTCGAAGCGCTGCAGCGTCGCTTCGCAGGCGGGGTTCGTGGCCGAGAAGCCGGCGATGTCCCGCGGCGAGAGCGCCGCGCCCGTGGCGGCGAAGTGGTCTGCGGCCAGGCCCGGCCCGGACAGATAGGTCTCGATGCAGCCGCGCCGGCCGCAGTAACAAGGCCGGTTTGCTTGTTCTCCCGGCATAGTGTTATGCCCCCATTCGCCGGCGATGCCGTTGGCTCCGACGAGCAATTCGCCGCGAACGACGATGCCGCCACCCACGCCGGTTCCCAGGATGACCCCGAACACCACGTCATGTCCGGCCCCTGCGCCGTCGACGGCCTCCGAAAGGGCGAAGCAGTTGGCATCATTGGCCAGCCTGACTTCGCGATTCAGGACCCGCTCCAGATCGCTTTGCAGCGGCTGGCCGATGAGGCAGGTGGAGTTGGCGTTCCTGATCTTGCCGCTAAGAGTCGAGACGGATCCGGGAATGCCGATGCCGACGCTGCCGCGCTGTCCCAGTTCCTGTTCGACCTGCAGGACCAGGGCGGCCATGGCGTTCACCGTGGCCAGGTAATCGCCCTGAGGGGTAGTCACGCGGCGGCGCAGGAGTTCTTCGCCGTGTGCGATGAGGGCGACGATTTCGATCTTGGTGCCGCCCAGGTCTATGCCCAGGCGCATCTTCGGCGCTTTCTTCAAGAGTCTGCCCCTGCTACTATTTACCGCATTTTATCGTCGCGGGTTCGCCAGCGTCAGCCAAGGAGCAGAGTCCCATGAGCATCATGCAGGAGTTCAAAGAGTTTGCCGTCAAGGGCAACGTCATCGATCTCGCAGTCGGGGTCATCATCGGCGGCGCATTCGGCAAGATCGTCGATTCCGTGGTCGGCGATCTGATCATGCCGGTCATCGGCCGGCTTCTCGGCGGTCTGGATTTCACCAACTACTTCATCGCGCTGAAAGACGTTCCGCCCGGGGTGAGCATGACCCTGGCCGAAGTCAGGAAGGCGGGCGTGCCGGTTTTCGCCTGGGGCAACTTCCTGACCATTGCCATCAACTTCGCCATCCTGACCTTCATCATTTTCATCATGGTCAAACAGATCAACCGCCTCAAGCGTGATCAGCCCAAGCCGCCGGCCGAACCCGTAGCGACGCCCGAGGACGTGCTGTTGCTGCGCGAGATTCGCGACTCCTTGAAAGTGCCCCGTCAAGTCCGACCGCCGACGTAGGGGTTGTGGAGGCGCTCCGCGCCGAAGGTGGACATCGGCCCGTGGCCGGGAATGAAGCTGACGTCATCGCCGAGCGGCCAGAGTTTGTCGCGAATCGAACGGATCAGGGTGGCGTGATCGCCGCGCGGGAAGTCGGTGCGGCCGATCGAGCCCTGGAACAGCACGTCGCCGACTATGGCGAGCTTTTCCTGGGCGCAGAAGTACACCACATGCCCAGGTGTGTGGCCCGGGCAATGGCGCACCTCGAGGCTGACATTGCCGAAGCTCACCTGATCGCCATCGTTGAGCCAGCGATCGGGAGTGAAGGCATCCACATGCGGGAAGCCGTACATTTTTCCCTGTTGCGGCAACTGATCGATCCAGAAGCGTTCTTCTTCCTGCGGACCTTCGACCGGCACGCCGAGTTGCGCTGCCAGCGCCGCTGTGCCGCCGGCGTGGTCGATATGACCGTGGGTGAGGAGGATCTTCACGATGCGTACCTTCAATTCCCTGGCCGCGGCTATGATCTGCGGCAGATCGCCGCCGGGGTCGACGATGACGCCTTCTCCCGTTTCTTCGCACCAAAGGAGCGAACAGTTCTGCTGGAAGGGCGTGACGGGAATGATGCGGAATTTCATGGGCGGGTCTGGAGTCGTGGAGGCAGGCGGATTATAAAGGCAAGCCACGAGAAACCGCGCTTCACTGACTAAGCCCCAGGGTGAGGCCGACGGGGCCTGTGCCGACGATGGTCACCGGGGCGACGGCCCCGGCTGACCTGGATGATTGCCGATTCTGGCGACCGCTCAATGAGCGGGGCCTTTGAAGTTCTCGTATTTGTCGAACTCGATGTTGTAGACCTCGCCCTTGACCATTTCCGAGCGACGGATGTAGATATTCTGCACGATGTCGCGAGTCTCCGGGTCGATGTGCACGGGTCCCCGCGGACTGACCCAGTTCAGGCCCTTCATCGCGGCCAGCAGTTTGTCGCCATCGGCATCCGGACCCGCTTTCTTCAGGGCTTCGTAGATCAGATGCATGCCGTCATAGCCGCCCAGAGACATGACGTTGGGACGCATGTTGCTGCCGGAAAATTTCCTCAAGGCCTCGACGTAAGCCTTGTTCTCGGGGGAGTCGTGCGCCGCCGAATAATTGTCGGTGGTCACAATGCCGAGGGCTTCCGTGCCCATCGCGGGCAGAATATCGTCATCGAGCACATCGCCTGTGCCGATCAGCTTGATGCCGGCTGCGCCCAGGCCCTTTTCCGTGAACTGCTTCATCACCGCGCTGCCCACGCCAGAGGGGACGAAGACGAACAGTGCATCCGGCTTGGTGTCCTTGATCCGCCGCAGGAAGGGCGCGAAGTCGGGGTTTTTCAACGGAATGCGCAGCGTTTCAAGAACCTTGCCGCCCTTTTCGGCAAAGCGCTTGGTAAAGATCGTTTCCGCATCGATGCCTGGTCCGTAATCGGAAACCAGGGTGATCACCGACTTGATCTTGTTGTTCGCGGCCCAGTCCGCCATGGGCGCGGTGAGTTGGAACATGTTCCGGGAAGTTCTGACGATATAGGGAGAGCGCTGAGGGACAGAGTCCGTCGCCGCCGACATGACCACCATCGGGATCTTCGCCTGGGTGGCGATCGGCGCTGCGGCAAAGGCCAGCGGCGTGAGGCCAAAACCGGCCAGGACATTGACCTTGTCCTGGGTGGCCAGTTCCTGGGCGAGGCGCTTGGTGACTTCAGGCTGCAGGCCGCCATCGTCCTTCACGATGAGTTCGATCTTGCGTCCGGCTATCGTATCCCCCTTTTGCTGCATGTAGAGGTTTGCCGCCGTCAGGATCTGCTTGCCGGTCGAGGCGAATGGTCCGGAAAGGGGCAGTATCAGGCCGATCTTGAACGGTTCCACAGCATGACTTAAGCCTGCCGCAACGAGTATGGTTGCAGCCAGGGCTGCCTTGATCAATCGGCTCACGGCCTTCTCCTATAAAAGTTTGGATGGATTCGCAGCATACCCGGGCAAGGCTCTTCGTGCTTGGCTATATGCGTAAATTCGATCGATATTTCGGAATAGTGAATCACTTGGTGATCACCAAAACCACTAACATGCCCTCCTGAACCTTCGTTCACCAGACACAGCGGGGAGTAAGCATGCGATCAGCCGACGTCAAGTTCACCGTTCTCCTGTGGGGCCTCCTGCAAGCTTTGCGGCTGATGGCGCGCCGCCATCCGAAATTTGCGCTCCGCCTTGCGGAGAAGAATCTTACCGCACAGATGCGCACCAAAGACAATGCGGTCGCACGCTATTTCACTTTCAAGAATGGCAAGGTCATTTCGGGCCGGGGCCTGCATGCGGCGCCCGACATCAAGGTCACGGTCGCCAATGCCGAACTCGGCCTGCGCTTGTTCAGCCTGCATGTCGATGAGATCGAGCGCGTCGAAGCGATCAAGGGCTTTCAACTGCAAGCCGATGGGCGTGACGACCTGGTGGTCTGGTTCACCCAGACGCTGAACATGATACCGACGCTGCATTGGGAGTACGGCACCGACTTGGGCAATGGCGTCAAACGTTATGTCACCAATACCAACGGCGGTCCGGCTTTCGTGCATGTCAAGGACGGCAAGGTAATCCGGCTGACGCCGATAGAATTTGATGAAACCGACGCGCCCACCTGGTCCATCGAGGCGCGCGGCAAGCGCTGGACGCCGCCGCGTCAAACTTCGATGGCCTCGCATACGATTTGCCAGAAGTCGACAATATATTCGCCGGATCGCCTGCTCTATCCGATGAAGCGCGTCGACTTCGATCCCAATGGCGAGCGCAATTGCGAGAATCGCGGCGTTTCCGGCTATGTCCGGATCAGTTGGGACGAGGCGCTCGATATCGTCGCTTCGGAAATCAAGCGGGTAAAGCGCGATTTCGGTCAGGGCGCGATCATGTGCAACCATGGTTCGCACCATACCTGGGGAAATATTGGTTATTACCTCAGTGCCGCGTACAAGTTTTTCAACGCCATCGGCACCACCAAGGTGATGCACAACCCGGACAGTTGGGAAGGTTGGTACTGGGGCGCGATGCACCACTACGGCTATAGCATGCGCCTGGGCCAGGTCGAGACCTATGGCCTGGTCGAGGACCTGATGAAGGAAGCCGAAATGGTCGTGTTCTGGTCGGCCGATCCGGAAACCACCAGCGGTTCGTATTCTGCGCACGAAGGCACGCCACGCCGCCAGTGGCTGAAGGAAATGGGCATCGAAGTCGTGCATATCGATCCTTACCTCAACCATACCGCCGCTTTGCTTGGCGGCAAGTGGATTGCACCGAAGCCGGCAACCGATGCGGCGATGGGCATGGCAATCGCCTACATCTGGATTACCGACGACACCTACGACAAGAAATTCGTTGCCGATCGCTGCCTGGGTTTCGATAAATGGCGCGATTACCTGCTGGGCATCGAGGATGGCATCCCGAAGACGCCCGAATGGCAGGAATTGGAGACCGGCGTTCCGGCCCGGGAAGTGCGCGCACTGGCGCGGCGCTGGGCGAGCAGAAAAACCTATCTGGGTGCGGGTAGTTGGGGCAATGGTCACGGTGGCGCCTGCCGCTCGGCCACAGGCATTCAATGGGCGCGCACCATGGCCTGCCTGATGGCCATGCAAGGCGTAGGCAAACCGGGCGTCAATTACGGCCTGCTCCAGTGGGGCACGCCCATCGATCTGGGCTTCTCCTTCCCGGGTTATGCCGATGGCGGCATGTCCGGCGACCTGACCTCGACTGCCTTGGGGGTCAGCCTGTATCTGCGCATGCCGCAACTCCCGTCGTTCAATACATCGTCGCAAAAAGTGCCGCGGCTGCAGATTCCCGAGGCGATCCTCGACGGCAAGGCGGAAGGCTACCCCTGGGATGGTCAGACGATCGAAGGCCAGTTCCAGAAATTCAGCTATCCGAAGGCCGGACATTCGACCATCCAGATGCTCTACAAGTACGGTGGGGCCTCGTTCGGGACGATGAACGATTCCAACCGCTACGTCAAATCCTACCGGACCGACAAGCTGCCGTTTGTCGTCAACCAGTCGATCTGGTTCGAGGGTGAGGCCAAGTATGCCGATGTCCTGCTCCCGGCGTGCACCAACTACGAACGCTACGACATCAGCGAATTCGGTGGTACCGGCGGTTATGCGTTGCATGGCCAGACACAGATGAACCATAGAGTGGTTCTGATGCAGCATAAATGCATCGAGCCCCTGGGCGAGTCGAAGTCGGATTTTCAAATCTTCACTGAACTTGGTTCGCGGCTCGGGCTTGGCACTTATTTCTGCGAGGGCATGACCGAGCTCAACTGGGTCAAGAAGATGTTCGATGCGTCCGATTTGCCCAAGCATATTTCCTGGAAAAAATTTCTCAAGAAGGGCTATTTCGTTGTCCCGCCGTCACCTGAAGATCAGCGCGATCCGCCCTCGAACCGGTGGTTTTACGAAGGACGGAAAAAGGACGTGCCGGAGCCACATCCTCTGCCTGGCGACTATAGCGAGAACTACCTTGAGGGTTTGCAGACCCAGTCCGGCAAGTTTGAATTCGAGTGCTCGAGCCTGAAACATTTTGATGCCAACGATCCGGAACGCCCGCCTATCGTCAAATATTTGCCGTCCTGGGAGGGGGCTCAGTCGGAGGACTTCAAGCGCTATCCGTTGCAGTTGATCTCGCCACATTCGCGATTCAGCTATCACACCATGAACGATGGCAAGGACAGTTCGACCAACGACATTCGCGAGCACCGCGTGCTGATCGATGGCTACTACTACTGGACCCTGCGCATCGGTGCGAAGGATGCTTCGCTGCGGGGGATCAAGATGCACGATCTGGTCCTGGCCTACAACGATCGTTCCTCTGTGGTCTGTGCAGCGGTAATAACCGAACGCTTGCCTGATGGTGTGGTGCATTCGTATAGCGCGTCGGGCGTATATGACCCGATGGGCGAGCCCGGTCATTCGGTCGATCGCGGCGGTTGCATCAACCAGCTGACCCCGAAGCGTTCGATTGCCAAGAAAGTGACCGGAACGGCCTGCAACTCCTGCCTGATCGAGGTGGAACTTTGGGACGGCAGTGCCGCTTTGAAGACGGCTCCCGGGAAGCGCGAAGAGCGGGAGGTGGCGCTGTGAAAAAATGGAATCTTGTGATTGACGTGGCGAAATGCTTCAACTGCAACGGTTGCACCCTGGCCTGTCACGATGAGTACTACGGCAACGAATTTCCCGGATATAGCGCTGAAATGCAGAAACACGGGCATCGCTGGATCGATATTCGTGCCCGCGAGACCGGCCAGAAGCCGATGGTCGAGGTGAGTTACCTGCCGGTCATGTGCAACCATTGCGACAATCCGCCGTGCCAGAAGGTTGCCACGGACGGTGCGGTGATCAAGCGCGATGACGGCATCGTCATCATCCATCCGGAAAAGGCGCGCGGCCAGAAGCAGATTGTCGATGCCTGTCCCTACGGCGCGGTATTCTGGAACGAAGAGAAGCAATTGCCTCAAGCCTGGCCCTTCGATGCCCACCTGCTCGACCAGGGCTGGACCAAGACCAGAGGCTCCCAGATGTGTTCCACCCAGGCCATGCGAACGCTGCACGTGACCGATGCCGAAATGGAACAACTGGTCGAGCGCGAGGGACTGGCCGTGCTTTCCCCGGAACTCGGGACCAAACCGCGGGTGTATTACCGCAATCTGGTCCGCTTCTTCTCGGTCTTCATCGGCGGTGCGCTGACCAAAACAGTGAAGGGCGTGGTCGAGTGCGCAGATGGCGTAGCGGTCAGGCTGCTGCAGCAGGGTAGCGTCATCGCAGAGCAGACGAGCGACACCTTCGGCGAATTTCGCTTCAGCAATCTGACGCCGGATAGTGGCACCTACAAACTGCAAATCGCCGGCAGGCCAGAGCTTGATGTGTTGCTTAAGGATCAGAGCATTTATCTCGGGGCCATCGAAGCCCGGCAATCGTAGCAATCCATCGCCCCAACGCTCATGGCTCAGATGAACCACCGCGCATGATGAAATGAATCGACGGGTAATGACTCAAGCTTGCAAGTGGTCCCGCCCCACCCATCCTCCCCTCGCGGGGAGGCTACCAACCGGCTCGCTACGCTCGTACCTGACACAGCGCACTTGCCAACGTATTTCACGCTAAGGAGAAGTTATGGCTTATATCTTTCACGAAAACGAGTTGCCCAGGCTCGTATCAACGGTTCCCGGACGGGAACGGATCTTCTTCGTGAGCAAGGAGATTTCGAACATCAATCACATGCTGGCCGGGGTCATGCACTACAAGAAGGGCGCAGCTTCTCCCTATCACATGCACAAGAACTGCGAGCATTTCTATTTCATGATCGACGGTAAGGCAACGGTCGAGAGCGAAGAAGGCGTGACCGAGGTCGGCCCCGGCGACATGATCTTCATTCCCGCCGAAGAGAAGCACCGGCTGCGCGCGACCGAGCCGCTTTTCTACTTCGAATTCCAGGCGCCCAACCGGTTCCAGACGACCATACTCGATGGCACCCCGGACGACCTGCTGTGGGAAAAGATCGACGGCAAGGTCTGGGTTCAGAGCTGAACACGCGCGCAACTTACTAGGGAAACGACATGAGCTTAACATTCATCAAGACCAACGATTGTGCCCGGCAAAGCGTGGCCGGGGCCGGTACCAGCGCCGAGATTCTCAACGACGCGCTGTGCGGCGCAAAGAATGTACTGGCCAAACTGCATTGGCTGAAGGGCAACGACACGCTCAAGGCGGATGCGAAGTCGGGAACGCACGAGCTGATCTATCTGATGGAGGGCGATGCCATCATCAACCTCAATCAGAAGGACTACCCGGTGACCAAGGGCGCCGGCGTCTATCTCGGGCCGAACGAGGCCGCTGCCATCAGGCCGGGCGTCAACGGAGGAACCAAGTTGTTGCAATTGATCGTGCCCGAGACCAAAGACTGAAGAACGACGGGTGGGTCGGGACGTGGCTGAGATCAATGAGTGAGATCAATGAGTGAGATGACAGTGGGCGTATCCGAGACCAGGATATTGAAGAGCGTCTGCCGCAGTTGCCATGGCGGCTGCGGCGTCGATCTGCACGTCACGGACGGGCGGCTGACCAAGGTCGTTGGCGATCGTGACTCTCCGCTCAACAAGGGCTCGTTGTGTCCGATCGGCGGCAACACGCTGGATCTCGTCTATCACCCTGACCGGCTCAAGTATCCGCTCCGGAGAACCGGCGCACGCGGCGAAGGGAAGTGGCAGCGCATCTCCTGGGATGAGGCGCTGGATGAAATTGCCCGCCGCGTGCAGGCCATCAAGGACGAGCACGGGGCGGAGGCGATCGCCTTGGGTACGGGCACCGGCCGGCATCACATCCGCTGGGTTTCCCGCTTCGCCCACGCGCTGGGGACACCCAACTGGTGCGAGCCCGGATTCGCGCAATGCTTTCATCCTCGGGTGAACACCAGCATCCTGACCTTCGGCGATTTCCCGGTGTGCGACTTCACCGGCGGCACGGCACCGGAGTGCATCGTGTATTGGGGCCACAATCCGCTGAATTCGGGACCGGACGGCGAGACCCGCTTCGATGCCCGGGAATCCTTGAAGGGCAACCCCAAGATCATCGTGGTCGACCCGCGCAGCACGCAACTGTCCAAGCGCGCCGATATCTGGCTGCAACTGCGGCCGGGCACCGATGATGCCCTGGCGCTGGCAATGCTGCATGTGATCATCGAAGAGAAACTCTACGACGCGAAGTTTGTTGCAGAATGGACCTACGGCCTGGAAGCGCTGGCCGAGCGGGTACGCCAGTACAGTCCGGAGTGGGCGGCACCTATCACCTGGGTGCCGGCGGAGAAAATACGCGCCGCGGCGCGCCTCTATGCCCAGACCAAGCCCTCGATGATGGAGTGGGGCTGTGCTATCGAGCACACGCCGAACTGCATTCAGACCATCCGGGCGATCTCGATGCTGCCGGCCTTGACCGGCAACATCGACGTGCCGGGCGGCTGGGTGTTCGGCATGAAAGGACTGGGCAGATTCCCCAGCCTGATCGAAAACCTCTCTCCGGAAATGAACGCCAAGCGACTGGGCGCCGACCGCTTCAAGATGCTCGCGGGCGAGGGCGCAGACCTGCCGGCCGCGCATATCCCGACGCTGCTTCAAGCGATGCGCGAGGGAGTGCCCTACCCGGTCAAGGCCTTCCTGGTATTCGGCAACAATACCCTGACCACCTACGCCAATGCCAAGGAGGCGTACGAATCCCTGCTCAAGCTGGATCTCCTGGTGGTCGCCGATCTGTTCATGACGCCGACCGCTGAACTCGCCGACATCGTCCTGCCGGCCGCCTCCTGGCCGGAACTGACGACGCTGGCCGGTCTGCCGACGGTGGCGGCGAATGTCATCTTCGCCCAGCAGAAAGCGGTGCAGATCGGCGAGTGCAAGGCCGATGAGCAAATCTTCATAGAACTCGCGCGGAAAATGAATCTTCCCGTCGGCATCGAATCCTTGGAGGAGGTGCTCGACGCACAGCTCGCCAGCGGCGGCAGCGGCAAGACCTTCGCGGATCTCGCCGAGACCGGATTCTTCAAGATGCCGTTCCGCTACGGGAAATATAAGGAAGGCGGCTTCAAGACCCCCAGCGGCAAGATCGAGCTGTACGCCACGAGGCTTGAAGCCATGGGCTACGATCCGCTGCCTTACTATGAGGAACCGCCGGAGAGTCCGATCTCGACGCCCGAAGTGGCGAAGGATTTTCCCCTGGTGCTGACCACCGGGGCGCGCATCCCCTTCTTCTTCAATTCCGAGCACCGGCAATTGCCCCGGTTGCGCAAAGCGCATCCGGACCCGCTGGTCGAAATCCATCCCGAAACTGCGGCACCTCTCGGCATCAAGAACGGCGATTGGGTCTGGATCGAGACTCTGCGCGGCAAGATTCGGCAGCGGGCCAAGGTGACGACCGACGTCGATCCGAAAGTGATTCATGTCGAGCACGGCTGGTGGTTTCCCGAGGAGGCCGGACCCGAGCATGGTATCTGGAAGTCCAACGCCAACATGCTGACCCGAAACGGCCCGCCCTATGATCCGGCGATGGGCACCTATCATCTGCGCGGCCTGCTCTGCCGTATCGCGCCGGTGTTGTCGCAGGAGCTGTAACAGATGGCGGCAGGCTATAGTGCACGGTCTTTCGTGTCTTGCCGATCCGCCATGACTTCGCCAGTGAAACTGAGCCAACTTCGCCACCTGATCGCCGTTATCGAGGCAGGCACGGTTCGTCTGGCGTCGAGAAGACTGTTCCTTTCACAATCCTCGGTGACCAAGAGCATCCAGCAACTGGAAGAGGCCGTCGGCACGGAACTCCTGCACCGCTCGTCGCACGGCGTCGTGCCGACCGCCGCCGGGCAGGCGCTGATCGCGCGCGCCAAGACGATAGAGTCGGAACTGAGAGAGGCGCGAAACGACATCGACAACATAAGGGGCGCAGGTCTCGGCGAAATCAAGGTGGTGACCTCGCCGACGGTGGGCATGTCGCTGCTGCCGCGAGCCATCCTGAGCTTCAAACGCACAAGGCCGAAAGTGAGCATCCAGATACACGAGGGTGTTTATCCGGACATTCTCCAGGCGGTGCGCACGGGCGAGGTCGATTTTGCGGTATGCCTGGTTCCCGAGAGGCCCGGTGACGAGGGCGTCACCTTCGAGATGCTGCTGAAGGACACGGTGACGCCTGCGGTCCGCACCGGCCACCCCTTCGAACAGCGACGCATGAAACTTTCCGATCTGGTCAATGCCGACTGGGTGATCTATCGTCGCGGCCGCAGCGGCATGGACATCTTCGAGCAGACCTTCGTTGCCGCCGGACTGGAGCCTCCCCTCAGCACCATCGAGTGCTCCTCTTTTGCCTGCGCCGTGGCGCTTGCCGAGCGCGGCGATTATGTGACCCTAGTGCCGAAACAGCTGTTTTCCGATCGCGCCTTACGCTGGGGCATCTCGCCGCTGCTGATGCAGGCGGCGATGCCGTCGTGGCATGTCGCTGTCATCTATCGGGCAAAGCACGAACTCTCCCCGGTCTGTCTCGCCTTCCTTGAGGAACTCAAGGCGGAATCAATGATGAGTGCGTTAACGTGAAATACCTTGCCAAGCGAACTGTGTCAGATTCGAGCGCAGCGAGCCGAATGGTAGCCTCCCCGCGAGGGGAGGATGGGAAGGGCGGGCCCGAATTGACCCTTCGCAAGCCTAAGATATTACGACGACCAGCCATTTCATCATGCGGGGTGGTTGATCGGAGCCAAGAGCGATGACGTCGACTTTGGCCAACATCCTGTTCTTCGGCCTGGCCTACGGGATGATTCTCTATATGACCTCGGTCGGGCTCTCGATCACCATGGGCCTGATGGGTTTTGTCAATCTGGCTCATGGCGTTTTCGCGATGCTCGGCGGCTATGCCACCGTGACCCTGATGAACTCCCTGGCCGTGCCTTTTCTCCCTGCGCTGCTGGCGGCCTGCATTCTCGTCACCGGGCTCGGGTTTGCCCTGGAGCGCCTGCTTTACCGACGGCTATATGGCGCGGCCGAACTTGATCAGGTGCTGTTCTCGATGGCCCTGATCTTTATTTCGGTGGCCATCGCCCGCATCTTCTGGGGGCCGCTGGCACAACCGATCGTGCTGCCGCACTATCTTCAGGGGCATTTCGAACTGGCCGGGGCGACGATTCCGACCTATCGCCTGTTCCTGCTGATTTTCGGCGGGGCGATTGCCGCCGCATTGTGGTTCGGCTTCGATCGGACCCTGTTCGGCGCCCGTGTTCGCGCGGCGGTGGAGAATCACGAGATGGCCGAAGCGGTCGGCATCAATACCGACCGCCTGTTTGCCCTGACCTTCGGCCTGGGCACCGGCCTGGCCGCTCTTGGCGGAGGCCTAGGCGCAGAAATACTGGCGATCAGTCCCGGCTACCCGCTGCAATACATCATCTTCTTCCTCATCGTCGTCGCGGTGGGAGGACTGGGTAGCATCAAGGGTCCGCTCTATGCCGCGCTGATCATCGGCCTGGCCGACACGGCGACCAAGTACCTGATGCCCGAGGTGGGGATGATCTTCGTTTTCGCTTTCGTCTTTCTGTTGTTGCGCTGGCGCCCTCAGGGCATCGTCAGCCGGCGCAAGGGGTAGTATGGGCCGCACCGCGACGATCTGGCTGGAGCCCTTGCCATGGCTGTTGGCGCTGGCAACCTATGCGCTCGCCCCGCAGTACGCGCCGCTCATGACGCAGATCTTCGTGATGATCCTGTTCGCGATGTCCCTGGATCTGCTCGTCGGCTATACCGGCATCGTCACCCTCGGCCATGCGGCACAGTTCGGCACCGGCGCTTACGTCGCGGGAATTCTCGCCGCAAGAGGCTGGATCACCGATCCGACCTTGACGGCAGTGCTGGCCATGCTGGCGGCGGGGACTGTCGGTCTGCTGTTTGGCTCATTGATGCTGCGCACCAAGGGGCTGGCGTTTCTGATGCTGTCCGTCGCTTCGGGCATGCTGCTCTATGAAATCGCCAACAAGGCGACCGGCATAACGGGCGGCGATGATGGCCTGCAGGGCGTGGTCTTTTCGCCGCTGTTGGGTCTTTGGGAATTCGATTTCAGGGGCACGACCGCATTCTTCTACAGCCTGCTGATGCTATTCCTCACCTTCATTTTTTTGCGCCGGGTGGTCAATTCGCCCTTTGGCTGGTCGCTGCGCGGCATCCGCGAAAACGATCTGCGCATGGCGGCGATCGGCTGTCAGAACTATCGCCGCCGTTTGATCGCCTACACCCTGGCCTCGGCGCTGGCCGGACTGGCCGGCGCGGTGCAGGCTCAATGCACCGGATTCGTGGCGCTCAATTCGCTGAGCTTCGAACTTTCGGGCGGCGTACTGATCATGCTCATCCTGGGCGGTTCGGGACGGCTTTACGGGGCGATGTTCGGTGTGCCGATCTACATGATCGCGCAAGACTATCTGGCGAAAAACGATCCGACGAACTGGTTTCTCTGGCAGGGCATCATCCTGCTGATCCTGGTGCTGTTCGCGCGCGGCGGCGTTTTGAGCCTGGCGGAACGGGGCTTTCAGGCCTGCTGGCGGAAGGTGGCCAGATGAGCGGTCAAATGAGCGAGCGGCCGGTTCTCGAAGCCCGGGGCCTGAACAAATCGTTCGGTTCCGTGGTGGTCACGCGCGATGTCAATATGTCCCTGAGGCGCGGCGAGAGACGTGCCCTGATCGGCCCGAACGGCGCCGGCAAGACCACCTTCGTTAATCTTCTGAGCGGGCGTTTGCGGCCGACTTCGGGCGAGGTTTTTCTCGACGGCGTCGATGTCAGCCGCGCCGATGAAGCCAGGCGCAGCAAGTTGGGGATGGGGCGGACATTTCAGATCACCTCGCTCTTCCCCGCGCTGACCGCGCACGAAAACATCTTTCTCGCATTGGCCGAATGCGCCGGCTTCGGCCTGCATATGTTGCGCAGCGCCCGCTCCTATGGCGCGCTGCACGATCGCGCGGACGAACTTCTGGAAAAGGTCGGCCTGTTGCCGGTATCCGCAACAACCGTGCAGCAGTTGCCCTATGGCCAGCAGCGCCTGATTGAAATCGCCGTGGCGCTTGCCCTGGAGCCGAAAGTCCTGCTCCTGGACGAACCCGCCGCCGGCATCCCGACATCCGAGCGCGATCTGATACTCGACATCGTCAAAGCCCTGCCCGGCGATATCGCCGTGCTGCTGATCGACCACGACATGGATCTGGTCTTCCGTTTCGCCGAACGCATCACCGTGCTCGTCCAGGGATCGATACTCGTCGAGGGGTCCCCCGCCGAGATTGCCGCCGACCAGCGTGTCCGGGATGTCTACCTCGGGGAGAAATCTTGAAACCGGTGCTGGAACTGGACGGCGTGACGGCGGGCTATGGCCCGACGGTGATCATCGAGAATCTCTCGCTGACGCTCGCCGCCGGCGACGTCCTGGCCGTGCTCGGCAGGAACGGCGTCGGGAAGAGCACGCTGATGAAAACCATCATTGGCCAGACACGCCTGCATGGCGGCGAGATCCGCCTCAACGAGCAGGCGATCGGCCATCTGCCTAGCTATCGCCGGGCCTTGTCGGGGATAGGTTACGTGCCCCAGGAGCGCGATATTTTCGGCACGCTGACGATAGAAGAGAATCTCAGGATTGCCGCCCGCGCGGGCCGCTGGACGGTCGAGGAAATCTTTTCCCTGTTCCCCAACCTGGCCGGCCGGCGGCGCAATCGCGGCGATGAAATCTCCGGCGGCGAACAGCAGATGCTCAGCATCGGCCGTGCCCTGGTCGGCAATCCCGGCGTCCTGCTGCTGGACGAACCGATGGAGGGCCTGGCGCCGGTGATCATCGATCAGATACTCAAGGTTCTGCATAGTCTCCGTGCTTCCGGCGGGCTGGTCATCGTGCTGGTCGAGCAGTACGCCCTGATGGCGCTGGAATTCGCGCCGCGCACCATCGTGCTCGACCGGGGCTGCGCCATCTTCGACGGCCAGTCGAGCGAACTGTCGGGCAATCCGGAATTGATGTCCTCCTGCCTGGGCCTGTCCGGAGCGATCCGCTAAAGCGCCTTTCCCCAGCCTCCGGCGGGGCGGCCCGGGAACTGTGCTCCCCGATCGACTTGCTGCTTGCCGCGGACCGAGTCGGACAAGGCGCCGACTTCGTCGCGACAGAACCGGTTGTGCGATGTACAGGAGCGCGTCCACCGTGGTGAAACTTCTCAGTTCGGCGATGCGCAGGAAGTTCTTCAACTGGCGGGGATTCACCGGGGAAAGTATATTAGACGACGGCACTAGGGCGTGTTCTCAATTGAGCAACGCATCACGCCGATCAATTGAGAACACGCCCTAGCCAATCCCATTGTGGTGAAGCGAGAACGACCATGGCCGTGAAACAAGAAAAAGTCATCATCACCTGCGCGGTGACCGGTTCCATCCATACGCCGACGATGTCGCCCTATCTGCCGATCACCCCGGACGAAATCGCCGACGGCGCGATCGGCGCGGCGCTGGCCGGCGCCGCGATCGTCCATCTCCATGCGCGCGATCCGGTTAATGGCAAGCCGATCCAGGAGCCGCAGGCGTTCATGAAGTTCCTGCCGAAGATCAAGGCCGCCTCGGACGTCGTGATCAATATCACCACCGGCGGCGCCCCGACCATGAGTCCGGAAGAGCGCGTCCAGCCGGCGATGAAACTGAAGCCGGAAGTCGCCTCGCTGAACATGGGCTCGATGAACTTCGGCCTGTATGAAATGCTCGGACGCTACAAGGATTTCAAGTACGACTGGGAGGAACCCTATCTCGCCGGTTCGGACGAGCGGATCTTCAAGAACACCTTCCGCGACATCGCCTACATTCTCGAATCCTGCAGCAGCAACGACACCCGCTTCGAAATCGAGTGCTACGACATCGGCCATCTTTATACCGCCGCGCACTTCCTCGACCGCGGCCTGCTCAAGCCGCCCCTGTTCATCCAGTCGGTGTTCGGCCTGCGCGGCGGCATCGGCCCGCACCCGGAGGATGTGCTGCACATGAAGCGCACCGCGGACCGCCTGTTCGGCGAGGACTACCTGTGGTCGGTGCTGGGCGCGGGGCGCAACCAGATGTTCGTCGCCGCGCAGTCGGCGGTGATGGGCGGCAACGTCCGCGTCGGACTGGAGGACAGCCTGTGGCTGGGCCGCGGCACCCTGGCCAAATCCAATGCCGAGCAGGTGACCAAGGTGCGCCGCATCCTGGAGGAAATCGGCCTGCAGATCGCCACCCCCGACGATGCGAGAAGAATGCTCAAGCTGAAGGGCGGCGACAACGTCGGGTTCTAGGGCCTGTCGTCCCGGGATGCGCAAGATGCTTGAGGAGCCATCATGACTATGATCACGATAACCCCAGAAATCATTTCCGCCTTCACGCCGACGGGTTGTCTGCGTGCGTCCATCAACCTCGGCAATCCCATCCTCGCCAAGCGCGATCCGGCTAGCGGCGAGGCGGTCGGCGTGTCGGTGGACCTGGCCAGGGAGTTCGCCCGCCGCCTGGGCGTCGGGATAGAACTCGTCGTCCTCGACACGGCCGGAAAATCGGTAGATACGGTCAAAAACGAGCAGGCCGACATCGGCTTTTTTGCCATCGACCCGCTGCGCGGCGAGGGGATCTTGTTCACCGCGGCCTATGTTCTGATCGAAGGCTGCTACCTGGTGCGCGCAGCGTCGCCGATCCGCCGCAACGACGAGGTCGACAACGCCGCCTACAGCGTCACAGTCGGCGCCGGCAGCGCCTACGATCTGTTTCTCAGCCGTGAACTCAAGCAGGCGCAGATTGTCCGCGCGCTCAGTTCTCCCGCCGTCGTGGAGACTTTTCTGGCCGGCCATCACGATGTCGCGGCCGGCGTCAGGCAGCAGTTGGAAGCCGATGCGCAGCGTGAGCCCGGCCTGCGCCTCCTGCCCGGCCGTTTCATGGTCATCGAGCAGGCCATGGGCACGCCGAAAAGCCGCGGCCGGGAGGCTCAGGCCTGCCTCATCGCCTATGTCGAGGAAATGAAGGCCTCCGGCTTCGTCGCCGCCGCCCTGCGGCGCCATGGGATACAAGGCGCGGCGGTCGCGCCTTCGACGCGAAACGTTTCGAGCGGGTCCAGCGCAGCAAGCTGATCGGCATCGGCGTCCGGCCCGCCCCTGCATGGAAAACATCAACATCGCAGGCACCGACCCGCTGGCCGTCGGGTTTTCTTACTTCGGGATCCTGAAGCTGTGAGAAACAATCATCAGGTACCGGCTCAGCCCAAGTAATTTCAAGCCACAGGAATTTATTTCCGCGTGCAAGAGTCACGTGGCGCAGCCCTGTCGTCATGTCGGATTTCTTTACACATGATCCCGCAAGTGCAGAGTTGGCATAGTGCGAACCGCTGTCAGGGCAGCCCGTTTTCGCCCAAAACCATGCCAATGGCATGGACTCTGCTTTTGTAGGGAAACCCGCCGTGCATGGCAGCCGCACCATCGGGGATGGTCGCGATCAATAGACCATTTTCAACCTCGACTCGCGTCTCGAAAGGAGCAAGGTATGCAAAGTCATCTGGCCGCGTTTCTACGAGAAGAGGACGGCGCTCAGGTCGTCGAGTACGCGCTGATCATCGCCTTGGTCTCGATCGCGGCAGCCGTGGCGCTTGGCGACTCCACCACAGGCATCAGCAGCACATTCGGTGCCTTGGTAAGCCGCGTCGGTAACTGTATGACTGCCGGTACCTGCTAGAAATGCAACTTTAAGAACTACCGTTGTTCCCACCCATCTACCCTTTGAAAGGAATTGCCATGAACAGTATCAAGAATGCCATCCTCAGGTTTTCTCGCGAGGAAGACGGCGCCCAGGTCGTGGAGTATGCGCTGATCATCGCCCTGGTCTCGATTGCGCTGGCCGTGATGCTCGGCGGCGCTACGGGCATTAAGTCTTCACTCACTGCTTTAGTGACTCGCGTCAGCGCTTGCTTTGCTGCCGCCGCCGTTAGCTGCTAAGCAGCCGCACCGGGGGGAGGCGGCGACGCCGGTTCCCCTGCCCGGTTTTCCACGACAAGAGGAGGAACGACGATGTCAGATCCGGAATTCAGGGCAGCGCTCGAACTCCTGGCCATGCTGTTTCTCGACTGGCGCATCGCCGTGCTGATCCTGCTGCTGGTCGTGGCCTCGGTCTTCGACTACCGCTCGCAGCGCATCCCGAATCGGCTGGTCCAGCTCGGCGTGCTCTTCGGCCTGATCTACAACATCGTCTTCCCGCCTTACCGGGATGCCGGCATGCTCTGGCCGTTTGCCGGCATGGGCCTGGGCTTCCTCGCCTTCCTGCCGCTCTACCTGATCAGCGCCACGGGCGCCGGCGATGTGAAGCTGATGGCCATGGTCGGCGCCTTCGTCGGGCCGTTCGACATGATCGGCGTTCTGCTGTGCACCATGGCGGCGGGTGGCGTGCTCTCCCTGCTGCTGGTCCTGGCGCGCGGCACGGGCGGCCTGCTGCTGCGCAACCTGACGGCATTGCTGAAACTCGGTTTCCTCAGCGGGCAAGCCGGCATCAGACCCGACCTGAGCCTCAACGCGGATGCCTCCGCCGGCAAGCTGCCCTACGCACTGGCGATCTCGACCGGCACCATCGCCGGTCTGCTGGTCCATCAGTTCGGCATCCTCTGACCGGCGTATCGGCCCGCCATGAAAAACACCCGGGCGCTAGGAATGCTGGTCATATCCGTCCTGCTCGGTCTGGCGGTGGTGATCATGACCGCGAGCCGGGCGGAGCAGCAGGATATCGCCGTGACCCAGGTGGTCGTGGCCAATGCCGATCTCGAATCGGGCAGCAAGCTCAATCCGGAAATGCTTGCGCTGATCAGTTGGCCGCGGGACAGCGTGCCAGTCGGCAGCTTCGCCGAGACCGGAGCACTGCGCGATCGTGTTCTGAAGTCGGCGATACAACGCAACGAGGCTATCCTCAGTAGCAAGTTGGCGTCTGTCGGTTCCGCCGGCGGCTTGTCGGCGATTATCAGCGACGGCAAGCGGGCGATGACCGTACGGGTCAATGACGTGGTCGGCGTGGCCGGTTTCGCGCTGCCCGGCAACTATGTGGACATCCTGGTCAATACCCGCCAGGAGGCCGGCAAGGGCGGCGAAGCCAGGCTGTTCACCCGGACCGTGCTGGAACATGTCCTGGTGCTGGCCGTCGCTCAGGAAGCCGGTCGCGACGAAACCAAGCCCAAGCTGGTCAATGCCGTGACCCTGGAATTGTCCCCGGCCGACGCGGAGAAGATCGACTTGGCGCGCAATGTCGGCAATCTTTCCCTGCTGCTGCGCAATCAGGTGGACAAGGCCTCCGTGGCGACGAGCGGCATCACCACCAGCCAGTTGTTCGCGGCAGCCGCAGCCGGGAACGCCGTTTCGACGACCACGGCCAGGGTCATGGCACGAAGCCGCGGCGCGCCGAGTTTTGTGGCCGGGCAACCGGATTGCGTCGAAGTGATCCAGGGCGGCGCACGCAGCCTCAACTGCTTCTGAGGCGGGGAATCAAAGTGAACATGAAACATGCGCCACTGCCATGGCTCGTCCTGCTGCTCCTTGCCGGCCAGACGCCCGCAGCCGAGCCGCCAACGCAAGCTCAGCCCGCGGCCATGCTCAAGCCCTGCACCTCGGCGGCGGTCGATCCGCCCACGCATGTCGTGCTCGGCAAGTCCTCGGTCCTCAGGCTGGCCACGCCGGTGCTGCGCATGGTGGTCGGCGGCTCCGGCCGGGTTGCCAAGGTGGCCGACTCCGCGGACAAAAAGGCGTCGCCGGCCATGCCGGCTACGGGCTACGACGGCATTGCCGAGCTGGACATCGTGCTGCTCAGCCCGACCGAGTTGTTCTTCCTCGGCAGGAAGGCCGGCTCGATGAACCTGGTGCTGCAGGATGCCGACGGGCGCTGCACGGTCAAGGACCTGATCGTGACCATCGATCCGGCACCGTTGCAGGCGCAGTTGCGCGAATTGATGCCCGAAGAAACCGGGATCAAGGTCGGCGGGGCCGAGAACGCGCTGGTCCTGAGCGGAACGATCAGCGACGGCATCAAGCTCGATCAGGCCTTGAGCCTCGCGTCTTCCTATGGCGACGGCAAGCGCGTGGTCAACCTGCTGCGCGTCACCGCGGCGCAACAAGTGATGCTGGAAGTCAAGATCGCCGAAGTCAGCAAGACGCTGATCGACAAGCTGGGTGCCAGTGTTTCGCTGACGCGGAGCAGCGGCGACCGGGTCGTCTCGCTGCTCTCCAATTTCCTGAGCAATGGCGGCGGCTTGCTGGAAGCCCTGAAGGTCGGCAGGACTGCGCTGAACATCGACGGCGAGAAGGACGACGGCCTGGTCAGGGTGCTCGCCGAGCCGAACATCATGGCCATCAGCGGCCAATCGGCAAGTTTCCTGTCCGGAGGCAAACTGTTCATCCCGGTCGCCCAGACGCCGGGCATCAGCGGCACGGCCATCACCCTGGAGGAGAAGGAGTTCGGCATCGGCGTGCGCTTCACCCCGACCGTGCTGGACGGCGCGCGGATCAATCTCAAGCTGGTCTCGGAGGTGTCCGATCTGTCCCAGACCGGCTCGCCGTTTTCGACGAGCAACGGCACCGTGACGATCATTCCATCGCTGACGGTACGCCGTGCCGATACCACTGTGCAGCTCAATGACGGTCAGAGTTTCGTCATTGCCGGCCTGATCAGGAACAATTCCAGCGAAGCGATCAAGCGCTTTCCGGGTCTGGGCGAGATACCCGTGCTCGGCGCATTGTTCCGCAGCAGCGAATTCCAGAATGATCAAAGCGAACTCCTCTTCGTGATCACGCCGCGCCTGGTCAAGCCGCTGGCCGAAGTCCCGGTATTGCCCACCGCCAACCATGTCCCGGCCGAGCGGATGGACCGGTACCTGACCGGCAGCATGGAAGCTGCCCAGCTAGAGCCTGTAGTTGCCCAAGGGCAACCCAGGGATCTTGTGCCAGCGAAGCAGGTGCTAGAGCCAAAGGAAAGACGATGACCAGGATCGTGCTGTTATCCGCTCTGATGGCGGCCTGCGCCAGCGTCACGCCGAACTACGACGCCAGGTTCGGCGACGCCGTGCGTGCCGCGCGGATCAGCCAGACGATCAATCCGGAGGCCGGCAAGAATCCTGACCCGGCATCCGGCATCGACGGCAAGGCGGCGCACGAGACGATACTGCTCTATCAGGGCACGTTCCGGAAACCGCCGCCGGTGGTCAATGTCATCAACATCGGCGGCGCCATCGGCGGGAGCGGGGGCGGAGGCCAATAGTCGGCGCCGTGGCCATGTTGACTGCTACGAACAGGAAACGCCAGTGCGGTGCTCAGGCGGTCGAGTTCGCGCTGATCCTGCCCTTCTTCCTGGCCCTGATGCTGCTGATTATCGACATGGGTTTTCTGGTTTTCAACAAGGCGGTGATCACCAACGCCAGCCGCGAAGCGGCGCGGGCCGGCACTGTGCTGACGGCCGCTCCCTGGAGCGCCGCCGCCGTAGCGGCGGTGGCCTGCAACTATGCCAGGACCTCGTTGATCAGCAGCAACAGCGGGAGCCACGCCGCAGACTGCAGCGGCAGCGCGGATCCGGTGATAGCGGTTACGCCGCAGGTGCAGCCGAATTTCGGCGACCCGGTCAGCGTCAGCGTGACTTATCCGTACCAGGGTTTTCTCAAGAGCCTGATGGGCACCACGATCGAGTCGCTATGGAGTCTGAACGCGACCACCACCATGATCCACGAATAGCCAGCGCCATGAAACCGTCCAGAACCCTTGCCCGGGAACAGGGGGCGATGCTCATCACGATGTCGCTGTTGTTCATTCCCTTGCTCGGCTTGCTGGCGTTGGTGGTCGATGTCGGGCATCTGATGATCGTCCGCAACGAACTGCAGAACGCCGCCGACGCCGCCGCCCTGGCCGGCGCCAATTGCCTGCCCAGGGCGAGCGCTCCTTCCGGGACCGACTGCAGCAGCAGCCTGCGCGCCAGCCTCAACTGGACGATGGCCGGAATCAAGGCGAGCAATACGGTCGGCCTCAACCGGTCGGATGGGGTTCCCCTGGTTTATGGCGCGGTGCTCACCGGCTACAAGAACCTCCATGGAGACCCTCCCGGCCTGCAGGTGATCAGCCTCAACCCGATCGCGGCAGATGACCGGCCGGCGGTGATGGTGAGAATCAGCCGAGTGACCGGGATCAATGGCGGGCCGGTGCAGACCCTGCTCCCCGGCCTGCATGGCGGCGCGGCGGTGTCGATCTCGGTCACTGCCCTGGCGCTGTTGCCCGCGCCGGGCAAGGTGCTGGCGGGCAGCCTGATGCCGCAGCTGATCAATAAATGCCTGTTCGATCTGTACTGGGATCAGAACAGCCGCTCGCCGCAACTCGCGACCTCGGCCAGTCTCAACGGCGTGACCCAAGTCATCGGCCAGGCCTGGAAACTCCGGCTGGGCTCGGCATACCGTTATGCCAATTGCGACTCCGGCCAGTGGACCTCGTTCGCCAGCGACGCGAGCGGTACGGTCAGCTTCTCGACGCTGATCGCCGACGGCAACCCGACCTCCCTGGGCGTGGGCGAACTGATCTGGATCGAGCCGGATGCCGGCACCGCCTTGTATGGCAACCTCTCGGCCCGATATCCGACGCCAGCCGGAGCCGACGTCATCCTGCCCGTCGTGGATGCGCCGGATGGTCTGAACAGCAGGGGACAGACGGCGATCGTCGGCTTCGCCGGTTTTCACATCGACGCGATTCAGGCCGGCTCAGACCATTATGTCCAAGGACATTTCGTCAACGTGGCCATGGCCGCGGGCGCCAGCGGCACAGGACCGTTCTACGGCAGCTATACGCCGGCGCGCCTGGTGCAGTAGGGGCGATCATGAAAATCGCCATCCTGTCATCGAGCAGCCAGTCGCTGGCAACGCTCAGTGCGTTGCTCGAGTCGGACAATGCCAGCCGCAGAATCACCCGTCACGAGGGCGGCATAGCCGAGCTGCGCAACGTGGCCGAGCAGGTGCGCCCGGACCTGATCATCATCGATGGGACCTGCCGTGATGCGGCGGATCTGGCAATTGTCGAGCAGCTGACGATGCAATATCCGCAGCTGTTCATCGTCATGCTCTCGGCGCAGCAGGACGCCGAGCTGCTGATCAATGCCATGCGGGCCGGGGTGCGTGAAGTGCTGCCTTCGCCGGTAACTCGGGAAGCTTTGGCGGCGGCTGTGCTCCGCGCGGAATCCCGGGCCGGTCTGCGCAATACGCCGCGTCGCGCGACCGTGATCGCATTCATTGCCGCCAAGGGCGGCAGCGGCGCCACTTTTGTCGCGGCTAATGTCGGCCATCAGCTCGGTGAGGAAGGCAGGAAGACCTTGCTGATCGATCTCAATCTGCAATTCGGCGAGGCGCTGATGTTGCTGCATGATCGCAAGGCCGGCAGCGACATTGCCGAAGTGGCGCGCAACCTGGCGCGGATGGATGCCTCCTTTCTCGGCGCCTCGGCGGTGCCGATCAGCGCCCAATTTTCCATCCTGGCGGCGCCCGACGATCCGGCGCAAGCGCTCGAAGTGAAGCCCGAGCATATCGATGCCATCCTCGATCTGGCCAGCGCCAACTATGACTACATCATTCTCGACGTGAGCAGAAATCTCGATGACTTTGCGGTCAAGGCGCTGGATCGCGCCGGCAAAATATTTCTGGTCACGCAGACCCTGCTGCCCTGCATACGCAACGCCCACAGGATGATGTCGGTGTTTCGCTCCCTGGGTTACCCGCAGGAAAAGATCGAGGTTCTGGTCAACCGCCATGCCCGGAACGGCGAGATCGGTCTGGAGGAGATTCGCGCCAGTCTCGGCATCGCCAAGCTGCACACCCTGCCGAACGCCTACAAGGAAGTCGCCAAAGCCATCAATCTGGGCCTGCCCCTGTCGGCGGTCGGCAAAGCCAGCCCGCTGTTTCGGGCCCTTGCCGAGTTGACGCTATCGCTGCAGTCAAAACCCGGTACACCGCCGGGCGGTCTGCTCAGCCGTCTGCTCAGGCATAGCCCGGGCCGTCCGTCATGACCGGCATCAGAGATCTATTGAGGGGCAGGAAGAAGGAGCAGCAGCCCCCGGATCCGCTGGCGGCGGAATTGCCGGCGGCAGAGTTCCATCTGTCGCCGGCGGGCGAAGCCTACCGCAAGCTGAAGCACAAGCTGCATCTGCAGATACTGGCCAAGGTGGATCTGGCCTCGCTCGAAGCGATGCCGGAAAACCTGCTGCGTCTGGAGATCGCCAACCTGGTGGGGCAGATGCTCGCCGAGAACCCGGCGCAGATCAACGACGGCGAGCGGCGCATGCTGGTGCGCGACATCCAGAACGAGATGCTCGGCCTCGGGCCCCTGGAATTGCTGATGGCTGATGCATCCGTTTCCGATATTCTGGTGAATAGCTACAACCAGATCTATGTCGAGCGCAGCGGCAGGCTGGAACTCACCAGCGTAACGTTCACCGACGACAGGCATCTGCTGCGCATCATCGACAAGATCGTTTCCCGGGTGGGCCGGCGCATCGACGAGAGCAGTCCGATGGTCGATGCCCGTTTGCCCGATGGGTCGCGGGTCAATGCGATCATTCCCCCGATTGCGCTGGACGGCCCGGTGCTGTCGATACGCCGCTTTGCCGTCGTGCCCCTGAAGATGGCGGATCTGGTCAATAAACATGGCTCATTTAGCGAATGATGTTGTTGAACTCATACCCTGACGGCGAGAGCGACCAACTGCACGGGATCCGGGCTGAATCGCGGCGACCGGTCGAGCGCCCTGAACCAACCGAGATAATTTGCGAGGTATTTCGTGGCTA
>CAILCO010000139.1 GCA_903832735.1 uncultured Sterolibacterium sp.
CGATGTTCGCCCCCTGGTATTCCCGGACTGCGCTGAAATGATCGTTCGGCTTGGCGAAAGCGCTGCGCCGCGAAAGCTGGGCATCGCTCATCTGGAACTGATGCCGAGGATCCTGCTCGCCGCGATACGCAAGGGGCTTCCAGGCGTCGAGATTGTTTCGGCGACGAAGATGATGAATCAGGCTCGCATGGTGAAAAGCGAGTGGGAACTGGAACAGATTCGCCGCGCCGGCGTCGTTTGCTCCGCGGGGTGGACGGCCTTCGTTTCGGCCCTGAAGCCGGGGGTAATGGAATTCGAGATCGTCGCCGCCGTGGAAGCGGAATTGAAACGCCTGGGCGCTCAGGATAACTTCATGCTGATTGCCTCCGGCGGCACCGAAGTGATGGGTATGTCGCCGCCCGGAAAGCGCCGCCTGAAACCGGGCGATATGGTGAGAACGGAACTGACCCCGCAACTGAACGGCTATTTTGCCCAGATTTGCCGTTCGGCGGTACTGGGCGTGCCTGACGAGGGACAGGTTCGTTCCTTCGCCCTATTCAAGGAATCCCTGGAGGCAGGGCTTGCGGCGGTGAAAGCCGGCGTCACCGCGCACGAAATCGCCACCGCGGAGAATGATGTATTCCGGAAATACGGTTACGGCGAATATTGCACCAGTCAATACACCCGTGTTCGGGGGCACGGTCACGGCCTGCATCCGGACGAGGTTCCGATGATCGTGGAAGGTGATCACACGGTGCTGGAGGAAAACTCCGTGATCATCATCCATCCAAACACCTATACCCCCCTGGCCGGCTACCACGTCCTCGGGGATCCAGTGGTTGTCAAGAAAGACGGCTTTGAGCTGCTGCTGACCACAGAGCGGAAACTATTCACCGCGTAATTATTCGGAAAGGACGTCAATTCATGAAGCGAGGTCTGGTAATACTTGACCCTCAAGAGGTCCCCCCCGGCGAACTGGCGGGACGGACAACCAGCATGCAGAGTTCGATGCGGCAACAGGGTGCCAAGGCAGCATTCATCTACGGCGATGTATACCACTCCGGCGATATCACCTACCTGTCGAATCTTTGCATCTATTGGAACGAAGGCGTGCTTGCCGTTCCCGCCGACGGGTCACCGGCGCTGCTGAGCAAACTCTCCAGCCGTGTGCACCCATGGATGCGCTCGACCTCCAACCTCAAGGACTTGCGCAGCGGCGCCAATCTGGGAGATCTCGCCCGAGACTTTCTCAAAGCCGAATCTCCGGGAATCGTCGGACTGGTGGAGATGGACTGGTGGCCTGCCCACGTTGTCGACGATATGCAGGCGAAGCTTCCTGGGTGGGAATTTCGCGACCTCGGTGCCATCGTGCAACTGGAGCGGCGGCAGCCCTCCGCAAGCGAACAGAAGCTGCTCCGGCAAAGCGCCGAGATCAGCGGCAACGCCGTTGCCATCGCGCTGGATCGGACCCTGACGAATCCGGAACGCGCGGGGCGCGCGGAACTTTCGGCGCGGATGGCCGGAGTGGAGGACGTGCTCGTCCATTGCCACCCGGCTACTGAAGCTGCCGACACGGTCGAGGTGCTCGCCGAATACCGGGGTTACTGGACGCTTGCTGCCCGAGTGCTCTTCAAGGCGACGCCCGAATGGAAGGCAACTTTCCTTCAGGCCTATGCAGCGGCCGAGCAAGGGCTTCGGGCCGGAGTCGATGTTGCCCAGTTGCGCCTGGCGGCGGCTGCGCTATTGACCGGCAGTTCCATCCCATGGCGGCTGGACCTGATTCACCATACGGACCTGGAGACCGGCGGGGACTACCGTCTGCCTGGCGAGGAAAGCAGTGTCGTCAAGGCAGGGTCGGTAGTCGGACTGCGGCTGGAGTTTGCCTTCGCCGACGGCAGCCACGCCGTTGCGGCCGACACCTTCGAAATCGGCAGCGCTGGCGCCAGTCGATTGACCCAGGTTCTGCCACAGGTTTTTCCGTGATCCGGGCAGGCACTAGCGAAAATCATTTACCGCCAATCCCCTAGAAGCAGGAGTGCAGACACGATGAGAATCTTGAGCAACGCTGATGTTCAGCAGGTATTGACGGCGGAGGATTGCATGTCCGTACTGAAGACCGCCTATGAGGAATACACCCTTGGCAAGGCGGCCAACAGGCCGCGCAACCACACCTACTTTCCGGTCATGGACGAGCGCTTTCCCGGCTTTCAGTATCGCTTCAAATCCCAGGAGGGTGGCAACGTCGCCAGCGGCGTGTGGGCTCTGCGCATCACTTCGGACATGGTCGGCGTGGAAACGCTGGCTGGCGGCGTCAAGCGCCGTCGCCTCCTGCCCGTAGCGACCGGCGACAAATTCTGCGGCCTGGTCACGCTTTACTCCATGAAAAAACTGGAGCCGTTGGCCATCATTCATGACAGCTACATTCAGAAGATGCGTGTCGGCGCCACTTCCGCCCTGGGCATCCAGGCCCTGTCCAATCCTGATGCGCGTGTCGCCGGTCTGTTCGGTTCGGGCTGGCAGGCTCAGTCGCACCTGGAATACCTGTTGATGGTTCGGCCGAGCATCGAAGAGGTGCGGATCTACAGCCCGACGAAAGCCAATCGCGAGAGCTTCGCCCGGGAGTGGAGCGAGAAGACCGGCAAACGGATCGTCGCCGCCGAGCATCCCCGGGATGCCGTGCAAGGCTGTCAGATCGTCACCTGCGCTACTGCCGCTTTCGATCCTTGCTTCGACGGCGCCTGGCTGGAGCCGGGCACCCACGTGACCTGCATTACCAACCCGGATGGCACCGCGATGCGACGGGAGTTGGATGACACCACTTATGATCGGGCCGACAAGATTGTCGTTTTCTCCCGAGAGCAGATTCACCACGACAAGCAGTTCGATATTCTCGGTCCGGTCGAGCGCGGGCTGAAGAAATTCGAGGAAATCGGAGAACTGGGCGAACTGCTGCTGGGCAGGATTCCAGGTCGGACGCGGCCGGATCAGATCACGCTTTTCGCCAACAATACCGGCATGGGGCTGCAGTTCGCCGCCGTCGGCGCGCGAGTGCTGGAACTGGCGGAACAACGCAACCTGGGACACGTGATTCCCACCGACTGGTTATTGGAAGAGACCTCACCCTGAAACCTTTCCGGCCCGTATGACCGGATATCGACTCATTAATCTTTGAACCAGGAGAACCCCGACATGATGGGTGGCGTTTGCATAAAGTTCGGCGATAGCGTGAATACCGACGTGATTATTCCGGGTCGATACTTAGTCAGCATCGACCCTGTGGAATTGGCGAAACACGCTTTCGAACCCCTCGGACCGGAGATTCAAGGACAGCTGCGCCGTTCCCAGATCATCGTGGCCGGCAGCAACTTCGGTTGTGGCAGTGCGCGCGAGCAAGCGGCTTCCTGTCTGGTCGGTGCGGGGATCAAGGCGGTGATCGCCAAGTCCTTCGCCCGGGTATTCTTTCGCAACAGCATCAATACCGGTCTGTTGGCTATCGTCTGCCCCGAGGCGGTAGACGCCATCGCTGACGGAGGTGAACTTGCCATCGATATGGCAACCGGAGCAGTGACGGTCGGTGACAAGACGTTCCACTTCGATCCCTATCCGGAAAGTCTGCAAAGCATCATCGACGCCGGTGGTCTGATTCCGTATGTGGCCAAACATGTCCTGTCCGCTGGGGAGGTAAGGAAGAATGGCTAAGACATTTGCCGAAAAGGTATTGGCACGGGCGGCAGGTTTGGCCGAAGTGAGCAGTGGTCAGGTGGTGGACGTTTATCCGCACCTGATCATGAGCCACGCGGCAAGTTGGCGCTGTATCAAGACGCTGGAAAAGTTGGGCACGGACAAGTTGTACGATGTCGATCGGATTGCCATGGTGATGGACCACAATTCGCCGGCCCGCACCGCCAAGACGGCAGACGATCAGAAGCTCTGCCGGGCATTCGCCGAACAGAAGGGAATCAAGAAGTTTTACGATATCGACGCCGGCATCGCCCATGTGGTGCTGATCGAGGACGGCTACGTTCGTCCCGGCATGGTGTTGATCGGGACCGATTCGCATACGACCATCTACGGAGCGCTCGGCGCCGCAGGCACGGGCGTGGGCTTTAGCGAGGTGACCGCAGCCTGGGTCTCGGGCTTTCTCTGGATGAGAGTGCCCGATTCCATCAAGGTTGTCATCAATGGCCCCCTTGCCCGGGGAACGACAGCCAAGGACGTGATGCTGAAACTGATCGGCGATCTGACCGCGGACGGTGCGACCTACTGTTCTGTGGAGTTTCACGGCAGTTACCTGCAGGGCCTCTCCGTCTCCGAGCGCATGACGTTGTGCAATCTGGCCATGGAACTGGGCTGCAAATTCGCCTACGTCCCGCCTGACGCGGTAACCCGCGTTTATCTGTCGGAACGGGGCGTGGGTCCCGGCGATTATCAGGAGATCCATCCCGATCCCGATGCCACTTACATCAGGACTGTGGTCATCGAGGGTGCCCAACTGGAGCCGCAGATCGCCTGTCCCCATACCGTCGATAACGTCAAGCCGATCGGCGCCGTGGCCGGGAAGAAAGTGGACCAGGTATTCATCGGTTCCTGCACCAATGCCAAGTATGAGGATCTGGCGCAGGCCGCAGCTATCCTGAAGGGGCACAAGGTCGCGCCGGGCGTGCGGCTGATCGTCACCCCGGCCTCGAAAAAGATTCTTGAGCGGATCATCAAAGAGGGGATCTATAGCACCTTCCTCGAAAGCGGCGCCTTGCTGACGAATCCGGGATGCGGCGCCTGCGCTGGGGACGGCGGGTCGATGGCGGACGGCGAGGTGACCCTGTCGACGGCAAACCGGAATTTCCAGGGCAGGATGGGCAGCTACAGCGCGGAGATCTATCTCGGCAGTCCGCTGGTGGCGGCAGCGACGGCGATCCGCGGCGTGATTACCGACCCGAGAGAATTCCTGTCCAAGGAGGGATGAACGAATGAACCTAGTCGAGAAAATTCTCGCCCGCGCCAGCGGCCGAGCCAAGGTATCCCCTGGAGAGGTGGTCGTTGCGAATGTCGACACCCTGCTCCTGCACGACCTGAGCGGCTATATCACATCCCGGGTGTTCGAGCGGGAAGTGAAGATGCCGATGCGCTACCCCGAGCGGGTCGCGATGGTCTTCGACCACCATTTTTCCCCGCCCAACGAGGAACGGGCAAACATTCTGGAGGAGAACCGGGCCTTCGCTAGACGCCACGGCATTCACCTCTTCGATTGCGGCAGCGGCAACATCCACCACGTGGGTGTGCGCAATGGCCTGGTTCGTCCCGGCACCATCGTGGTCGGCTCCGACAGCCACACGCCGGTGCATGGCGCCCTGGGCTGCTTTGCCGTGGGGCTGGGCAATAATTCCCACGCGGCGATGGTGATGCCCTTCGGCAAAGCCTGGTTCCGTGTGCCGGAAACGATCCAGGTCAACATCTCCGGACGGCACAAACCCGTCGTGACGCCCCGGGATGCCGCACTCTGGCTGACCGGCCAAATCGGCGAGGGCGGCGCGGTCTACAAGGCCCTGCAGTTCACCGGTCCCTACATCAAGGATTTGGAGATATGGGATCGCTGGCTGTTTCCCCTGATCACCATCGACGTCGGCGGCAAGTGCGGTTATGTCGAGCCGGACGAGAAGACCATCGCCTTCGTCCGCAGTCTCACGGATGAACCCTTCGACCTCGTCACTTCCGATCCCGACGGCGAGTACGAGGCGGTGTGGGAATACGACATCAGCGAGCTCGAGCCACAGGTTGCCGCTTCCCCCACCCTGGGCAACGTCAAACCGGTCGGGGAGTTTGCCGGTGCGCCTGTCCAGTGGGCCGAATTGGGCGGTCATGGCGGCGGACGCCTGGAGGATATCCGCCAGGCCGCGGAGATCCTGCGCGGACGGAAGATCGCTCCGGGAGTGAAGTTCAACGTCGTGCCATCGAGCCGGACGGTTTTTGCCGAAGCCTGTCGCGAGGGTCTGGTTGACGTGCTGCACGCGGCCGGATGTTCCTGGTTCCCGCCCTGCAGCGGATCGAATCAGGCTATCAACATGGGCGCGATGTCCAAGACGGAAGCGATGGTCTCCACCCATGCCCGCAACTTTCCGGGACGCAACGGCAGTCCCGAGGCAATGATGTACTTGAGTTCGGCCTACACCGTGGCCGCCTCGGCCCTCAAGGGCTGCATCGCGGACCCGCGGGAATTTTGCAACAAGGGGGGTACTGTATGACATCACGTGGACGCTGCTGGAAATTTGGCGACAACATCCCGACCGATCAGATTGTCCGGTCCGACCGTGCCTTCGCTTCGATCGAGGAGATGGCCAAGTATGTCCTGGAAAACCTCAACCCGGCGTTTGCCCGCAATGTCCAGCCGGGCGATATCCTGGTGGCCGGAAAGCACTTCGGCCAGTCCTCGGGACGGGCCATCGCGCCGAAGGCGCTCAAGGCGACGGGGATCGCCGCCGTGGTCGTGGAGTATGCGGCCCGGCTGTTTTATCGCAACTGTTTTGAGATCGGGCTGCCGCTCCTGGAATGTCCCGGGATAACGGATGGGGTGAGCGATGGCGATACACTTTCCGTCGATATGGCCGCTGGGCTGGTAAGAAACGAAACGACGGGAAAAGAGTTTCGCGCCAAGCCGATCGATCCCTTCCTGATGGGAATGCTCGCGGTCGGGGGCTTGATCCCGATGGCGGCCAAGCTGGCGGGAGAAGACTGATCCTTACCTTATTGATCTTTCCCTAAATCATGACAACCAATCTTGACCTCATGCGTTATATCCTTATCAAGGTATTTGGAGATATGCGTGATGGTCAAAAGTCGATTGGACGATGCGACAAAAAAGCGGTTACGCGCTGGGCGACTTC
>CAILCO010000140.1 GCA_903832735.1 uncultured Sterolibacterium sp.
AGCCAGCAATTCGGCGCGTTCCTCGGTACCTTCGCCGACGCCGATCGCGGCGCCGACTCGGAGATGGCCCAGGCTGTCCTTGCAGGCGTCCGGATACTCGGACGATTTCAGGATGTCCTTGACGGTCACCAGTCCGCGCAACTCGAAGTTCCCATTGACCACCAGCACCCGCTCCAGGCGGTGTTTGTGCATCAGCGCCTTGGCCTCCTCCGCCGATGTGCCTTCCCTGACGGTGATCAGCCTTTCCTGCGGGGTCATGATGTTTTTCACCGGCTGGTCGAGATTAGTCTCGAAACGCAGATCACGGTTGGTGACGATGCCCACCACGCGCTCGCCTTCGACCACCGGCAATCCGGAAAACTTGTGCAGCCGGGTCAGCGCCATGACTTCGCGCACGCTCATGGTCGGCGGAATGGTGATCGGATCTTTCAGCACCCCGGACTCGAAGCGCTTGACCTTGGCCACTTCGGCCGCCTGGGCTTTGGGGGTCAGATTCTTGTGGAGTATGCCGATACCGCCTTCTTGAGCCAGCGCTATCGCCAGACTGGATTCGGTCACCGTATCCATGGCGGCGGAGACCAACGGCAAATTCAGGTGGATGTTGCGCGTCAGGTGCGTGGCGAGCGTGACGTCGCGTGGCAGAATGGCGGAGTGAGCTGGGACAAGCAGGACATCGTCGAACGTCAGAGCCTTGTGGATGACTCGCATCTTCTATCTTTCGTGCCAAAAACGTATTATACGCAGGCACCCGAAACCCGGCAAACCAAGCACCCATCATGCGCGCAGTTCTACTCCTCGTTCTGTTCCTGATTTCAGCCACGGCATTGGCAGAAATCTACTCCTGGCGCGATGCCGATGGCGGCATGCATTATTCTGACATTCCGCCGCTCGGGCAGGTCAATGCCCGCAAGATCGAACCAAGCGCAGCGAATCCCGGTGACGTCGAGCGCGCGCGCCAGGACCTGGCGAACAAGGAAGCGGAGTTCAGGAAACGCCAGCAGGCAGCCACGGAGGCTGCCGCCAAGGACAACAAGGAAACCGTCGATGCTGCCGAAAAGCTCAGGAATTGCGACAGGGCCAGGTCATATCTGAAGGCCCTGGAATCGGGCGTGCGCATCTCGAGTACCGACGAGAACGGGGAACGCATCTTCCTCGACGACCAAAGGCGGCAACAGGAAACGGAAGCTGCGGCTCGCGCGGCCGAATCCTGGTGCAAATGAGCACGCCCGCTACTCGCCGCCCTTCTTCATCGCCTTGCCCAATGCGGCGCGCTGACGCCTAACCTCCTTGGGATCGGCAATCAGCGGACGGTATATCTCGACGCGGTCGTGTTCCCGCAGCGGCGAGTCGATTTTGACCAACTTGCCGAAAATGCCGACCTTGCATCGTGCGAGGTCGATCTCGGGAAACTTTTGCAGCACCCCGGAGGCCTGGATCGCCTGGAGCAGCGTGCCGCCCCTGGGCAGCTTTACGCGCAGCAGCACCTGCTGCTCGGGTCGGGCATAAACGACGTCAACTGCGATGGGATCAGCCATGGATCTGTTGCGCTCTGCTCACGAAGGATTCGACCAGGGTATTGGCGACATGGCTGAACACCGGCCCCAGCGCCTTCTCCAGCAGTCTGCTGGAGAACTCGTAGTGCAAGCGGAATTCGACCTTGCAGGCAGTGTCCCCCAGTGGCGTGAACCGCCAGCCGCCATCCAGGTGCTTGAACGGTCCCTCGGTGAGAGCGATCGCCATGAATTGAGGATATTGTTTGGCGTTCTCGGTCGTAAAATGCATCCTGAGGCCATGATATATGATGTCGATCCGCGCGCGAGTCTTGCTCGAACTGCGCTCTAAGACTTCCGTAGCGCCACACCAGGGAAGAAACCGGGGATATTCCTCGACCGCGTCCACGAGATCGAACATCTGCATCGCACTGCGTTCGATCAGTACCGATTTTTCGACGACGGCCATGCCGGGAGTCCGAGAGGGAAGGAGACATTCTACCCCGCCCCGGCGCCGTGATCTGGCGGTATTCCGGTTGACCCAGGTCAACCCTGATCTTGGCAGCTATTGTTTGATTCCAAACTGTTTGATATAAAACGAACTGGGCAGTAGACTGTCGAATGACCGGACCCTTTTGCGGAGATCGAAGATGAGCGTAGGCACAGTCAAGGAAGTACAGCGCCGGGTGCACATGACGCTGCAGGTTAACGGCGAGGAGATCGACGTCTCCTTCGCCCCCTACAAGACGCTGCTCGAAGTGCTGCGCGAGGATTTGGGCCTGACCGGCACCAAGCACGGTTGCGAACTGGGCGAGTGCGGCGCCTGCGCCGTGCTGATCGACGGCGAGCCCTTGTTATCGTGCCTGACCCTTGCCGTCGAATGCGCGGGCCGCGCGATCGAGACCATCGAGGGCCTGGCGCAGGGTACTCAGTTGCACCCGCTGCAGGAGGCATTCGCCGACCTGGGCGGTTCGCAGTGCGGTTACTGCACGCCCGGGGCGGTCATGACCGCCAAGGCCCTGCTCGACAAGGAACCGTCGCCGACGCCCCAGCGGATCAAGGAGGCGATGTCCGGCAACATCTGCCGCTGCACCGGCTACCAGCAGATCGTCGAGTCGGTCGAACGGGCGGCGGGTTGCTGCCGCAATGCCGAGCGGGAGGCCACATGAGCGCCAAAAGACCTCTGGAGGTCGTCGGCCAGCCGCGCCGGCGGGTGGACAGCCGCGCCAAGGTGACCGGGCAGACCCGCTTTGCCGACGATCTGTCCCTGCCGCGCATGCTCCACTGCAAGTTGCTGCGCTCGCCCCATCCGCACGCCATCATCGAGGCCATCGACGTGTCGCGCGCGGCCGCCTATCCCGGCGTACATCTGGTTTTGACCGGCAAGGATTTCCCGGTGCCCTTCGGGATCATGCCGGTTTCCCAGGACGAATATCCGCTCGCGCCCGAACGGGTGCGCTATGTCGGCGATTCGGTGGCGGCGGTCATCGCCCGCGACGAGAAGACCGCCGAAGAGGCGCTCGAACTCATCTCCGTGACCTACCGGGCGCTGCCGACCATTTCCTCGCCGGAAGAGGGCCTTGCCAATCCCCAGCCGCGCATCCACGACTATGGCGAACAGGGCAACATCCATCGCAACCAGTCCTATGAATTCGGCGACGTCGAGGCGGCGCTGGCGACCTCCGACCATGTCTTCGAAGACGTCTTCTTCTATGAGGGCGACACCCACATGGCTCTGGAGCAGCAGGCCTCGCTCGCCTCGATCGACGGCGACGGCAAGCTGACGCTGGCATCCAGCGCGCAGAATCCGCACTATCTGCACCGCCAGTTGTCGGCGGTGCTGCAACTGCCCGCCTCGCAGATCCGCGTCGTCGCCGTCCAGAACGGCGGCGGCTTCGGCGGCAAATGCGACCCGGCCGGTCACGAAATGGTGGTGTCCAAGGCGGCGCTGCTGCTCGGCCGCCCGGTGAAGATCTGCCTGACGCGTCAGGAGGTTTTCTATCAGCACCGCGGCCGTCATCCGGTGTTGATGAAATTCCGCACCGGCGTCACCAAGGAAGGCAAGCTGACCGCGATGCACCTGCAGACCCTGCTCGATGGCGGGGCCTACGGTTCGCACGGTCCGGCGAGCACTTTCTACACGGGCGTGCTGACCCCGGTCACCTACGAATTACCGCGCTTCAAGTTCGACGCCTGCCGGGTGTTCACCAACAAGCCCGCATGCGGACCGAAGCGCGGGCACGGCACGCCGCAGCCGCGTTTCGGCCAAGAAGTGCAACTCGACAAGATCGCCGAGAAGCTCGGCCTGGATCCGGCCGAGATGCGCCTCAACATGGTCACCAAGGCCAACTCGCTGACCTCGAACTGGCTCGGCATAGGCTCCAATGGACTGGCCGAGTGCATCCGCCAGGTGGTCGAGCGTTCCGGCTGGAAAGACAAGCACGGCAAGCTACCCGAAGGCCGCGGCATCGGCATCGCGGCGAGCACCTATATGTGCGGCGCGGGCGTCTCGATCTACTGGAACAAGATGCCGCATTCCGGCGTGCAACTGCTGCTCGATCGCAGCGGACAGGTGACGGTATTCTGCGGTGCGACCGAGGTCGGCCAGGGCTCGGACGACGTCCTGGCATCCATCGTCGCCGAAGTGCTGGGCATCGGTACCACCCAGATACGCTGCGTGACCGGCGATACCGGGATCACCCCGATCGACCTGGGTTCATACTCCAGCCGGGTCACGATCATGATGGGCAATGCCGCGATGCAGGCGGCAGGGCGCGTGCGCGATCTGATCACCGCGGCGGTGATCGAGCCGCTGGAAACGACGCCGGAGCAAGTGGTCATGTCGCAAGGCCGGGTTTTCGCCGCCGATGACCCGAACAAGGGCATGAGCTTTGTCGAGGCCGTCGTCCTGGCCGAGACCAAGTTCGGCACCCTGGGCACCGTCGGCAATTATTCCCCACCCAAGCCGCCGGGCAAGTTCAAGGGCTCCGGCGTCGGTCCCTCGCCCGCCTATTCCTTCTCCGCCTGCGTGGTCGAGACCGAGGTCGATGTCGCGACCGGCATGATCAACATCGAAAAGGTCTGGATCGCACACGACATCGGCCAGTCGATCAACCCGGTGCATGTGCGCGGCCAGGTGATCGGCGGGGTCTATATGGGACTGGGCGAGGCGCTGATGGAGGAACAGGTGTTCCGCCGTCTGCCGCCAAAGCTCTCCAACGCGCTGGTGCATAAGATCCCCTCGCTGCTCGAGTACAAGACCCTCACCTCGGCTGACATGCCCGAGGTCGAAGTGATCCTGATCGAGGAACCGGATCCGAACTGCCCGTACGGCGCCAAGGAGGCCGGCCAGGGCCCGCTATTGCCGGTAATGCCGGCGGTGGCGAACGCCATCTGGGACGCTGTCGGGGTCCGCATCGACGAAGTGCCGATCACCCCGGATAAGGTGCTGCGCGCCCTGAAGCTGAAACGCGCAGGCAAGAACCCGCGGGTGGGACCGGAGTATTTCCCGGAGGTGCCTTATCCGGAACCGGTATTCGTGCTGCCGCCCAACGAGAGCGGGGACGGCAAGGAAAGCAAGAAGCCAGAACGCGTAGCCGCGAACAGGCAGACGGAGGTGACATCATGATGCGACTGCCGTGGTTCAAATACTGTGCTCCGAAGAGCGTTGCCGAAGCGGCGCACATTCTCGCCGCCGAAGGCCGCGACGCGATGTTGATCGCGGGCGGCACCGATCTCCTGCCGAACATGAAACGGCGGCAGCAGACGCCAGCGACGCTGGTGTCCTTGCGTGAAGTCCCCGGACTGAAGGATGTGGTCAACGGCCGCGGCCTGACCCTGGGCGCCGGGCTCACACTCAACCAAGTGGTGAACCTACCGGCGGTCAAGGATGCTTACCTGGCCCTGCACCAGGCGGCGGGCCAGGTCGCCTCGCCGCACCTGCGCAACATGGGCACGCTCGGCGGCAACCTCTGTCTCGACACGCGCTGCCTTTACTACAATCAGAACGAGGATTGGCGCCGCGCCATCGACTTCTGCATGAAGTGCGAGGGCGAGACCTGCTGGGTGGCGACTTCGAGCAAGCGCTGCATGGCGGTGTCCTCGACCGATACCGCGCCGGCCTTGATTGCCCTCGGCGCCAACGTCCGGCTGGTTTCGGCCGCCGGCGAGCGCGAGATCGCGGTGAATGATCTGTACCAGAACGACGGCGCCGAATATCTCACGCGCCAGCCGGATGAAATCCTGACCGCGGTGTCCCTACCCGACCTCGCCGGATGGAAAAGCACCTACTGGAAACTGCGCCGGCGCGGCTCCTTCGATTTCCCCATCCTCGGCGTTGCGGCGGCGGTGCGCACCGCGCCCGACGGCACGGTCCTCGATGCCCGCATCGTCCTCGGCGCCGTGTCCTCGCGCCCTATCCTGACCGAGGCCGGCGGGCTATTGCAAGGCGGCAAGCTCAGCGACGAAGCCATCGCCGCGGCAGGCAAGAAGGCGACGTCGGCCGCCAAGCCCCTGGACAACACCGACCTCGATCTGTACTGGCGCAAGGACGTCGTCTCGGCCTTCGTCGGCTACGCACTCAGGGAAATTCGCGGCGACGACATGAGCGCAACCCGGCTGCGCATCATGCGGCAGTTGTAGGACAGCCTCTGTTCCCCTTGTTTGGAAGGGGAACAGAGGCGCAGCCCGGTACGCGCCGTGAGTTAGAATGCGCGATTGCCCCGCGCTTCACGTCGTCCATGAGCATTGCTGAAAACAAGAAGGCCTTCCACGACTACTTCGTCGAGGATAAATTCGAAGCGGGCATCGCCCTGGAAGGCTGGGAAGTCAAGGCGATCCGCGCCGGTCGGGCGCAGATCAAGGAAGCTTACGTGGTGCTGAGGAACGAGGAAATCTATCTGATCGGCGCGCACATCAGTCCGCTGCCGACCGCCTCGACCCACATCAACCCCGATCCGGTGCGGACGCGCAAGTTGCTGCTCCATGCGGAAGAAATAGCCAAGCTGATCGGCAAGGTGGAGCGCGCCGGCTATGCCCTGGTGCCACTCGATCTGCATTTCTCCAAGGGACGCGTCAAGCTCGCCATCGGTCTTGCCCGCGGCAAGAAGCAGTATGACAAACGCGAGGCCGAGAAAGATCGGGACTGGGTAAGAGAAAAGAGCCGGGTCATGAAAGCGGCCCGTTCATGAGCTGGCTCTTTCGGTGCCGGCTGACCGAGCGAATCGCGAGTGTTCACTCCCGAAGGGACGGCCGTAGCCAAAAGGCCCGACTGATTCGTCACCGCGCTTGAACCGCATGTCTCCCGCCACCCTGCTCTGGCTGATCACCGGCAGCCTGATGCTGCAGCCCCTGTCGACCGACCTCTATCTTGCTTCCCTGCCGCACCTGACGAGTTACTTCTCGGCGACGCCGGCCGCCGTGCAACAGACGCTGTCGATGTTCGTGATCGGCTTCGGCTCGGCACAGTTGCTCAGCGGACCGCTCTCCGACCGCTACGGCCGCCGGCCGGTGCTTGCCGGCGGCCTCGCCACGTATCTGCTGGCGAGCCTAGCCTGCGCTCTCGCGCCCTCGCTCTCCCTGCTCATCGCCGGCCGCTTTATTCAGGCCGTGGGTTGCTGCACGGCGGTGGTGGTGGCGCGCGCGATCATCCGCGATGCCTACGCTCCCGCCGAAGGGGCGCGCATGCTCGCTAAGGCCAGCAGCCTGCTCTCGCTGGTGCCGATCTTCGGACCGATCGCCGGCAGCTATCTACAGGTCGGCTTTGGTTGGCGCGCGGCCTTTGGCGTGCACGCGCTGTTTTGCGCCATCCTGACCTGGGCGACATGGCGCTGGTTTATCGAAACCAATGGCGCGAAAAACCCCGAGGCCATGCGCCTCGAAAGTCTGGTCAGGAGTTACCTCCGGATCGCCACTACAAGAACATTCTGGGCTTACACCTTGCCCGGCGCGCTCTCCTACGGCTCGATCTTCGTCTTCATCAGCGGCGCATCGTTCGTGCTGATCCGGGTGCTGGGAGTGGCCACCGAAAACTACGGCTACATTCATTCCCTGGGCGTCGTCGGCTATCTGGTCGGCTCGATCATCTGCCGGCGGCTCCTGGGCAAGGTGGGCATCGATGCCACCTTGCGCGTCGGCACCGCGCTGTCGCTCTTCGCCGGCTTCTGCTTCGCCGCCCTGGCGCTGGCCGGCGCGAACCATTGGTCGGTGGTGCTCGTCTGCATGTTCCTCGCGATGTGCGCCCACGGCATCAATGTCTCCTGTACCCAGGCCGGCGCGATCGCGCCTTTTCCTCAGCAGGCGGGTGCCGCGGCCGGCTTGATGGGCTTCTTCACCATGGTCGTGGCCTTGCTGGTCAGCACCTGGATCGGCGCGAGTTTCGACGGCACGCTCCTGCCCCTGGCGTACACCTCCGCCGCAGTGGGGCTGTTGCTCTTTGCCTCGGCGCGGTTGCTCATGCCGCAACGTATTGCCTGAACCTCGCCAGTCGCTACTTTCTGGAGTGCGCCAGTTTCAGCCAGGTATCCACGACGCTGTCGGGATTCAGCGACATCGACTGGATGCCCTGATCCATCAGCCACTCGGCGAAGTCCGCATGATCAGAGGGCCCCTGGCCGCAGATGCCGACATACTTGTCCAGGCGATTGCAGGCGGAAATGGCCATGGCCAGGAGCTTCTTCACTGCCGGGTCGCGCTCTTCGAAGGCATGGGCCACCAGTCCCGAATCGCGGTCCAGGCCGAGGGTGAGCTGGGTCAAATCATTGGAACCGATCGAGAAGCCGTCGAAGAATTCCAGGAACTCATCGGCGAGGAGCGCGTTGGAGGGAATCTCGCACATCATGATCAGGCGCAGTCCATTTTCACCACGCTTCAAACCCTGGGCCGCAAGCAGTTCGACCACGCCGCGGGCCTCCTCGAGGTTGCGCACGAAGGGCACCATGATCTCGACGTTGGTCAGACCCAACTCGTTTCTCACCCGCTTCATCGCCCGGCATTCCAGGGCGAAACAGTCGCGGAAGCTTTGCGCGACATAGCGTGAGGCGCCGCGAAAACCGAGCATCGGGTTCTCCTCGTCCGGCTCGAAGATCTCGCCGCCCAGGAGTTTCCGGTATTCGTTCGATTTGAAGTCGGAAAGACGCACGATCACCGGCTTCGGATAGAAGGCGGCGGCAATGGTCGCCACGCCCTCGACCAACTTCTCGACGAAGAAAGCTTCCGGGCTTGCGTAGCCGCGCGAGCGGCGCATGATCTCGTCCCTGACGCTGGCCGATACCTGATCGATCTCCAGTATCGCCTTCGGGTGGATGCCGATCATGTTGTTGATGACGAATTCCAGCCGCGCCAGACCGACGCCGCCGTTGGGTATCTGGGCGAATTCGAAGGCCAGTTCGGGGTTGCCGATGTTCATGGTGATTTTCACCGGCAGCTCCGGCAGATTGCTGATGTCCTGGCGCGTCACCTCGAAATCGAGCTGGCCGCGGTATACATAGCCGGTATCGCCCTCGGCGCAGGAAACGGTCACCGCTTCGTTCTCGGACAAGGTGGCGGTGGCAGTGCCGCAGCCGACGATGGCCGGTATGCCCAACTCGCGGGCGATGATCGCGGCGTGACAGGTGCGGCCGCCGCGATTGGTGACGATCGCAGATGCGCGCTTCATCACCGGTTCCCAGTTCGGATCGGTCATGTCGGTGACCAGGATGTCGCCTGCCTTGACCTTGCCCATCTCCGTTGCATCCTTGACCAGGCGCACCGGTCCCGTACCGATTTTCTGGCCGATGGCGCGCCCCGAGGCGAGCACTTTGCCGTGCTGCTTGATCCGGTATTTCTCGATGGCGCTGCCGCTCTCGGTCTGTGATTTCACGGTTTCAGGTCGCGCCTGCAGGATGTAGAGCTTGCCGTCCTGGCCATCCTTGCCCCACTCGATATCCATTGCCCGGCCGTAGTGCCGTTCGATGACCACGGCATATCTTGCGAGTTCCAGCACGTCGGCATCCGACAGGGAGTAGCGATTGCGCTCGGCTTCCGCGACCGGGACGGTCTCGGTGCTCGCACCAGCCTGACGAGTGGCGGCGAAGACCATCTTGATCAGCTTGGAGCCCAGGTTGCGGCGGATCACCGAAGGAAAACCCTGCGCCAGGGTCTGCTTATGCACGTAGAACTCGTCGGGGTTTACGGCGCCTTGCACGATGGTCTCGCCCAGGCCGTAACTGGCAGTGATGAAAACCACGCCGTCGAAGCCGGACTCGGTATCCAGGGTGAACATCACCCCCGAAGCGCCCGTGTCGGAACGCACCATGCGCTGCACACCGGCCGAGAGGGCCACGTCGGCGTGAGCGAAACCCTTATGCACGCGATAGGCGATGGCGCGGTCGTTGTAGAGCGAGGCGAATACTTCCTTGATGGCGTGAAGGATGTTTTCGTAACCGTGGATATTGAGAAAGCTCTCCTGCTGTCCGGCAAATGAGGCATCGGGCAAATCCTCCGCAGTGGCGGAAGAGCGCACTGCGAAGGATGCGTCATCGACCCCGCCATCGGCCAGCGCCTGGTAGTGGGTCTTGATCTCGGCCTCGAGCGCCGGCGGCAGCGGCGTATCGACGACCCACTGACGAATTTTCGCGCCGGTTTCGGCCAGCGCGGCCACATCATCGACGTCAAGCGCATCCAGTGCCGAGTTGATGCGCTCCGCCAGGCCTTGGTGGGCAAGGAAGTCACGGTAGGCTTCTGCCGTGGTGGCGAAGCCGCCAGGTACGCGTACGTCGGTCGAGGATAACTGGCTGATCATTTCGCCGAGCGAGGCATTCTTGCCGCCTACCTGCTCGACGTCGCTCATGCGCAGGTGGTCGAATGCGATGACGTAGCGCTTCATGTATGGCCTTTCGGGGAAATGATTGATTGATTGGTACTGGCGAAGCGGTTATTTTATCGCCTTTATCGACTCTTCTCAGCAAACATGACAGCTTCGCGCACGGTCTTTTTCATTTCCGACGGCACCGGCATCACCGCCGAGACGTTGGGCCACAGCTTGCTATCGCAGTTCGGCGATCTGAAATTCCGCACGGTGCGCATGCCCTTCGTCGACTCCGTGGTCAAGGCCGAGGAATGCGTGGCCAGAATCAGCGAAGCCAGGCGCCTCGATGGCGTGCGCCCCTTCGTCATCTCGACCCAGGTCAACGCCCAGGTCTCGGCGGCCTTGCGCCAAGGCGACGCACTGATCCTGGATTTTTTCGAAGCCTTCATCGCGCCGCTCGAAGCCGAGTTGGGCGAGCGCTCCACCCACACCATAGGTCGCTCGCATGGCGGCGCCAACAGTCGGGATTATTCGGCGCGGATCGATGCCATCAATTTCACCCTGGCCCACGACGACGGCATCTCCGACACCGATCTCGACAAGTCCGATGTGATCCTGGTCGGCGTCTCGAGAAGCGGCAAGACCCCGACCAGCCTTTACCTCGCCTTGCAGTTCGGCATCAAGGTCGCCAACTACCCCCTGATTCCCGAGGACTTCGAACGCAACAAACTGCCGGGCAGTTTGGCCAAGCATCGCCACAAGTTGTTCGGCCTGACCATAGGCCCGGATCGACTCAGCCAGATCCGCTGGGAACGCCGTCCCGAGAGCCACTACGCATCGCCGGAAAACTGCCGCTACGAAGTCGACGCCGCGCAGAAGCTGATGAAGCGCGAGGGGATACGCTGGCTCGATTCCACCACCAAGTCGATCGAGGAAATCGCCGCGACGCTGATGCAAACGGTGAAGCTCGACCGAAACGCTTACTAGAAATTCTTCTGCCGGACTTCCTCGAACAGGCAGATGGCGGCTGCGGCGGCGACGTTCAGGGATTCGCTGCCTGGCGCCATCGGCACGGCAGCCCTAAGGCGTGCGCCGGAGAGTAGTTGCGCCGAGATGCCGCCGCCCTCGTTGCCGAACAGCCAGGCCACCGGTCCGCTGAGATCGAGCCGGTAGAGCGGATCGCCTTGATGCGCCGTGGCCGCCACGGTGCTGCCGGAAAAGTCCGCCATGATCCTGGCAAGATCAGCCTGCTCGCGAATCTGCAAGTCGAAATGGGCGCCCTGCGCGGCACGCAGAACCCGCGGTGTCCAGGCGCCGGCGCACCCCGGACCGAGGAACAGGTCGCGGACGCCTGCGGCTGCCGCGCTACGCAGAATCGAACCGACATTACCGGCATCCTGCAAGGCGTCGAGCAGCACGCATGAACCGGCGCAAGGGAGCTCCGAGGGCGACGCTGGAATACGGATCAGGGCGAGGATGCCGGTCGGTGTGGCCACGCCGGAGAGTTCCGCGAACAGACTGTCCTTCAACAGCAGCGTGTCGGTGCCGGCGAGCCGGGCCTGCAGGGCGATGATTTCCGTCTGTGCCGCACCGTGCTCGCTGAGGATCAGGCGCTCCGGCAGGCCGACCTTGTCGCGATAGGCAGCAACCAAATGGCTGCCCTCAAGCAGCGTAAACCCTTGCCGGCGCTGCTCGCGAGCGTCGCCGGCGAGTGACTTCAAAACCTTGAAGGCGGCGTTGTCGCGCGAATGGATGGTCTTCATACGCGGCAGTTGCAACGTCAGTGCGCCAAATAGGCACCGAGGCTGGCGACGGCGATGGTGGTCACGCCCAGCGCCAGATTGATTGCCACCATCTTCCGGATCTGGTTCAGGGCGGACGCAGCTCCCGGCCAGTCGGCAGCGGCAACGGCCCGGCCCAGCCTGCGGTAGGGCGCAAAATAGAGATGGGCGAAAATCATCATCATGACGACGCCTATAGTCAGCATCAGGTGCCAGTGCAGCGGCGCACCGCGCCAGCCGATAACCTCTATCATGCTCAGTCCGGAGGTGAGGATCAGCGCCACCGCCAGCCACACCCAGGGAAAGAAGCGGCCGAGCACGCCGGCCCACAGCGTTAGGCGCTGCGGCGGCGGCAGGAGAGCGGCGGCGACCGGTCGCAGGCAGAGGTAGGCGAAGAACATGCCGCCGACCCAGACGACGACGGCGACCAGATGCAGGAACATCAGCAGGGGCATTAAGTTCATGGGGATTTTTCCTCCAGTAAGCGGCGCACCGGGGCGAAGCTGCGCCTGTGTATCATCGCGACACCGTGATTCTTCAAGGCGGCCAAGTGTGCCGCGGTCGGGTAGCCCTTGTGCCGGTCGAGTCCGTATTGCGGATAGAGAGCGTGCAAACGCAGCAGTTCGGCATCGCGTGCAGTCTTGGCCAGGATGGACGCGGCGGCGATCGCCGCGACGCTGGCATCGCCCCTGACGATGGCCCGCGCCGGCATCGCGACGTCAGGACAGAACAGTCCGTCGACCTCGATGGCATCGGGCTGCGGCCGTAGCGCTTCGACTGCGCGACGCATGGCCAGCAGGCTGGCCTGGAGGATATTGATGCTGTCGATCTCATCGACGCTGCTCGCCGCGACGGCCCAGGCCAAGGCCCGGCTACGGATCAGGGTGGCGAGACGCTCGCGGCTCTTGGCAGTCAACTTCTTCGAATCGGCCAGCCCCTCGATCGGCCGCGCCGGATCGAGTATCACTGCCGCCGCATACACTGGACCTGCCAGCGGACCGCGTCCGGCTTCGTCGACGCCGGCGATCAGCGCTGCCTTCATGTGGCGCGGCGCAGGATAGGCAAGATCGCCGCCGCGGCCTGCTCCGCGGTGTTGCGCCGCAGTTGCCGATGAAGAGCGGAGAAGATCTGGAAGAGGCGTCCGGGAACGATCGGATCTACGACCAGGTTGGCCAGTGCCTGGGCGAGATTCTCGGGCGTCGCCTGGTCCTGAAGGAACTCCGGCGCGACGAAGCGGCCGGCAAGAATATTCGGCAGCCCTACCCAGGGCTGAAGCCGCATGCGGCGCATCAGCCGCCACGACCACGGCGACATTTTGTAGGCGATTACCATCGGTTTCTTGAACAGCGCCGCTTCCAGCGTTGCCGTTCCGCTCGCCACCAGGACGCCATCGGCTGCGGCCATGGCATCGTGGGCATGGCCGAAGAGCAGGGTCAGCGGCAATTCCTGGGCGCCGTATTGCCACAGTGCATTCTCGAAACTGATGCGCGTCTCGCGGGTCACCAGGGGGACCAGGAAGCGCGCCTGCGGATGGCGCCGGTTCAGGGCTTGTGCGGTCTCGATAAAAGTCTTGGCCATGAACTGCAGTTCCGACTGGCGGCTTCCCGGCAGGAGTGCGAAGACCAGTCCATCCTGCGTCAGGTTGAGGCGCTCCCGTGCCGCGTGCTGGTCCGGTTCTAGCGGAATGATGTCGGCCAGCGGGTGGCCGACATAGCGCACCGGCACGCCATGCTTCTCATAGAGCGCCGGCTCGAACGGGAACAGGCAGAGCATCTGGCTGACGGCCCGGGCGATGTGCCGGATGCGCCCGGCGCGCCAGGCCCAGACCGAGGGGCTGACAAAATGGATGGTGGCGATGCCTGCAGCCTTGAGCCGGGTTTCCAGCCAAAGATTGAAATCGGGCGCATCGACGCCGATAAACACGTCGGGCGGATCCGCCAGCAAGCGCCGTAGCAGTTGCCGGCGAATGCCGCTGATTTCGCGGTAGTGGCGCAACACTTCGACATAGCCGCGCACCGCGAGCCGTTCCGCCGGCCACCAGGCATCGAGTCCCGAATCCTGCATCTTCGGCCCGCCGATGCCGCAGAAATGGGCATCCGGCAAATGCGCCTGCAGCGCAGCGATCAAGTGACTCGCGAGCAGATCGCCAGAAGCCTCCCCGGCGACCATGGCTATCCTGAGTTGACCGGCCATGTTGAGATTCCTGCCCGGTGCGGCTAGCGGATGATGCCGCGGCCGGACGTGGCGAGGAATTCGGCGAGCAGCTTGAGTTCGGGGGTTTCCCCGCTGGTCGCGGCAATCGCTGCCTGCGCTTCATCGAGCTTCAAGCCGGACTTGTAGAGCACCTTGTAAGCGCGCTTGATGGCCATGATCGCGGCCGAACTGTAGCCCCGCCGCTTCAAGCCTTCGCTGTTGATCCCATGCGGTTGTGCCGGATTGCCCGAAACCGTGACGTAAGGCGGCAGATCCTGCAACAGGATGCTGTTGATGCCGGCAAGGCTGTGGGCGCCGATGCGAACGAACTGGTGCGCCCCGGAAAAGCCGCCGAGTATCGCCCAGTCGCCGACGCTGACGTGGCCGGCCAGCTGCGCGTTATTGGCGAAGATGGTGTGATTGCCGATCACGCAGTCGTGCGCCACATGAACGTAAGCCATGATCCAGTTGTCACTGCCCATCCGCGTCAGTCCGGCATCCTGGACCGTGCCGCAATTGAAGGTGCAAAACTCCCGGATGGTGTTGCGGTCGCCGATCTCGAGCCGGGTCGCTTCCCCGGCGTATTTCTTGTCCTGAGGCGCCGCCCCGATCGAGCAGAACTGGAAAACCTGATTGTCCCGACCGAGCTGGGTGTGCCCCTGTATCACCACATGCGGTCCGATGCGGCAGCCGTCACCGATCTCGACATGTTCGCCGATGATCGAATAGGCACCGATGGCCACGCCCGAGCCCAGGCGCGCCCCAGGCTCGACGATGGCGGTCGGATGGATCGCGGCGTTCGCAGCGTTCATGGAATTGCGCGCATGGTGCACATCAGTTCCGCTTCGGCGACGACTTGTTCGCCGACGCGGGCTTTGCCGGCGAACTTCCAGATCCCGCGCATATTCCGCATGATGGCAACGTCGAGCAGCAACTGGTCGCCGGCAATGACCGGCTTCTTGAAGCGAGCATTGTCGATACCGACGAAGTAATACACTGACTTGTCGTCGGACTTGTTGCCCTGGGTCTTGAAGGAGAGCAGTGCCGCAGCCTGGGCCAGCGCCTCGATGATCAGCACGCCCGGCATCACCGGATGATGCGGAAAGTGTCCGGGGAAGAACGGCTCATTGATGCTGACATTTTTCAGGGCCAGGATTCGTTCGCCTGGAACGCACTCGAGCACGCGATCGACCAGGAGGAAGGGATAACGATGCGGCAAATATTCCAGAATTTCACGGATGTCCATCGAGGTCATGACTTTTTCTCCGGTTCGGCTACACGTACCATGTGCGCCACTTGCGCTTCGAGGGCGCGTATTTTATCCGCCAGCGCCTCGAGGTGACGCAGTTGCGAGAAGTTTTTCAACCAGTTTGCGTGTTCGAGAAACGGCACGGTGCCTGTATAGGTGCCCGCGCGGTTGATGGATTTTGCCACGAGCGTGCCGGCGGAAACGTTGACATCGGCGGCGAGAGTGACATGACCGAGGATCACCGCCCCGCCGCCGACCGTGCACCGCTGTCCGATCGTGGCGCTGCCGGCGATGCCGACGCAGCCCGCCAGTGCGCTATGGGCGCCGATACGGACGTTGTGGCCGACCTGAATCTGATTGTCGAGCTTGACGCCGTCTTCGATCACGGTGTCGTCGAGGGCGCCGCGATCGATCGTGGTGTTGGCGCCGATCTCGACGTCATCGCCGATGACGACCCGGCCGATCTGCGGGATCTTGAGCCAGGAGCCGTCCGCTTCGCGGGCGAAACCGAAACCGTCCGCACCGATGACCGCGCCAGCGTGGATGATCACGCGCCGTCCGGCGACAGAACCGGGATACACGGTGACATTGGCATAAAGCTGCGTATCGTCACCGATGCAAGAGCCCGCCCCGATGACGCAACCTGGTCCGATTTCCACGCGCTCGCCGATAACGCATCCTTTGCCGATAGAGGCGCCGGCCCCGACGCTTACGCTGGCCGGCAGTTCAGCTTCGATCGCTGCAGTGGGATGGCGGAGCGGTGCGGAACGGCTGCGCGGATTGAGCCATTGGGAGACGCGGGCAAAATAGAGGTAGGGCTGGTCGCATACGATGCAGGTGACCGGACAGTCGGCGGCCGCCTGGCGGCCGAGTATCACCGCGCCGGCGCGGGTGTAGCCAAGTCGCTCCCGGTACTTGGGATTGGCGAGGAAGCTGATCTCATCAGCGCCGGCGTGGTCCAGAGTCGCAACCTGGACGATGCTCCGAGCCCCATCGCCGATCAGTTCGCCGCCGAAGCGGGCGACGATCTCGTCTACGCGAACGGAAGTCAAATCGCGGGCCGCCTACTTGCCGCCGTCGCCGAGCGCCTTGATTACCCTGTCGGTCAGATCGATACGCGGACTGGCGTAGACCGCTTCCTGTAAGATGATGTCATATTTGTCGCTCTCGGCAATGCTTTTGATGACCTTGTTCACGCGTTCGAAAATCGCCGCCATCTCTTCATTCTGGCGCAGGTTCAGGTCTTCGCGGAATTCCCGCTGTTTTCTCTGGAAGTCGCGATTCATATCGCTGAATTCACGTTCCTTGTTGTGCCGATCGGACTCCGCCATCGTGACGGAATTCTTCTCCAGGGCCTCTTGCATAGCCTGCAGCTGTTTCGCAACCTTCTGCAGGTCCTGATCGCGCTTCTCGAACTCCTTCTCGATCTTCTTCTTCGCCTTGGTGGCCTGCGGCGCGTCGTTCAGAACGCGCTGGCTGTTGACGAAACCAATCTTGACCTCGGCTCTGGCCGGCACGGCGGCGATCAAGCAAGCTGCGGCCAGTACCGATACGAAAATCTTGTTCAACGTGGTTCTCCTTGCTGCAGTCATCATATCAAAATGTCGTGCCCATCTGGAACTGCAGACGCTGCACCTTGTCGTCGGGCTGCCTGTTGATCGGATTGGCGAAGCTGAATTTAAGCGGGCCCAGCGGTGACGACCAGACCAATGATACGCCTGTGCTGTAGCGTAAATCGCCCGTGCTGATCTTCTGCCCTTGCCCCCAGACCTGGCCGCCGTCTATGAATGCGCCCAGGCGCACCGTTTTGTCTAGCCCCACTCCGGGCATCGGGATGAGCAATTCCGCATTGATCACCAGCCGCCGGGTACCGCCTAGCCTGGCACCCGTTACCACATCTATCGGGCCGAGCGAACTGGCGTCATAACCGCGTACCGACCCGATACCACCGGCATAGTAGTTCTTGAAGAAAGGCAGAGGCAGTCCTCCATAACCGCCGGCGATACCGAACTCGCCGTTGAGCAGCAAGGTGTAGTTGCGGGCGATGACCGGGATGAACTGTTGGTGCTGGAAATTGGTCCGAAAATAATGCAGGGTGCCCAGGTCGCCGGCGGGCAGGCCGAGTTCTCCGACTATCCGGTTGATCGAGCCGGTGAGCGGATAGAGACGGCTGTCGATGGTTTCCTTGGCCCAACCAGCCGTGCCCAGCAAGGTTGTGTTGGTGTCGCCGAAGCGTCTGACGTAGTTCTGGAATGGCAGCGGACTGTAATTATTGACCGCCAGGCTGGTCAGGTCGCCGGATAGTCCGAGGCTGATCGAATCATCCTCGGCGATCGGTAGGCCAAAACGCACCCCGCCACCCGTGGATCTGCTGTCGTAGGCGCCGACCACCAGGGAACTGGTATTGGTTTTGCGGTGGTACACATCGAAACCCCGACCTATGCCATCGACCGTGTAATACGGGTCGGTGTAGGACAGCGATACCACCGAATTGACTTTGCTGGTGTTGATCTGCACGCCTGCAGTCTTGCCGCTGCCAAAGAGATTCTGCTGCGACAGAGAACCGGACAGGACGAGTTTCTCGGAACTGGAAAAGCCGGCCCCGATCATCACATTTCCGGTCGGCTTCTCCTTGACGTTCACATTGACATCCACCTGATCGGTGGTCGCAGGAACGGCCGGCGTCTCCACCGTCACATCCTCGAAATAGCCGAGGCGATCGACCCGGGTACGCGACTTGTTGATCTTATCGCCGTCGTACCAGCTCGCCTCCATCTGGCGCAGTTCCCGACGGATCACCTCGTCGCGGCTGCGATTGTTGCCGGTGACGTTGATCTGTCGCACATAGACGCGCCGGCCAGGATCAATATAGATGGTGAAGGCCACCTGGCGCTTCTCCTTGTCGAGCTCCGGCGAAGCATTGACGTTGGCGAAGGCGTAACCCTCGTTGCCCAGACGCTCGCTGATCTTCTTGGTGGTCTCGGTCAGCGCCTCGCGTGAGAAGGTTTCGCCGGGAGTGATCTTGATCAGCTTCTTCAATTCATCTTCGGCAACCAGCAGGTCGCCGGCGAGCTTTACCGAGGAAACGGTGTATTGCTCACCCTCGGAAAGATTCACCGTAATGTAGATGTCCTGTTTATCCGGCGAGATCGACACCTGGGTGGAATCGATGTTGAACTCGACATAGCCGTGATCGAGATAATAAGAGCGCAGCGTTTCCAGATCGCCCGCGAGCTTTTGTTTGGAATATTGATCGTTCTTGGAGTACCAAGTCAGCCATCCCGGCGTCCGAAGGACGAACAGCGCCAGGAGATCCTTTTCCTTGAAGGCTGTGGCACCGACCAGATTGATCTGTCTGATCTTGGCGATATCTCCCTCTTCAACCGCAAAGTTGATGCCGACGCGGTTGCGTTCCAGCGGCGTGATCGTGGTCTTGATGCTTACCGCATAGTAGCCCCGGGAAAGATATTGCCGCTTCAATTCCTGCTCGGCCTTGTCCACCAGCGAACGATCGAAAATTCGCGACTCGGCCAGGCCGACCTCGATCAGGCCCTTCTTGATTTGCTCCTTCTCGAATGCTTTCAAACCGACGAATTCGAGCGAGGCGACCGCAGGTCGTTCCTCGACCAGAACCACCAGCACGCCGCCTTCGATCTCGAGCCGGACATCCTTGAAGAAACCCGTCGCGAAAAGCGCTTTGACGGCTTGCGCGGCCTTGTCGTCGGTCATGGTGTCGCCGACTTTGACCGGAAGGTAGCTAAATACGGTCCCCGCTTCGGTACGTTGGATGCCTTCGACGCGGATGTCCTTGACGACGAATGGGTCGAAGGCGGAAGCCGAGGTCGCGAACAATGCCGCAACCAGTCCAGCGATCAGGTTCTTATTCATGCGGCTATCCGGAAACGAGACGGTTAATGTCGTTGTAAAAGGCGAATGCCATCAGCAGAACCAGCAGGTACAGACCGATTTGCTGACCGATTTCCATTACCCGCTCGGAGAGCGGGCCGCCCTTGATCATCTCAATCGTATAATACAATAAATGGCCGCCATCCAGTATCGGAATAGGCAGCAGGTTGAGCACACCAAGGCTGATGCTGATCAGCGCCAGAAATTTCAGATACTGCGGCCAACCAAGTTTGGCGGACTGTCCTGCGTAGTCGGCGATGGTCACCGGGCCGCTGAGATTTTTCCATGAGGCCTCTCCGCTGATCATCCGACCTATCATCCTCAGGCTGAACCAGGAAGTGTCCCAGGTTTGTGCCGCCGCCATGCCCAGCGCTGGCCAAGCCTCATAGCGCACGGTGACCATCAAACGGTCGCGCAAGCCCGGATCCGTCTGGACCATGATGCCGATGCGGCCGATACTGCCGCCGCCCTCGGCCACGGTTGCCGGTGTAGCCTGCAACACCATGCGCGCGCCACCTCTTTGCACCTCGAAGCGCAGCGCCCGACCAGGCGCCTTGCGGATCATCGCCGCCACCTCATTCCAGGTGGATACGGACTGCCCGTCAATGGCCAGAAACAGGTCGCCGCTGCGCATGCCGGCCTGCTCCGCAATGCCAGCCGGCGTCACCACGCCGACGATCGGTTTGAGTTCAGGGCGGTAGGGTAGCAGCCCTAAGTGCTGCGGCAGATCAGACTCGAGATCGGCGGCGCTCAGCCCCTGTGTTTCCAAGTGCCGGTAGGCAATATCGTGGCCAGGGCTGATCACTTCCAGCGTGACAGGTGAATGATTGAGAGCGGCCTGCATCAGTTCCCAGTTCAGGTCCTGCCAGGTCGTGATGGCCTTGCCGTTGACCGCGCGCACGGTTTCGCCTGCTTCCACGGCGGCAGCAGCCGCTGTCGTGGCGGCGGGCGGAGCGGACAGCAGCGGACGGAGTTGCTCTGCGCCGTGCATGAATAACAGCCAGTAGAGCATGATCGCCAGTAGCAGGTTGGCCAGCGGACCGGCAACGACGACCAGGCAACGCTTGGCCAACGGCTGACGGTTGAAAGCGCGCGGCAATTCATGCGCTGCAACCTGGCCCTCGCGCTCGTCCAGCATCTTGACATAGCCGCCGAGCGGGAATGCGGCGACCGCCCATTCGGTGCCATCACGACCAAGACGTTTCGACCAAAGCACCTTGCCGAAACCCAGCGAAAAACGCAGCACCTTGACCCCGATCGCCCGCGCCACGATAAAGTGGCCCAGCTCGTGCACCACGATCAGGGTGCCCAGGGCCACCGCGAAGGCGCAGAGGTAATAGATCAACCCGCCGATGCTCATGTTTCCCTGCGGGCCACGGCCTTGCCAGCCGCCAGGCGCGCCTCCCGATCGGCGCCGAGCACCGCTTCGAGATCCGGCAGGGGCACGGCGGGCAGCGCGTCGAGCACGGCGGAGATGATATCGGCGATGGCGAGGAAGGGCAGACGCCCTGCCAGAAATGCCGCCACCGCCACCTCGTTGGCGGCGTTGAGCAGGGTCGGCGCACTACCGCCTGCGGACATGGCCTGGTAGGCCAAAGGCAAACAGGGGAAGCGCTTGCCGTCGGGTCGCTCGAAGCTCAGTCGCCCGATGGCGCACAGGTCTAGCGGCGTCACACCGGCCTCGATGCGTTCAGGATAGGCCAGGGCATGAGCGATCGGCGTGCGCATGTCCGGGTTGCCGAGTTGGGCGAGCACGGATCCATCGGCATATTCGACCAGCGAATGGATCACGCTCTGCGGATGAATCACCACCTCGATCCGATCCGCTGGCGCGTTGAACAACCAGTGCGCCTCGATCACCTCAAGGCCTTTGTTCATCATCGTCGCCGAATCCACCGAGATCTTCCGTCCCATCACCCAGTTCGGATGGGCGCAAGCCTGAGCCGGGGTAACCGAGATCAATTGCGCCATGGGCGTATTGAGAAATGGCCCGCCCGAGGCCGTCAGCAGAATACGGCGCACGCCCTTGCCGTCGAACGAACCGGCATAGTCCGCGGGCAAGGACTGGAACACTGCGTTATGCTCGCTGTCGATCGGCAGCAGTTGCGCGCCGGAACGACTCACCTCTGCCATGAACAGCGCGCCCGCCATCACCAGCGCTTCCTTGTTGGCCAGCAGGAGACGCTTGCCGGCGCGCACCGCGGCCAGAGTCGGCGCGAGGCCGGCGGCACCGACGATCGCCGCCATCACCGTATCGACTTCATCGAGTGCCGCAACCCTCTCCAGTGCCTCCGGCCCGGCCAGCACCTCGGTTGCCAGACCGGCGTCGGAAAGCACGGCGGACAGGGTCTTGGCATCTGCTGCGCTGCCCACCACGGCATAACGCGGGCGATGACGGAGACACTGCTGGGCCAGCACATCGATGCGGGAATATGCGGTCAGCGCGATCAGTTCGAAGCGCTCCGGATGGCGCGCAACAACATCGAGGGTGCTGACGCCGATGGAACCGCTGGCGCCGAGTACGGCCAGTCTTTGTTTTTCGCGACGCGCCATGTCAGGTGCCGAGTTGTGCCGCCAACGCCAGCAAAGGCAGCGTAGAAGTGAGGCTGTCGATGCGGTCGAGTACGCCGCCGTGGCCTGGCAGAAGCTGGCTGCTATCCTTGATCCCGGCCTGACGCTTGGTCATGGATTCGAACAGGTCGCCGAGGATGCTGACGCCGGTGGCCAGCGCCAATGCCGCCACCGCCCAAGCGATCACGCGTGGCTCGGTCAAGCTGAGCCGGCCCGAAGCCAGGCCGAGGGCGATGCCGTACGCGAGTACGGCCAGCAGCGCGCCGGCAGCGCCCTCCCAGGTCTTGCCCGGACTGATCAATGGTGCAAGTTTATGCCTGCCCCAGGCGCGCCCGGCGAAATAGGCGGCGATATCCGCCACCCAGACCAGCGCCATCGCCGCGAGCAGCAGCAACGGACCCTTGTTGTAGAGCACGACCATCGCCGCCCAACTCGGTATCAGCAGCAAGCAACCAACCGTCATTCCGCCGGGATCATTCCTGAGCGGCCAGCCGCGACCAAGCCAGAGCGGTACCAGCGACAACCAGAAGACCAGTGCCAGCCAGCAAAGCCCGACCAGGAGCCGTGAAGGCATTCCAAGCAAATAAATGCAAGCGCAAGGGATCAGGATCAGGATTGCATAAATCCAGCGCTGTCGCTGCGCCATCCGGAGCAACCCGGCCCATTCCCAGGCGGCCAGCGCGACGATCGCGGCAAACACGGCCACCGCGCCGCCGGGAGGCAGCAGAAACAACACGGCGAGGAGTCCTGCGGCGAGGAATAGCGCGGTGACGACCCGCGTCTTAAGCATCTTGTTGCTGATCCTCCAGCGCAGCCGCGGCGCCGGTCAGCGGCGGCTGCGCCGCGCATTCCTCGCGGAGTTGCTCGCTGGTACGGCCGAAGCGGCGCTCGCGGTTGTGGTAGGAGGCGATGGCGGCATCGAGCGCGGCGGCGTTGAAATCCGGCCAGAGCAGGTCGGTGAAATACAGTTCGGTATAGGCGAGTTGCCAAAGCAGGAAGTTGCTGACGCGCTGCTCGCCTCCGGTCCGGATGAACAGATCCGGCTCGGGGGCATAGGCCATCGCCAGATGCTTGGCGAGATCGGCTTCGGTTAATTCGCCACCCTGGCCGGCCTGAGCGGCAAGCAGCCGCTGCACAGCCCGCATGATGTCCCAGCGCCCGCCATAGTTGGCGGCGACGGTCAGGGTGAGGCGCTTGTTTCCAGCGGTGAGTCTCTCGGCACGGGCGATCAGTTCGACCAGCTTCGGTTCGAAGTGAGTAAGATCCCCGACGACACGGAAACACACGCCATTCCTGTCCAGCTTTACCACTTCGTCTTCGAGGGCGCGGATGAACAGGTTCATCAAAAAGCTGACTTCCTCTTCCGGACGCCGCCAGTTTTCGGAACTGAAGGCGAACAGCGTCAGATAGGGAATGTCGCGCTGGATGCAGGCCTTGACCATTGCACGCACGCTTTCGACGCCACGCTTATGACCGGCAATGCGCGGCATGAAGCGCTTCTTGGCCCAGCGGCCATTGCCGTCCATGATGATCGCAACATGTTGCGGCATATCGCCGGCTGCGGGGATAGTCTGGGTGGAACTGGATAAACGGCTCAAACCTTCTCCCTCTTTCGAACTAATCCGGACAAAGCCAGGGTCAGACGGCCATCAGGTCCTTTTCCTTTTCGGCGAGAAACTTGTCTATCTCCGCCACGAAGCGGTCGGTCAGCTTCTGGATGTCTTCCTGGGCGCGGCGCTCGTCATCTTCAGAGACTTCCTTTTTCTTCAGCGAATCCTTGAGATGCGCATTCGCGTCGCGGCGCAGGTTTCGTACCGCGATCTTGGCATTCTCTCCCTCATGCTTGACCACCTTGATCAACTCGCGGCGACGCTCTTCGGTCAGGGCCGGCATCGGCACGCGGATCATGTCGCCTTGCGTCGCCGGATTCAGGCCCAGGTCGGCATCGCGGATGGCGCGCTCGACCTTGCCTATCATCGGCTTTTCCCATGCTTGCACACCGATAGTGCGAGCATCGATCAGGGTGAGATTGGCCACTTGGTTGATCGGCACCATAGAGCCGTAGTAATCGACCTGGACATGGTCGAGGATGCCGGTATGGGCGCGGCCCGTGCGTATCTTGCCGAGGTCGCTTTTCAGCGCCTCGAGCGACTTTTGCATCTTTTGTTCGGTGGTTTTCCTGAGTTCGGCGGTCATCCTGCTCTCCTCAACAGTGCACCATGGTGCCCTCGTCCTCGCCCAGCACCACGCGTTTCAAGGCGCCCGGTTTGAAAATCGAGAAGACGTTGATGGGCAGACGCTGGTCGCGGCAAAGCGCCAGCGCCGTGGCATCCATGACTTTCAGATTTCGGTTGATGGCTTCGTCGAAGCTGATTCTGGTATAGCGCGTGGCAGCCGGATCCTTCATCGGATCGGCGGTATAGACGCCATCTACCTTGGTCGCCTTGAGCACGATCTCGGCGCCGATCTCCGAGCCACGCAGCGCGGCGGCGGTGTCGGTGGTGAAGAACGGATTGCCGGTACCGGCGGCAAAGATGACGATCTTGCCCTCTTCCAGGTAGCGGATCGCCTTGCCGCGGATGTACGGCTCGACCACCTGTTCGATGTTGAGCGCGGACTGCACCCGACTGTTGATCCCCGCTTGGCGCATCGCATCGGCCAGTGCCATGGCATTCATCACCGTGGCCAGCATGCCCATATAGTCGGCTGTCGCCCGGTCCATCCCGGTCGCCGTTCCGGCCAGGCCACGAAAGATGTTGCCGCCACCGATCACAACACCAATTTCGACGCCGAGCTGCGCTACGGACGCGATCTCAGTAACGATTCTGGCCAACGTGACACGGTTAATGCCGTAGGCATCTTCCCCCATCAACGCCTCGCCCGAGAGCTTGACCAGAATGCGCTTATAGGCGGTTGCCATCGACTTACCTACTTCGCAGCCTGCGCAGCCTGCGCGGCGACTTCGGCGGCAAAATCGTTCTGCTTCTTTTCGATGCCTTCACCGACGATATATAGCGTGAAGGCCGCCACTTTCGCGCCTTTGCTCTTGAGCAATTGCTCGATCGTCTGCTTGTCATCCTTGACGAAGATCTGACCCAGCAGCGTCACTTCCTTCAGGTATTTCTGCACGGTACCTTCAGCGATCTTCTCCAGCATCGTTTCGGGCTTGCCGGCTTCACGCGCCTTTTCAATGGCGATGCGCCGTTCGGTATCCAGCAGGTCGGCGGAAACGCCAGAGGCATCCAGCGATTTCGGTTTGGAAGCGGCGATATGCATCGCCAGATCCTTGGCCAAAGCCTCGTCGCCACCGACCACATCGACGATCACACCGATCTTGGAGCCACCGTGGATATAGCTGGCCAACCTGCCCTGTGCCGCGATGCGGGCGAAACGGCGGATCGAGAGGTTCTCGCCGATCTTGCCGATGAGCGCGGTGCGCGCAGCTTCAACCGTTTTGTCGTTCAAGCTCATGGCGGAGAGCGCGGCAACATCGGCCGGATTGGCTTTCGCCACCAGTTCCGCCAGGTTTCTCGTAAAGGCGAGAAAATCGTCGTTCTTGGCGACGAAGTCGGTCTCGCAGTTGACCTCGATCATGCTGCCCAACTTCCCGTCCGCCGAAAAATAGGTGCCGACGATACCTTCCGCCGCGATACGCCCAGCCGCCTTGCTGGCTTTGCTGCCGAGCTTGACCCGGAGGATTTCCTCAGCCTTGCCCAGGTCGCCACCGGCTTCGGTTAGCGCCCTCTTGCACTCCATCATCGGCGCGTCGGTCTTCTCGCGCAGTTCCTTAACCATGCTTGCGGTAATTTCCGCCATATCACACCCCAGTTTCAAAACCAATCATCACACCGGGGCATCAAGATGCCCCGGTGTCTCCATGCCTGCTTACTCCGCGGCTTCCTCGACCTCGACGAACTCGTCTTCGCCAGCCACTGCCGCAATCATTTCGTTGAAGGACTCGCTGCGCCCCTCAAGAATGGCGTCGGTGACGCCGCGAGCATAGAGCCGGATGGCCCGGCTGGAGTCGTCGTTGCCGGGAATGACGTGACTGACGCCTTCGGGCGAATGATTGGTATCGACGACACCGATCACCGGAATGCCCAGCTTGCCGGCTTCCGTGATGGCGATCTTGTGGTATCCGACATCGATCACGAACAGAGCGTCGGGCAGGCCGGCCATGTCCTTGATGCCGCCGATGCTCTTCCGCAGCTTGTCCATCTCGCGCTGTGACATCAGCGCTTCCTTCTTGCTCATGCGCTCGAAGGTGCCGTCCAGGGACATCTGCTCGAGGTCTTTCAGGCGCTTGATCGACAGCTTGACCGTCTTGAAGTTGGTCAGCATGCCGCCCAGCCAGCGCTCATCGACATAAGGCATGCCGGCGCGCTGCGCTTCCTCGGCGAGAATTTCCCGCGCCTGGCGCTTGGTGCTGACGAACAGGATGTTGCCCTTCTTGGCCGACAGCTTCTTCACGAAGCTCATGGCCTCCTGGTACTTGGCCAGGGTTTTCTCAAGGTTGATGATGTGAATCTTGTTGCGATGACCAAAGATGTAGGGAGCCATCTTCGGATTCCAGAAACGTGTCTGGTGGCCAAAGTGCACACCAGCCTCCAGCATTTGACGCATAGTCGTTGAAGACATTGAATATTTCTCCGAATAGGGTTGATCCGCCGCCCGGCTGTGCAGCCCCAATTCAGCAATCGCATGCAGAATGAGGCACCCTGTTCGCCGCCGGGCGTGTGAATTTTGCCGCGCCCTGATTGGTTGATCCGGTGGATCGGTAGATTGGTAACCGAACCAGGGTAAGGCAAGCGGCGGATTATAGCGGTTTTATATGACTTTCTTCAAGCCGAGCATCATTTTCGACGGTCTGCAGGTAGAATTATTCCCATTCCCATCACTCATAGTCGCGATGAGCATCACTCCCAAGACCCCCATAGAAATAGAGAAGATGCGCTTAGCCGGACGGCTGGCCGGCGAAGTGCTCGACTACATCGATCCCTTCGTCAAGCCCGGTGTGACCACCGCCGAACTCGACAGGCTCTGCCACGATTACATGGTCGATGTACAGGGCTGCATCCCTGCCCCGCTCAACTATGCGCCTCCCGGCTATGTGCCCTACCCCAAATCGATTTGCGCCTCGATCAACCATCAGGTCTGCCACGGCGTACCTAACGAGCGGCCCTTGAAAAAAGGCGATATCGTCAACCTCGACATCACCACCATCAAGGATGGCTACCATGGCGATACCAGCAGAATGTTCATGGTCGGCGGCGAACCTTCGATACTGGCCCGGCGCCTGTGTACGGTCACCCACGAATGTCTTTGGGCCGGCATCGTCAAGGTGCGTCCGGGGGCGACCCTTGGTGATATTGGGGCGGCCATCCAGAAGCACGCCGAAGGCAATGGCTTCTCGGTCGTCCGCGAATTCTGCGGCCACGGCATCGGGCTGAATTTTCACGAGGAGCCGCAGGTACTGCATTACGGCAGACCTGGCACCGGCATCCAACTCTTCCCCGGCATGACCTTCACCATCGAGCCGATGATCAACGCCGGCCGCGCGGCCATCTCCGAACTCTCCGACGGCTGGACCATCGTCACCAAGGACCGCAGCCTGTCGGCGCAATGGGAGCACACGATCTTAGTGACCGAGAGCGGATTCGAGGTGCTGACCCTCTCCGCCGGGGCCCCGGCAAAACCAGACAGCATTCCCCTTGCCTGACGTTTCCTCAGCCGGCCATGCCGAGGTGTCCGGCCTGGTCCCGCGGCTGCGAACCGCGTTGCAGGAGGGCCAGGAAGCCCTCCGCGCGGCCTACCAAGCCGGCAGCAATGCCGCAGCCATGCTGCACGGCCGTGCCGCCCTGGTGGACTCGGTGCTGCGCGAGATCTGGCAGCACTTTGCCCTGCCCCCCCCGCTTGCCCTGGTCGCCGTCGGCGGTTATGGTCGCGGCGAACTCTACCCGGCTTCGGATGTGGATATCCTGGTACTCCTGCCGAATCAACTGCTCGCTGTGCATCAGGCGCAGATCGAGCAAATGGTCGGCGTACTCTGGGACATCGGGCTCGATGTCGGGCACAGCGTGCGCAGCATTGCCGAATGCCTCGATGAAGCGGGTCGAGACATCACGGTACAGACTAATCTGGTCGAAGCACGGCTCCTGGCGGGCGCCGGGGAAACCTTTGCAGAATTCATCGGGACCATCGCCGCGCAACTGGATCCGAAGGCATTCTTCAAAGCCAAGCAACTCGAACAGGAAGAGCGTTACGCGCGCCACAACGATACGCCTTACAGCCTCGAACCCAACTGCAAGGAGAGCCCCGGCGGCCTGCGCGATCTCCAGGTGATCCTGTGGATCAGCCGCGCCGCCGGGCTCGGCGCGAACTGGCGCGAACTCCGCGAAAACGGTCTGATCATTCAGGCAGAAGCGCAGCAACTCGAACGCGTCGAGACTTTCCTGCGCCACATCCGCATACGCCTGCACTACCTCGCCAAGAGACGCGAGGAAAAGCTGATGTTCGATCACCAGGAAGCGCTGGCACAGGAATTTGGTATCGTTGCTAGTGCCACCAAACGCGCCTCGGAACTCTTGATGCAGCGCTACTACCAGAACGCCAAGCGCATCACCCAACTCAACACCCTGTTGCTGCAGAACCTGGGCGAACGAATCTTCCCGACGGATAGGACAACGCCGATATTTCTCGATGACAATTTCCAGATTGATCGCGAACTTCTCGACGTGCGCGACGAGGAAGCGTTTGAACGACAGCCACGCGCGATCCTGGAGAGTTTCCTGCTGTTGCAGCAACGCTCCGAGTTGAAGGGTATGACGGCCCGCACCTTGCGCGCCCTGTGGCGCGCGCGTGGCTGCATCGATGCGACCTTTCGCCGAGACCCGGAAAACCGTGCTCTGTTTCTTTCTCTCTTCCAGCAGAAGCGCGGTCTCGTGCATGAATTCCGGCGCATGAACCAGTACGACATTCTCGGCAACTATCTACCGGCTTTCGGCAGGATCGTCGGCCAGATGCAGCACGACCTGTTCCACGTATATACCGTCGACCAGCATATTCTGCAGGTGATGAGGAACGTGCGCCGTTTCTCGATGCCGGAATTCGCCCACGAATATCCGCTTTGCAGCCGCCTTGCCGCAGGCTTCGAGCGCTATTGGCTGCTCTATGTCGCGGCGCTGTTCCATGACATCGCCAAGGGCCGCGGCGGAGACCATTCCAGACTCGGCATGAAGGATGCGCAGCGTTTCTGCAAGGAACACGGACTGGCGGAAGAGGATACCGATTTGGTGGTCTTTCTCGTCGAAAATCACCTGACCATGTCGGCTATCGCGCAGAAACAGGATCTCGGCGATCCGGAGGTGATTCGCAAATTCGCCGCAATAGCGAAAAACGATCGGCATCTCATCGCCCTTTACCTGCTTACCGTCGCAGACATACGGGGTACCAGTCCGAAAGTGTGGAATGCCTGGAAGGGCAAGTTGCTCGAGGATCTCTATGCAGCGACACGCAGATTGCTCGCTGGCGCCACACCGCAGCAGGCGGTAGGACTAGCCGGCCGCCAGGAGGAAGCGCGGCGCATGTTGCGTCTTCATGGGCTGCGACCGGGTGTCGAGGAGGCGCTTTGGAACCAACTCGATACGGTCTATTTCATGCGCCACGACGCCGAGGAAATCGCCTGGCACGCACGCATGCTCTACCATCGCCCGGAAGCCGAGGAACCTGTGGTGAAGGCGCGCCTTAACCATGTCGCCGAAGGTTTGCAGGTGATGATCTACACTGCCGACCAGCCTGAACTGTTCGCCCGTTTGTGCGGATTTTTCAGCCGCCTGGGCTACTCCATAGCCGACGCCAAGATCCACACCACGCGCCACGGCTACGCCCTCGATAGTTTCATCCTGCTCGACCCAGGGCAGCAACTGCCCTACCGCGACATGATCGCGCTGATCGAGCACGATCTGGTGGCCCGGCTTTCGACTCGCGCCGCGCTCGAGCCGCCCTCGCCTGGCCGCTTGTCGCGACTGGTGCGGCACTTCCCGATCACCCCGGAAGTCAGTATCCGCCCCGACGAGAAGGGTGAGTACTACATCATGTCGGTGATGGCGGCCGATCGTCCCGGCTTGTTGTATTCGATCGCCGTGGTGCTCTCGCGCCACGGGGTCGATCTGCATACGGCCAAGATCGCCACTCTCGGCGAACGCGTCGAGGACACCTTCCTCATCAGCGGTCCGGAATTGGCGAAAACGGCGACCTTGGTAAAGATGGAACAGGAGTTGCTGGAAGCCATGCAAGTATCATGATTCGGTCGCGCGACCGTGTCCGTTGGAACACTCATCAACTCGCTCCATGTTCGTCGGAAAACCTTACACCCAAACCAGATGTGTCACCTAGGCCATCCATTTATCCATTTGCCATCAATAAGCTATAGTCTATCGGCATAGTTATTGCCCTTATATCCGGGAAACTTGGCGGATTCAACTCTGAAGTGCAACTGCGTTATGACGCGAGTGTAGCTTCTTCCAGAAAACCTCGTGAGGTGTTTTGAAGCCGAGGCATTTTCTGGGTCGATGGTTGAGATAGTTCATGGCGATAGAGATGTCCTTTTTG
>CAILCO010000141.1 GCA_903832735.1 uncultured Sterolibacterium sp.
CGCCGCAAACATCGAGGAGCATGATATGAAAAAGCTACAGAAAGGTTTCACCCTGATCGAACTGATGATCGTCGTGGCGATCATCGGCATTCTCGCCGCCATCGCCCTGCCGCAGTATCAGGACTACATCAAGAAGTCGCACTTTTCCGGCGTGATTAGTGCCACGAATGCCGTCAAGACTGCCCAGGCTCTGTGCATCCAGACCAATGCCGTCATTGCCGCCACTTGCGATACGTTTGCAGGTATCGGGGCAAATGCGCCTGCTGCCGATACCAACCTCTCTGCCATAGCGATTACGGCTACTACAGGCGTTATCACCGCTACCGGAACGACGGCTGCCGGCGGTTATACCTACATATTGACGCCAACGCTCCCGGCTACCGGCGATACCACCATCGTCTATACGGTAACCGGCACTTGCGTGGCAGCGGGCGCCTGCAAGACCTAAGGGCGACGAAACGGGTACAGACCACGTTTCCTGACTGTTGCAGCAGCCATAAAAACGGCCACTTCGGTGGCCGTTTTCATTGGGCAGTGAGCGCCGATGAGCGGACCAGCCAAATAGCCGGGCGCCTGCATTCGTGGCGGCCGATCTGTGCGTTTCCCAGCACCGTGAGGACGACGCGAATGCAGGCGCCCGGCCGCTCCGCCGCCTGGCAGGCCCCGCAAGCCTTGGAAGCCGGCAAAATAACCGGAAAAATGGTTGCAATTAGTTGACCTGAAATATAGTATTTGCGATTGAAAATAAACAACTTAATTAAAATTAACAGGCTGGCAAAATAACCGGCAAATTGGATACATGAATTTCCCTATGATATGAGCCCAAGCAAGATCAACCACTACACGCAACCGGCCCAATTCGAGCCGCTTATGCCGCAGCGCCGGTTGGACGAGCTGGAGGAACGGGCGCGCGCCGTCGTTGCGCGCTCGTTTCTGCTTGCCGGTAGTGCGCACCCTGCCACAATCGCGCGTCTGCGCGAACTTGTGCTGGCGATGAACTCTTACTACTCGAATCGCATCGAAGGGCAGAGCACGCATCCCTTGAACATAGAGCGAGCATTGCGTCGTGACTTTTCCGACAAGCCGGATGTGGCTAGATTGCAGCGTTTGGCTTTGGCGCATATCGAAGCCGAACGGGAACTGGAGCAACGGATGGCGGCTGGCGAAGCCGTATTGTCTTCCGCTTTCTTGCAACAGGCGCATGCTGCACTGTATGGTCGCCTTTCCAGCAAAGACAGAACGACCACCGACGGGCGCGTCGTCCTGCCGGGTTCTTTGCGTGTTGTGCAAGTGGCTATTGGGCGCCATGAACCCCCGCTGTGGTCATCCGTTCCCGCATTTCTGGCGCGACTGGACAAAGCCTACTTGCGGAATTCAGGGCTGGAAACTACTTTGATCAAGATTGCGGCTGCACATCATCGTACTGCCTGGGTCCATCCCTTTCTCGACGGCAATGGCCGTGCGGTGAGATTGCAGACGCACTGCGCGCTTTGTCCGTTTAGTGCCGGACTCTGGTCGATGAACCGGGGCCTCGCACGTAACCGTGACATCTACTACCAGATGCTCGATGCCGCTGACAGCCATCGGCAAGGTGACTTGGATGGGCGCGGCAACCTGAGCGAAAAAACGCTATGGGCGTGGTGCGATTGGTTCCTCTCTATCGCCGAGGACCAGGTGGGCTTCATGGGCAAGTTGCTCGATCTCGATGGAATGAAGACTCGACTCGATGCCTTGATTTCCTACCGTTCAAAGTTTGACAAGCGCATCCGCGCAGAGGCTATCGTGCCTCTGTATCATTTGTTCCTGGCCGGTCCAATGCCACGGGGTGAATTTCTGCAAATGACCGGGCTAGGCGAACGTACGGCGCGAGCCTTGTTGTCCAGGCTGATTGAGACCAGGCTGGTTGCCAGTGAAGGACACACTGCTCCGGTGCAATTGGCATTTCCTCTTGACGCCTTGCAGTTTTTGTTGCCGGAGCTTTATCCGGAAGCGGCCACACATATATCCTGATTTGGGCGGCTGTTCAGAGCAGCTCCGGACTGAGCACCGTGCGCAGCACGGTCTGCGTCTCGCCTTCCCGGGTGCGCTTGGAAAACCACCACAGCGCGCCTTTCTTGATCGTCCAGTCGGCCTCCTGTCCCGAGAGCAGGAGCGCGGCGAGTCGTCCCAGGGATGGCTGGTGGCCGACCAGGACTACGGTGCTCGCGCGCTGCCGCGGCATGGGGCCTTCCGGCCAGTTGGCGGCCGCGATGAGGTCGGCGACATCGGCGTGCGGACCGATCTGCGCCGCGATGCTGAAGCGCTGCGCCAGCGCATGCGCCGTCTGCTGGCAGCGCTCGGCCGGACTTACCAGAATGGTCAGATGTTTGGGCTGGCGCTCGCGTAGCCAGCGGGCGACCGCCCGCGCCTGCTTTTCGCCGTGATGGGTGAGCCGCCGTTTCAGATCTGGGACGAGTTCGCTCGCCACCGCCGCCTCGGCGTGGCGCCAGAGTATCAGATCCATGTGCGTATCGTCTTTGCCTGAGGAGGACATAGGCTACCTGTTCCTGATGACAACGATGTGAATTCAGACCATGCCCGGATTATGCTCCATGCCGATCAGGGTAGGCAGATTGAGCCTGCGCGGCGCGATCGTCTTCCGGTCGCGCAGGTAATCGGCCATCACTTCCCAGATCGGCGTTCCCGTCGCGCCCTCGGCGACCGGCGCCCACCCGGCGACCTTGTAGATCTTGTCCGCGGACATCGGGCGGCCCGCCAGTCTCAGGTCGCGGATGCGGCTGCCGATTCGGGCGCCGGGTGCGCAGGTATAGGTCATGCCGCCGACCCGCACCATGTCGCCGCCCTGCTGGTAGTAAGGATCCGGATTGAACAGGTTGTCGGCCAGATCCTCGAGCAGGGCCTTGATCGTCGCGCCGCTCATCTCGCTGAGCGTGGTATAGGGATAGCTGATGGCGGTCTGTTCCAGCAACTGTTCCATGGTGATCGTCTGCCCCGGCAGGATCGTCGTGCCCCAGCGGAAGCCGGGCGAGAAGGCGATGTCGGCGCCCTTGACCTCGAGCAGGGCATCGAGGATCAACTGGTCCCAGGAACCGTTGAAGTTGCCGCGGCGGTAGAGCAGTCCCTCCGAGACGGCGAGCGGCTCTTCCAGCCTGGCCCGATAGGGCGCGCGCACCTGCTCGATATAGGCGGCCATGGCCGGGTCGGCGGGTAGCAGCCGGGCGAAGACCGGCAGGAGCTTGTAGCGATAACCCTGGATGGCGCCTGCGCGGACATCGAGGTCGAGCACCGAGAGGAACTTGCCGTGCGAGCCCGAGTTGATCACCAGGGTCTGGCCGCCGCGGTTCTTCACCAGGGTCGGCGCCGGCACGCCGTCGTGGGTGTGCCCGCCGAGAATGGCGTCGATGCCCGAGACGCGCGCGGCCATCTTGAGGTCGACATCCATGCCGTTATGCGAGAGCAGCACCACCACTGCCGCACCCTTGGCCCGGGCTTCATCGACCTGGATCTGCATCTCTTCTTCCTGGATGCCGAAGGTCCAGTCGGGAATCAGGTAGCGCGGGTTGGCGATCGGCGTGTAGGGGAAAGCCTGGCCGATCACCGCCACCCTGGTGCCGCCGATCTCGCGCAGCGTGTAAGGCGTGAACACCGGATCGCCGAAGTCGGCGGTCTTGATGTTCCGGGCGAGGAATTCGATGTTCCCGGCGAAGTCGTGATCGACGATTTCCCGGACCCGCTGATGGCCGAGGGTGAACTCCCAGTGGCCGGTCATGATGTCCACGCCGAGCAGTTGGCAGGCCCCGACCATGTCCTGGCCGCGGCTCCAGAGTGCGGTCGCCGAGCCCTGCCAGGTGTCGCCGCCGTCGAGCAGCAGCGCGCCGGGGCGGTTCGCGCGCAGCAGCCGCAGCAGCGTGGCAAGATGGGCAAAGCCGCCGACCTGGCCGTAGGTCCTGGCGGCCGCCGCGAAATCGAGGCAGGTGAAGGCGTAGGCTTCCGCCGTGCCGGGCCTGATCGCGAAGGCGCGGAGCAGGTGCTCGCCGACCAGGTGCGGGGGGTGGCCGGAAGCCGGCCCGATGCCCAGATTGGCGTCCGGCTCGCGGTACCAGGTCGGCAGGAGCTGGGCATGGCAATCGGTGAAGTGGAACAGGGAGACATTGCCGAAGCGCGGCAGATCGTAGAACTTCTCCGCGCCCTGGCTCGCGAGCAGTTCCTGCGAATCGAGAGCGAAGCCGGCGGCCGCGGCGGCGGCGAGAAGCTGCAGGAATTCCCGGCGCTGCATGGACATGGCGATGGTTACCTCGATGCTTGCCTGCGCCGGGTCGTCGGCCTAAAAACCGACCTACTGGTTAACCGGCGACGCGGGGTCGAGCAGCAAGGCCACCAGGTCCTTGATCTGCTGCTCGTTGAGCGCGCCGACATGGCCGAAGCGCGGCATGATGGAACAGAGATGGCTGGCCTTGGCGTTGTAGATCTTGCCATAAACATACTTCTGCACCTCCGTCGTGTTGCCGAAGGTCTTGCCGTAGCCGGTGAGCGCCGGGCCGAGGCTGCCGAAGGACAGTTCCTGCGGCGCCAGCCGGTGGCAGTTGTAGCAGTTGCCGCCGGCCGGGACGCCCGGTGGGTCGGTCCAGGTGTAGCCGCTGCCGCTCTGGGCGATTTTCTCACCCGAGCGCCAGTCGCCGAGGAACTTGCCGTCGGCCGGATAGCGTATGCCGGCCTGCTGATCCTGCTCCAGGCGTCGGGCGATGGCCGGCGGCGGCTTGTTGCCGCTGCGAGTGCAGACTGCCTGCAGACCATCCTGTTCCAGGCGGTCCACGCCGGCGCTGCCCTGAGCGCTGAAATCGGCCTTGATCATACTGATGGCTTTGGCCCGCGGATCATCGGCCCAGGCGGCAGCCGCCAGGCTTAACTGGGTACAAATCAGGGTGCAGATCAACGATGCCTTGCGAATTTCCATGATGGCCCTCAGCGTTTGATTCCCGGGCCCTTGTACAGGCTGCCCTCGGCGTTGGCGGAGAGGTAGGTGATGAGCGCGGTGATGGTGTCCGACAGATAGTTCGGCGCGGGAAAGCGCTGCTGGCGGAAGCAGTCGTTCATGCGCCACTGCAGGGTGAGCATGACGCCGCCGGTCATGCGGTAGCCGGGCCAGCCCTGGACACTTTTCGCGGCGCCTTCGGGGCTGGAGATGTTGGCCAGTTCCTGCATGCGGATGCGTTTGCCGTCGTCGCCGTGACAACTGCTGCAAGAAAAATCGTAGGGGCCGGCGCGGTATGCGGCGACGGCCTTGCCGATCTCGTAGGTTTCGCGCATTCCGGGCTGGTTCATCGGAATGGCGAACTTCATGTTGCGCGACTGCCCGGCGACATAGGTGACCAGCGCGGTCTGTTCGGGGGTCTGGCTGGCGTTGCTGAAGGGCTGCCGGGCGATCTCCTCGGGCTTGAAGCCCTGCAGGCTGACCATGCAATGGACGATGCGCCGCTCCGCATCCATCACCCGACCGACGTCGGCGAAGTAGCGCGGCATCGCGACATAGGCGCCTCTGACCACGCCCGGCCCGAGGCCGAGATCGCACTGCTCCAGCGAGACCTGCTTCGGCCCGCGTTTGGTCTTCCAGAGTTCCTCGCCCTTCATCTCGAACAGTTCCGCCGGGTTGTCCTCTTCGAGCACATCGCGGAATTTCTCGAACTCGGCGGTGGCGGCGTCCTTCGCGCCGGCGGTGCTGGACGTGGCGAGGGCGATGGCCGCGAGAATGATGGCGGCGCAGAACAGAACGGTTCGCTTCATCGTATCTTCCCGGGTGCGGGCGTGCCGCTTAGCGTGTCAGACGATCGCGGCTTCATCGCTGCGCTTGTCGCCCTTGTTGTCGGTCCAGCTGACGACAACCTTGTCGCCGGCCCGAACGCCCTTCACCTTGAAACCGAAGACCGGGTTGCGCGAGACCGCGGTGCCGATCTGTCCCTCGACCACTACTTTGCCGCCGACGCTGACGATCACCTGCTGGATGAAGTGCGCCGGGATGGTCTGGCCGGTCTTGGCGTCCTTGACCTGCCCGGTGTCCATCGGGTGGCTCATTAGCACGCGGATATCGGCGCTATCGCCCTTCATCTGGGCGCGTATTTTCATCGGCTCTGCCATGTTCTCTCTTCCTCTGTTGCTCGGCGCTTTCGCGCGTTTTAGTTCACCACCTGCTTCGCGGCACTGGCACTAGCCGCCGCAGCCGCCGACGGTGACCTTGACTTCCTTCTGCACCGTGTAGAACTTGCCGTCGGCCTTGACCACCACCTTGACCATCGAGGTCTGCGCCAGTTTGAGGCGCAGTGAGACATCGGGCAGGGCGCCCGAGGTGAAGTCGAAATAGGCGGAGAGCGCGTTGGGGTTCTTCTCGACCAGAACGGCGATCGATGTCGTGTTGGGGATGTTGCTGCTGATGTCGATCGGCACCACGGCGCCATTCTCGGCGATGTCCGGCGCCCTGAACAGGATGTCCCTGCTCTCGGCGGCATTGCTGGCGTTGAGGCCCCTGAGTGCGCCGGCAAGGTCCTTGGCCTCGAAGGCGGACTTGTTCCATTCCGCGGCCAGCACCTGGGTCGGCTTGAGCACGCCGGCGGCCAGCGCGGCGGCAAGGGCGCCGCCGCTGCCGATTCCCCTGAGTACGATTCTGCGCAACTTGTCCATCTGTCGAGTCTCCTGAAGGCCATGATCTTACTAGCCTAGCCCGGTCTCGACAAACTGGCAGAGCGGCGATGATGTCTGGCGGCGTGCTGCTAAACTCGGGCGATGCTCGATACCCGTTTGTCCGATCTGTTCGGCCAAGGTCAATTCCTCCGCTTTCTGGTGGCCCGCCTGGCCGGCACCCTGGCCAACCAGATGCTCATGGTGGCGCTGGCCTGGCAGATGTACGACATCACCTCCAGCGCCTGGGACCTCGGCCTGGTCGGCCTGTTTCAGTTCGTGCCCGCGCTGCTGACCATCCTGCCGGCCGGCCATGTCGCCGACCGGCAACACCGCGGCCGCATCTTTGCCGTCTGCATGCTGATGCAGGCGGCGGTGGCGCTGGTTCTGGTGGCGGCGACCGATGGCGGGTTCGCCACGCGCGGCTTGATCTTGGCGGTGTCGGTGGTGTTGGGCGTGGCGCGCGCCTTCCAAATGCCCGCCCAGCAGGCCCTGGCCCCGTCGCTGGTGCCGCAGGACCTGCTCCAGCGGGCCGTGGCCCTGAGTTCCAGCACCATGCAGGTGGCGGTCATCTGCGGGCCGGCGCTTGGCGGCCTGCTCTATGTGCGCGGCGCCACGACTGTCTATGTCTGCGCCGGCTTGATGTTGCTGCTGTCGTCCCTGCTGATGCTGTTCGTTCGTTACCAGCACCGGCACTCTGCCGCGGTGGCCAGCTGGCGCACCGTGTTCGCGGGCATCGCCTTCGTTTGGCAACGTAAGGTGCTGCTCGGTGCGATTTCCCTCGATCTGTTTGCGGTGTTGCTGGGCGGCGCGACCGCGCTCCTGCCGATCTACGCGCGGGACATTCTCCACACCGGGCCTGAAGGCCTGGGCCTGCTGCGCGCCGCGCCGGCGGCCGGCGCGCTGGCGATGTCCCTGGCGCTCGCCCGCTGGCCGCTGCACCGCCGGGTGGGGCGGAGGATGCTGGCGGCGGTCGCGCTGTTCGGTGTCGCGACGGTGGTATTCGGTTTGTCCCGCCATTTTTTGCTGTCGCTGATCGCGTTGGCGGTTTCCGGCGCAGCCGACAACATCAGCGTGGTGACTCGCCTGACCCTGGTGCAACTGGATACGCCCGACGAGATGCGTGGCCGTGTCGGAGCCGTCAATTCGATCTTCATCGGGGCGTCGAATCAGTTGGGCGAATTCGAATCGGGCGCCACCGCCGCCCTGTTCGGCCCTATCGGTTCCGTGGTGCTCGGCGGTATAGGCACCTTGCTGGTCGCCGTCACCTGGCGGCGGCTGTTCCCATTGCTGACGCAACGCGATCGGATGGTTTGACCGCGCAGCACTGTGGTAGCGTTAGGCCTTTTCTAAAATAGGTGATCATTTGAATCCCAATCCGCCCGACTCCGCCGGCCCGGTCGCGGCTGCGCAACTGGCGGACCTGGCAGCCGCCAGCCGCATACTCGCAGCCCAGGGGGTTATGGATGCCTTCGGCCATGTCTCGATGCGCCACCCGGCTGCTCCCGGCCGCTATCTGCTGGCTTGCTCGAAAGCGCCGGCGCTGGTGACGGCGGAGGACATCATCGAGTACGACCTCGACAGCAATCCCTGCAATGCCAACGGCCGCAACAGTTTTCTCGAACGCTACATCCACGGCGAGATCTACCGTGCGCGGCCCGATGTCCTGTCGGTGGTGCACAGCCACTCGCCTTCGGTGGTTCCCTTCGGACTGGTGAACGTGAACATGCAGGCGATGTTTCACAATGCCGCCTTCGTCGCCGCAGGCGTGCCCGTGTTCGACATCCGCGAAAAGTTCGGCGCCACGGACATGCTCGTGGGCAACGCTCAGAAAGGCGTCGCCCTCGCTGCCGTGATGGCGGGAAAGGACATCGTCTTGATGCGTGCCCACGGCAGCGTGGCCTGCGGCCCTTCGCTGGCGTCGGCGGTATTTCGCGCCGTCTACCTCGAGGTCAATGCGCGCATTCAGCACTGGACCGTGGCGCTCGGCCGGGGGGCGCCGATGTCCACCATGGCCGCACTGGATGCCGAAGAAGGCCGCCTGGCGGACGCGGTCAATCAGGGCGCCAGCCTGCGCGCCTGGGACCTCTGGCGCGCGCAGATCAGGGCAGAACAGAACTGGTAAGAGTGCCTCCGATAATCGAAGAGAGAATTTCATGAGTGAAATCGAATCGCAGAAACAACAGCTGGTGGACTGCATCCTGATGCTGGAGCATGCCGACATCATCGACTACAACGGTCACGCCAGCATCCGCATCGGCGCGGATCAGATGCTCATCAATATTGGCTCCTGCCAGCGCAGCCGGCTCACGGTCGACGATGTCTGCCGGATCGACATGGGCGGAAATGTTCTCGAGGGGAAGGGTAAGCCGCCGCTGGAATTCCACCTCCACGCCGGCATCTACCGGGCTCGGACGGACGTGGGCGCGGTCGTCCATGCGCATCCCAAATGGTCCACCTTCCTGACCATGGTCGGACAGGAATACCTGCCGGTGTTTGCCCAGGGTTCCCTGGTGTATCCGATGCCGGTTCTGGATTCGCCGAATTCGATCAACAACAGGACGATGGCCGATCGCCTCGCCGCCACCTTGAAAGATCGCCCGGCGGCGCTGATGAAATCCCACGGCGCGGTCACCGTCGGCAAGAACATCGTCGAAGCCTTCGTGCTCGCCAACTACATGGAAGAGAACGCCTACCGCCAATATATGGCGCAGCAGATCGGGAAACCCTATCGGTTCAATGAGCAGGAGCTTGCCCTATGCCGCGAGAAGCTCTGGTCCGAAAGCCTGTTTACGCGAACCTGGGACCACTTCCATGCCCAGCTCTGATCACAGGCTGCTCTCCACTAGCGCGCGCAGTTCGGCCGTCACCGCAGGCTCGATGCCGAACCATGCCTGCCAGGCCCGCGGTCCCTGGTGCAGCAGCATGCCCAGGCCGTTGACCGTGCGTTTGCCGCGTTGCCGTGCGGCTTTCAGGAATGGCGTCTCTAGCGGCGTGTAGACGATGTCGGCAGCCAGCGCGTGCTCGGGCAACAGGTCAAGATCGACCTCGAGCGCCGGCTGGCCGACCATGCCCTGGCTGGTGGTGTTGATGACCAGGGCGGCGCCGGCCATGACTTCATTGCGCTGTTGCCATGGGTACGCCCGGATCTGGGCGCCGAACTCGTCGGCAATCTCCCTGGCCCGCTCGAAGTGCCGGTTGACCAGGCGGATCTCCTGGGCGCCCTGCTCCATCAGACCGTAGCAGACCGCGCGCGCGCCACCACCAGCACCGATCACCAGCACCGGGCCGGCATCGGCCCGCCAGTCCGGGAACGCCTGTTGCAGATTGCGGATGAAGCCAAAAGCGTCGTTGTTGCTGCCGATCAAGGCACCGTCAGGGCGCACCGTCACGCAGCTGATGGCGCCGATGCGCCGCGCCGCGGCGTCGACTTCGTCGACGATGTTCAGCGCTTCCTGCTTGTGCGGGATGGTCAGATTGCAGCCGGAAAATCCCAGCGGATGGAGCGCGCGCAGCGCCGCGGCGAGTCCTTCGGGGCGGATCGCGAGCGGCACGTAAGTGCCCGCCATGCCCTGCTGCTTGAACCAGTAGTTGTGAATCATCGGCGAGCGCGAGTGCATGACAGGCCAGCCCATGACGCCGGCGAGCAGGAAACGATCGGGATTTGCCATGGCGAAAATTCCGGTGGCGGGTTGAACAGCGTGGATGTCGCGTCGCGTGGAATGCGTTATAAGTAAACTCGCATTACGCCGGCGCATTCCAGTGGCCGGACTTGCCGCCCTGTTTTTCCAGCAGGCCGATGTTGCCGATCACCATGCCCCGGTCGACGGCCTTGCACATGTCGTAGATGGTCAGCAGGCCGACCGAGACCGCGGTCAGCGCTTCCATCTCGACGCCGGTGCGACCTACGGTTTCGGCGGTGACCTCGCAGCTGATGCGGTTTTCGTCCTCGATCAGTTTGAATACGACGCCGACCCGGGTCAGGGCGAGCGGATGGCACAAGGGAATCAGGTCCGAACTGCGCTTCGCGGCCTGGATGGCGGCGATGCGGGCGACGCCGAGGACATCGCCTTTCTTCGCGCCGCCGTCCCTGATCAGGGCCAGCGTGGCCGGCTGCATCACGATGCTGCCGGCGGCGCGCGCGATGCGCCGGGTCTCGTTTTTTTCGCCGACATCGACCATGTGCGCCTGGCCTTCGGCATCGAAGTGCGTGAGGGGAGAATTCGGCGGACTTGCGGTCATGGCGACTGGGATCTGTGTGAGCTTGGCGGGGCAGGCGAAGCTTACGCGATGGCGCAGAGGAGTTCAATCGCAGCGGCCGCCGGCACCTTGTCGCCCGTGGAACGGAATCGCGAATCCGCTATCATAGAGCGCATGCGCAAAAGACTATTGGCTTTCCTGCTGTTTCTCGCCCCTGCCGTGATGGCCGAGGGCCTGCCCGACCTGGGCGAGGCTTCCCAGGCCGAGTTGCCGCTACAGATGGAGAAGCGCATCGGCGAATCGATCATGCAGGATATCCGTCTCCACGAGCCCGCCTATATGGACGATGCGGAGATCAACGCCTACATCAACCGTCTCGGTTTGCGGCTGGTTTCGCAGAGCACCGAGGCGCGTCAGGATTTTGAATTCTTCGTCCTGAAGGATGCCACGCTCAACGCCTTTGCCATGCCCGGCGGTTATATCGGCGTGCATACCGGCCTGATCCAGGCCGCGCAGTCGGAGTCGGAACTGGCCTCGGTGCTGGCGCATGAAATTTCCCATGTCACCCAGCATCACCTGGCGCGCCAACTGAGCACCCAGAGCCAGGCGCAATTGCCGATGCTGCTCTCCATGGCGGTGGCGATCCTCGCCGCCCGGAGCCATTCCGACCTGTCGGCCGGTGCGATGATGGCCGGCCAGGCCGCCGGCATCCAGCAGCAACTCAACTACTCGCGCGATTTCGAGCGCGAGGCCGATCGCCTGGGCCTGCAACTGCTCGAGAGGGCTGGCTTCGACGTGCGCGGCATGGCCGCCTTCTTCGAGCGCCTGCAGAAGTTCGGCCGTCTCTACGAGAACAACGCGCCGGGTTATTTGCGGACGCACCCGCTGACGACCGAGCGCATCGCCGATATCGAAAACCGCATTCGCGAGATGCCCTATCGGCAGGTTCCCGACTCGCTCGACTTCATGCTGGTGCGCGCCAAACTCAAGGCCGGTGAGGGCACGCCCGGCGACGCCGTCACGGAGTTCGCCACCCAGGTGCGGCAGCACAAATACAGCAGCGAGATCGCCACCCGCTATGGTCTGGCCTTCGCCAGGTGGCGGGCCAAGGACTACGACGGCGCCCAGCGCGAAGTCGATCTGCTGCGCGGATTGAAGGCGAGTTCGGCGATGATAGAAGGCTTCGCGGCCCAGTTGTGCCTGAGCCGGAACGATACCGCCGCGGCGCTGAATATCCTGAAACCGGCGATGCTGCGCTATCCCCAGGAGCGTTCGCTCGCCTATGCCCAGGTCGAGGCCTTGCTGGCCCAGGGTTCGTTGCAGCAAGCCCTGTCCGCCACGGCCGATGACTTGCAACTGTACCCTTCCGATGCGCATATGTACGGCTTGCAGGCCAGAACCTACGCCGGCCTCGGCAAGCGTCTGCTGCAGCATCGCGCGCAGGCCGAGGTCTATGTCCTGCAGGGGCAGTTGCTGCCGGCAATCGAACAGTTGCAACTGGCACAGAAGGCCGGCGACGGTGACTTTTACGAGCACTCCGCGGTCGATTCGAGACTGCGCGAGCTCAAGCTGCGCCAGGCCAAGGAGGCCAAGGAGAGCAAACAGAAGACGCCATGACGGCAGCCTGATTCGTCGCCTTTCAATAAGCAAGGAGGCCTAAAATACGAAGTGCAACACTTGCCACGAGGTAATCTGTGGCGATCGGAACAAACCACAAACACTTGAACTGTGAAGCGCGCACGATGTCCAGTTGAGTCTTGAACTCCGTGCCTTGCCGGTTTATAAACGCGCTGTAGCGTTGCCGGCTACCCTGAGGAGATGAAATGAATTTTGACAAAGAACTCGATGCCCGCGGTCTGAACTGCCCGCTGCCCATCCTGCGCGCGAAGAAGGCGCTGACCGACATGAGCGGAGGCCAAGTGCTGCGCATCCTGTCCACCGATCCGGGCTCGGTGAAAGACTTCCAGGCCTTCGCCAAGCAGACTGGCAACGAACTCCTCGCCAGCGGCGAGAACAACAAGGAGTTCGAGTTTTATCTGAAGCGCAAACAATAGGGACGGCGCTACTCCACTAACCGCTGGAATTCGGCGCTTCAGGTCTGACCAAAACGGACTTGCGACAGGCTCAGCCTGACCCCCGATGATTTCGTCGCCGCGCCAGGCCCTGCAGTTCAAAGTTATTAGCTTATAAGAACAACTGCTTTGCTATTGCGGCCGGCCTTGTCCCATCATAACGGGATTCGTGGCAATAATTCGAGGAAGCGATATGGGTGCGACCCCCGAGATAGCCGTCATAGACGATCTGATCAGGCAAAGGCTGGATGAGATATTGCCGCAGAGGATAGAGGCGCAACTGCAGGCGCGCGAACAAAGCCGCACCCCCTCTCTGGCCATCATCGCCAGCAAGGGCACGCTCGACTGGGCTTATCCGCCTTTCATCCTCGGCTCGACGGCTGCCGCCTTGGGCTGGGACGTGTCGATCTTCTTCACTTTCTATGGTCTCAATCTGCTGAAGAAGGATATCTCCGATCTCAAGGTGAGCCCCCTGGGAAATCCGGGCATGCCAATGAAGATGCCTTTCGGTCCGGACTGGTTCAAGAGCCTGAACTGGAACATACCCAATGCGCTTCAGGCTGGCATACCCGGCTTCGAATCGGTCGCCACCTTGCTGATGAAGCAGACCATCAAAAACACCGGTGTGGCCAGCATCGAGGAGTTGCGCGCGCTCTCCCGGGAGGCCGAGGTCAAGTTCATCGCTTGCCAGATGACCGTCGACTTGTTCGGTTTCAGTCACGACGACTTCATCGACGACCTGGACTATGCCGGCGCTGCCACCTTTCTGCCGGTCGCGCAGAAAGCCGACGTCAGTCTTTTCATATAGGCGTTGTAAACGCCCGAGATGGCAGTGTTTCGAGGCATTCCCGTTGCCGTGAACGCCGTTAAATTTCCCAGAGGAAGGAAAAATCATGAAACTGAATCAGCTCTTATCGCTGCTCGCCATATGCGGCCTCAGCAGTCCTGCCCTGGCGACCGACGGCTATTTCTCGGACGGCTACGGCATCAAGGCCAAGGGCATGGCCGGCGTTGCCATCGCCCTGCCGCAGGATGCCCTGGCGGCGGCCAACAACCCGGCGGGCATGGTCATGGTCGGTGACCGCCTCGATCTTGGCCTCGATTGGTTCAGGCCCTCGCGCGGCGCCGATATTACTGGCAATACGGCCGGTTTGAACGGAAGCTACAACGGCAACGGCAAGCAGAACTTCTTTATTCCCGAGTTCGGCTACAACCGGATGCTGGGCACAGCCATGTCGGCGGGAATTTCCGTCTATGGTAATGGCGGCATGAATACCCGCTACAACACGAATCCGTTTGCAGCCGGATTCCTGGGCGCTTTTGGCGGACAGAACCCCGGCGGGATCAACCTCGAGCAGTTGTTCGTCGCACCGACCTTCGCCATCAAGGCCAGCAGGAACAATGCCCTCGGCGTCTCCCTGGTGTTCTCCCAGCAGCGCTTTGGCGCCACCGGCCTGCAGGCATTCACTGCAAACCCCGCCTGGTCAGTCAGTCCGGCCAACATCACTGACAAGGGCAACGACACGACCAGCGGCTGGGGATTGCGTCTGGGCTGGACCGGCCAGTTGGCTGACAATGTCACGCTGGGCGCGACCTACGCATCAAAGATCAAGGGCAAGTTCAGCGCGTACAAGGGCCTCTTTGCCGAAGGCGGCGAATTCGATATTCCCGAGAACTACGGCTTGGGCATTGCCCTCAAGGCGACGCCGCAACTTACGCTGGGGGCGGACGTCAAGCAGATCAATTACAGCAAGAGCCATTCCGTCGGCAATGCCGTCGATTGTTTCCTCGCCGGAACTTGCCAACTTGGTGCGGCCAATGGCCCCGGCTTTGGCTGGCGCAATACCACGGTGTATAAACTCGGCGCGAGCTATGCCTACAGCAAGGATCTGGCCCTGCGTGCGGGCTTTAGTTACAACAAGCAGCCGATTCCCGCGAGCCAGACCTTCTTCAATATCTTGGCGCCGGGCGTGGTCGAGAATCACCTGACTCTGGGTACGACCTGGACCCTGGCCAACAGGAACGAGTTGAGCGTCGCTTACATGCACGCCTTCAATGTCAGCGTCAACGGTTCAGCTTCAATTCTTCCGACTGCCGCGCCTCCGGCAGGCTTTGGCGGCGGCAACGCCAACCTGCACATGTATGAGGATTCGCTGGGCATCGCCTACGGCATCAAGTTCCCGTAAACCCGGTCAGCCCAGGCGGGCGATCTGGGCGCGCAACTTTTCGACGAGCGCGGAGAAATTCGCCAGGCGTTCGCGCTCCTGCGCCACGACCGGGGCGGGAGCGCGTTCGACGAACGAGGCGGTCGCCAACTTCGCCTCAGCCTTGACGATTTCGCCCGCAACGCGCGCGATCTCCTTGGCAATCCGTTCGCGCTCGGCCTTGAGGTCGATCTCGATTTTCAGCATCAGGCGGAACTCGCCGACGATCTGCACCGGCGCGTCGCCGGGCGGCAGATCCGTGGCCGCGGTGACGCTCTCCAGACGGGCGAGCGCCTGCAGGTAGGGCGCAAAGGCCGCAATCGTCGCCGTATCGCCCGTGGCGATCAGGGGCACCTTCTGCGCCGGTGACAGATTCATCTCGCCGCGCAGGCTGCGACAGGCATTGATCATCTGCTGGAGAAGTTCGATGGAAGCTTCCGCCTTGATGTCGATAGTCTCCGCTTGCGACTCGGGATACGGCGATTCCATGATCGAGTCGCCGGACTTGCCGGCGAGTGTCTTCACCGATTGCCAGAGTTCCTCGGTGATGAATGGGATCAGGGGATGGGCCAGGCGCAGCATGGTCTCGAGAACGCGGACCAGGGTGAAGCGGGTGGCGCGCTGCTGAGCGGTAGCGCCTTGCTGCAACTGCACCTTGGCCAGTTCCAGATACCAGTCGCAGTAATCGTCCCAGATGAATTCATACATCGCACGGGCGATGAGATCGAAGCGGTATTCCTTGAAATGCCCGGCGATTTCGGCTTCGGTGCGCTGCAGGCGGCTCGCGATCCACCGGTCGGCAATGGAAAATTCGCGTGGCAGATTTTCGTCGAGGCCGACATCCTGGCCTTCGCAGTTCATCAGCATGAAGCGCGTGGCGTTCCAGAGTTTGTTGCAGAAGTTGCGATAGCCTTCGCAGCGCTGAAGGTCGAACTTGATGTCGCGGCCGGGGCTGGCCAGGCTGGCAAAAGTGAAGCGCAGCGCGTCGGTGCCGAAGGCGGGAATTCCTTCGGGGAACTCGCGGCGCGTGCGTTTCTCGATCTGCCCGGCTTGCTTGGGATTCATCAGACCCGTGGTGCGCTTCTTGACCAGTTCTTCGACGCCGATGCCGTCGATCAGATCGATCGGGTCGAGTACGTTGCCCTTCGATTTCGACATCTTCTGGCCTTCGGCATCACGGATCAGGCCATGCACGAAAACTTCCCGGAAGGGAATCCGGCCGGTGATGTGACGGGTCATCATCACCATCCGCGCCACCCAGAAGAATATGATGTCGAAGCCCGTGACCAGCACCGAGGAGGGCAGGTAAAGATCGAGCGCGTCATTCGATTTTTCCGGGTACGCCGGTGTCCAGTCGAGCGTGGAGAAGGGCCACAGCGCCGAGGAAAACCAGGTGTCGAGGACGTCCGGGTCGCGGGTCAGGCCACCTTTGTATCCGTCCCGAGCGGCCAGTGTGCACGCCTCGGCTTCGTCGTGGGCGACATAGAAGCGACCATCGTCGGCGTACCAGGCGGGGATCTGATGACCCCACCAGAGTTGCCGCGAGATGCACCAGTCCTGAATGTTGTTGAGCCACTGGTTGTAGGTATTGACCCAGTTCTCGGGAACGAACTTGATCTCGCCCGAGGCTACGCAGTCCAGAGCCTTTTGCGTGATGCTCTGACCATCGGCACCGCTTTTGCTCATGGCGACAAACCATTGGTCGGTGAGCATGGGCTCGATCACCGCATGGGTTCTGTCGCCGCGCGGGACGGTCAATTTGTGCGGCTTGACCGATTCCAGCAAGCCCAGTGCTTCGAGATCGGCGACGATCTGTCGGCGTGCGTCATAGCGGTCCATGCCGCGGTATTGCTCAGGACCTGCTTCGTTGATCTTCGCGTCCAGGGTCAGGATGCTGAGCGGAGTCAGGTGGTGACGGCTGCCCACGGCATAGTCGTTGAAATCGTGTGCCGGGGTGATCTTGACGCAGCCGGTGCCGAACTCGCGGTCCACATAGCTATCAGCGATGATGGGGATGCTGCGTCCGGTCAACGGCAGTTCTACCAACTTGCCGATCAGCGCGGTGTAGCGCTCGTCCTCGGGATTGACCGCGACCGCCACGTCGCCGAGCATGGTTTCCGGCCGGGTGGTCGCGACGACCAGACTGTCCGAGCCGTCGGCGAGCGGGTAGCGGATATGCCACATGAAGCCGTCTTCCTCGACGCTCACGACTTCCAGGTCCGAAACCGCGGTGAGCAGTTCCGGGTCCCAGTTCACCAGCCGCTTGCCGCGGTAGATCAGGCCTTCGTTGTAGAGACGGACGAAGGTCTCGGTGACCGTCGAGGACAGCCCCGCATCCATGGTGAAGCGCTCGCGCGACCAATCGGGCGAGGTGCCTAGCCGGCGCATCTGTCGCGTGATGGCCGAGCCCGATTCGACCTTCCATTGCCATACGCGGTCGACGAATTTCTCGCGCCCCAGTTCATGGCGCGACAGGCCTATGCCTTCGAGTTGGCGCTCGACCACGATCTGCGTGGCGATGCCGGCGTGATCGGTGCCTGGCTGCCACAGCGTATTCCAGCCGCGCATGCGGTGGTAACGGGTGAGGGTGTCCATCAGCGTCTGCTGGAAACCGTGGCCCATGTGCAACGTGCCGGTGACGTTGGGCGGTGGCAGCAGGATGCAGTAGGCGTGTTCCACCGGCTTGCTGCGGTCGAGACCGGCCTTGAAGTAGCCGTGCCCTTCCCAGAATTCGTACCAGTGTCGCTCGATGGCGGCGGGGTCGAAGCTCTTCTTGAGTTCCATCGGCAGGGGAGTGTGTTTGGGCAGCGAAAGAGCCGGCGATTATACCGGAGCGCCTATCACCCGGGCCGGTCGCCGTCGTCTGCCGGCTTCAGGATAGCGTCCAGTCGGGGCATCAGTTCTTCCCGTACGCGGTTGCTGATCAGGGCGATGAGTTGGTCGGTGATGCCGTCCATGGCGAGAATCACCAATTGCGGCAATTGCTCGTCTAGCCATTTGTCCAGTTGCAGGGCCAGTGCCGCACGGCGCTCAGCTATCAGCCGTGCGCTCCGGACATCCTGATGCGCGGCCGGATTCGGCACCGCGCCAACTACCTCGGTCAGCAGCGGCAGATCGTCCTGGCCCGTTTCACCGTCACTCACGAGGCCGCGAGCGGCCTCGGCCTGCGTACCCGCGACGAACAGGCGCTGGCGGCGCATCAGTGCGTCGGCCTGGTCAAGCAGGGAATCCTCTTCGCTCATCAGGGCTCCAGGTCGAACTTCTGGCTTTCCAGGTCGTAGCCTCGGTCACGATAGAACTTGAACCGGTCGCGCGCCGGCAGCCGGTCTGCCTCGTCGCCGCTGACGATCTCGATAAGTTCCGTGAAGCGGGAAAAACCCGGCGGCACGTCGTTGGAGAGGTTGAGCAGTCGCTCCTCCTGCGGCAGGGTATCGAGGTTCCCGACGATCAAGATCGGTGTTTGCGCGGCGAGAGGGCTATCGGCGCGGCAATGCGGCAGAAAACCAGTGGCCGGCGTGGTCCACAGCAGCCGATCGATCTTCTCGGCTGTTGCCCCATCGGGCGCGTAGATCAGCACCGACTGCCGCTTCAGGATGGCCTGCGAGAGCCAGGCCGCCGCAGCCTGCAGCCGGTCTCGCGCGCCGTGATAGAAAAAGACTTTGGTCATGCCATGCCGGCGCGCGCCAGCAGGAAATGCGTCAAGAGCGGTACCGGGCGTCCGGTGGAGCCTTTGTCCTTCCCGGATTTCCAGGCCGTTCCGGCGATATCGAGGTGTGCCCAGGCGAATTTCTTGGCGTAGCGCGAAAGAAAACAGGCGCCGGTGATGCTGCCGGCCGGGCGGCCGCCGATATTGGCCATGTCGGCGAAAGGACTTTTCAGCTGCTCCTGATAGTCTTCCCAGATCGGCATGTGCCAGGCTCGGTCCCAGGCATCCTGGCCAGCGTTCAGGAGTTCGCCGGCGAGGGCGTCGTTGTTGGCGAACAGTCCGGTGGCAACATGGCCGAGTGCGATCACGCAGGCCCCGGTGAGTGTCGCCACGTCAATCACGCATTCGGGATCGAAGCGCTCGGCGTAGGTCAGCGCATCGCAGAGGATCAGACGGCCTTCGGCGTCGGTGTTGAGAATCTCGATGGTTTGTCCGGACATCGAAGTGACGATGTCGCCGGGCCGGCTGGCATCGCCGCCCGGCATGTTCTCGGCGCTCGGCACCAGTCCGATGACGTTCAGCGGCAACTTCATTCTGGCCAGGGCCTTCATCGTGCCGAGGACGCTGGCGGCGCCTGACATGTCGTACTTCATCTCGTCCATCTCGGCACCGGGCTTGAGCGAGATGCCGCCGGAGTCGAAGGTGATGCCCTTGCCGATCAGGACGATAGGTTTTTGCCTGGCCTTGCCGCCGCTATGGCGCAGGATGATGAACTTCGGTGGCTGGCGCGATCCGCGTGCCACCGACAAGAGCGAGCCCATGCCCAACTTCTCCATGTCCTTCTGCTCCAGAACCTCGGCCTTGAGGCCTCCCTCCCGGCTCAGTGCCAAGGCCTGTTCGGCGAGGTAGCCCGGCGTGCAGATGTTGCCGGGCAGATTGCCCAGGTCCCGGGCCAGCCCCATGCCGGCAGCGATGGCCTGCCCCTGGACCAGTGCGGCCTCGGCAGCGGCGAGATCGGCGCGGCTCTCGATAATCAGGGTGACTTTGCGCAACGGCCGCCGCACCTCGTCTTTCTTGGACTTGAAGCGATCGAAGCGGTAGAGCGTACTTTGTACGATCAGCGCCGCCTGGCGGATTCGCCAGGCTATGTCGCGCTCATTGACTGCGAGTTCGGTCAGGTACAGGGTGCCGTCGAAGGCACCGGTTTCGTTCAGGGTTTGAGCGGCAGTGGCAATGGCTTTGAGATATTCCTTTTCGCGAAATTCTCCTTCCGTGCCTAAGCCCACTAGCAGTACCCGGTCGCAGATCGTGCCGGGGACGTTGTGCAGCAGAAGGGTGGTCCCGGCCTTGCCTTCCATGTCGCCGCGGCGCAGCAGGTCCGCCAGGTAGTTCTGTGCCGCATTGTTGAGGATTTCAGCGGGCAATGACAGTTTGCGCCCTTCGAACACGCCGATCACGACGCAGGCGCTGCGCTGCTTTTCCGGACTGCCGCTTTTTATGCTAAATTCCACTCAATACTCCTCCGATGGTGTGGGGAACCGCCGTTGTTCCTGATTGAAAACGGCGAACCTTTCGATTATCCCCAGACTTCTCGCCAAAAGTCAAAGCCGACATGATCTACCAGCGCGCGGCCCTGCGTGAGTTCGCCAATACCGCCGTTGCTGTTTTCGTCGCGCTGTTCGCCATCTTGCTGACCACCCAGTTGATTCGGCTGCTCGGCCAGGCCGCGGGGGGAAAGCTCGCTTCCGAGGCGGTGGTGGCTTTGCTCGGCTTCGGTGCGCTGAATTACTTGCCGGTGCTCTTGTCCTTGACCCTGTTTGTCGCGGTGTTGATGACCCTGTCCCGGTCCTACCACGATTCCGAGATGATCGTCTGGTTCTCTTGCGGCCTGCCTTTGACGGCCTGGGTGCGCCCGGTTTTCATGTTCGCCGCGCCGATGGTGCTGGCGATCAGTGTGCTCTCGTTGTTCCTGTCTCCATGGGCCTTGTCGAAGAGCGCGGAATACCGGCAGAAGATAGAGAGCCGGGACGATGTATCACGCGTTTCGCCGGGCTCGTTCAAGGAGTCCGCGGGGGCCGATCGTGTTTTCTTCGTCGAGCAGGTTGTCGGTGACGAGAACCGGGTCAAGAACATTTTTGTCAGTTCAGTGCAACATGGTCATCTCGGCGTGATGGCAGCCGCGCAAGGCCATCAGGAGACCATGCCCAACGGCGACCACTTTCTCGTGCTGGAGGGCGGCCGTCGTTACGAAGGTACGCCCGGCCAGGCCGATTACCGCGTGATGCAGTTCGAACGCTATGCCGTGCGCGTCGAGGTGCGTGAGGCTCAGAGCGTGGTGGATACGCCGAAGAGCATGCCCCTGTGGGAATTGGTACGGATACCGACGCTGCCCAACCTGGGTGAATTACTCTGGCGTCTGGGCATTCCCCTGGCGGCGCTGAATCTGGCGTTTCTGGCGATCCCCTTGTCGTTCGTCAACCCGCGTGCGGGCCGCACCAATAACCTGATACTCGCCTTGCTCACCTACATGATTTACAGCAACCTCATCAGCGTTAGCCAGGCCTGGGTTACCCAGGGCAGGCTGAGTTTCGAGTTCGGTATCTGGCTGGTACATGTCGTTATGTTCGTACTGCTTTTGATACTGTTCTCACGACGCCTGATGGTATTTTCGTGGCTGCGGCTGTGGCCTTGAAAGTATTCGAGCGCTATTTGGCGCGGGAAATTTATGCCGCTACAGGCCTGGTGCTGGCGGCCTTCCTGCTGTTGTTCGCCTTCTTCGATTTGATCCACGAGTTCGAGGATCTTGGCAAGGGCGCTTACCAATTACATCACGCCCTCGGCTTCGTCCTGCTGAGCATGCCCGGACGCGTCTACGAGTTGTTTCCGATTGCAGTCCTGATCGGTACGCTCTATGCCCTGACGTTGTTGGCGCGGCATTCCGAGATCACGGTGCTGCGCACTTCCGGACTGTCGACACTGGGGCTGCTGAAGGCGCTGGCCCGGATCGGCATGGTATTCATTATCCTGACTTTTGTATTCGGTGAGTTCATAGCACCGCCATCGGAGCGTGCGGCTCAAGAGTTGCGGCTCAAGGCATTGAGTTCCATGGTGGGGCAGGAATTCCGTTCCGGGCTGTGGGTCAAGGACGAAATGAGTTTTGTCAATGTGCGCGACGTTCTTCCCGACTCAACACTGCGTGGCGTCCGTATCTACGAGTTCGACACGGAGCACCAGTTGCGCTCGATCAGCGAGGCTGAGGAAGGGAAATTTCAGCCACCCGAAAGTTGGAGTCTCATTAATGTCGTGCAAACCGTATTCGAGAATGGTAGCGCGAAGGTCGTCCGGCTACCGGAATTGGTGTGGCATTCCGCCCTCAATCCGGACATCCTTTCGGTGCTACTGGTGGTGCCGGAACGCATGTCCTTCGTCAATCTCTTCCTGTATATCCGCCATCTGGAGGAGAACCAGCAGCAGGCGCAACGCTATGTCATCGCGCTGTGGAAGAAACTGGTCTACCCGCTTGCAGTGTTGGTGATGATGGCGCTGGCCTTGCCCTTCGCTTACCTGCAGGACCGCATGGGCGCCGTCAGTATCAAGGTGTTCGCCGGGATCATGCTGGGCATAACTTTCCACATGCTCAACGGATTGTTCTCCAGTCTTGGCGTCATCAACAGTTGGCCGCCGTTCTATTCGGCGATCACGCCCAGCACCCTGTTCCTGCTCCTGGCGGCAGGAATGATCTGGTGGGTGGAGCGGAGATAATACCTTTCCCTCAGCCCCTGTTCCACGGCCGGCTTTGCACAGCCGGCCGGCTATGCCGGCGTGGAGCGCTGCTCCACGCGACCTTGCCTCCGCCCCTCGGAAAGGGGCTTGGCGGGATCGCTTCGACCGTAGCAAGTCCCTGTGCGACGTTCCCAGGGTTTACGCCGCCCCGCCTTGGGGGCCCCGCGGCGAGGGTTACTCTATTAAGACGATGCGCGTGCCGCTCAGCCGGTCGTGGAGAAACTGGCGATCGGGATCGAAGATCGCCCAGAGGAAACCGGCGCCGAAGAGCAGCAAGGAAAGCCAGGCGATCGTGTAGCGCAGCAATGCCTGGGCCAGGGTCACTGCGCCGCCATTGGCGGCGCTCACCAGACGCAGTTTCCAGGTTTGCATCGCCAGCGTCTGGCCGCCATGGCACCAGAGCCAGGGAAAATAGATTGCCAAGGTCAGAGTGAGGTGGAGCCATTCCACCCAGCCTGGCGCCTCAATCTGCCAGATCATGCCCGCGAGCATATAGGGTAAAAGGAAAGTGACCGACAGTACCCCCACCAGTAGCAGACTTTCGTAGGTAAGGCTGGCGAGTCGGCGGCGGATGGTCGGACGCATCGCCGGAAAAGCCGCCACTATTGCGGGGCCGGCGTGGCAGGCGCTGTCGTGATCGGGGCGGGCGGTGGCGCGGCTGGGGGGCTGGGTTTGATGGCTGTCTTGCCAGCGGCAGTTTTGGGCTGCGGCTTGCGCTTCGCGCTTTGCTTCAAACGCTCCTTTTCCGCTTCGGGCAAGCCCTCGTATTCCTGCCATTTCTGTTTGATAGATTGCTGCAGTTCCGGTGGTGCTTGTTTCAGGTTTTTGAATTGTTCGCGCGCCTGCGTGCGCTCTTCCGGAGTGAGTTTGGCCCAGGCTTGCATGCGGCGTTGCATGCGCTGTTGTTCCTCTGGCGACAGCGACGCGTAGCGGCGGGCGATGCCTAGCCACTTCTTGCGCCGATAGGACTCAAGCTTGTCCCACTCCAGAGACAGTGGCGCCAGAATCTCCCTCTGCTGTGGGGACAGTTCCCCCCACTTGGGTTGCTTGAGGGAGGGAACTGCGGCGCCGGAGGGATTAATGAGCGCGACGAGCAGCGCTACTGCCGCGGCGATTGCGAGGAATGTTCGAGCCATGCGCGGAAACCGCGATCCAGATAAGCATTGATCGGCAGGTCATCGGCTAGAAGTTCGCTATCGACTTCTGCGTTTTCCGTCGCCTGCTGAAAGTTGTTCCAGTAGTAGGTGCCAATGACACCCAAAACCAGGGTGGACAGCATCGCCAGAATTCGTGCCTGGGGTAACAGCACTTCGCTGGCGAAATGACCAAGACCGGCGAGGCTCAAGCCGGCGATAGCCACTTTCTGACGGCTCAAGGCGCGCTGACGCGCCGTCTGGAGCCTGTCGCGAACGCCGCGGTCGAGGTTCTCGGTGCCCCGGTCGAGCGTCTGCCCTATCTTATGGGCAAGTTCGTCGTAGGATTCTCGGTTCATAGTGCTATGCCTCTTGCTTTTAGCGCCGTTGCCAAAGTATGGGTTGCCCGCGAACAATGGGTTTTCACGCTTCCCTCTGAACAGTTCATTGCTGCAGCTGTCTCAGCGATGTCCATGTCCTCCCAGTAACGCATGAGGAAGGCTTCCCGTTGACGTGGCGGTAGCTTCTTTACTTCTTCCTCAATGATGGCAAGCCCTTGCGATTGTTCGAGGCTGGCGTGCGGCGTCTGGATATTCGACCCCTCATGGGCCTGTAGAGTTTCCAGGGGGTCGGCGTCTTCGTCGTCTGCAGGCGTGAATGAAGAGAGCAGGGTGGTCCAAAGCGAGCGCACTTTCTGGCGCCGGTAGAAGTCCCGGATGGTGTTCTGCAGGATGCGCTGAAACAGCATCGGAAGTTCGGAGGTGGGTTTGTCCCCATATTTTTCGGAAAGCTTCAGCATCGCGTCCTGGACGATGTCGAGGGCCTGATCTTCGCCGTGCACGGCGAACAGCGCCTGCTTGTAGGCGCGCCGCTCGACGCTGGCGAGGAAGTCGGAAAGTTCGGTTCTGGTGGCCAGGAGGAATCCTCATTCGCTACGACGGCATAGCCGCCCTGGGGCGCTAATTCGGGATGGTTTCGGCGCTAATGCCTTGACCAAATCCGGTCGAGCCAGTAAGGTTACACGTTTCTTCGGACGAAATCCGTGTTTCGGGTCATGCGATGTTATTAACTGGTGCTGAAATTGTAATCAGGTGTCTGCAGGAAGAAAAGGTCGAATTTGTCTTCGGCTATCCTGGCGGGTCGGTTTTATATATCTACGATGAACTGTTCAAGCAGGACAAGTTCAAGCATGTCCTGGTGCGACATGAACAGGCGGCAGTGCATGCGGCGGACGCCTATTCGCGCTCCTCGCAGAAGGTCGGCGTCTGTCTGGTGACCTCGGGTCCCGGTGTAACCAATGCTGTGACCGGAATCGCCACCGCGTACATGGATTCGATCCCGCTTGTGGTTCTCACCGGCCAGGTGCCGACGGCCTATATCGGCCAGGATGCCTTTCAGGAATGCGACACGGTCGGCATTACCCGCCCCTGCGTCAAGCATAATTTTCTGGTCAAGGACGTCAAGGATCTGGCCACGACGATCAAGAAGGCCTTCTATCTTGCCAAGACCGGTCGCCCTGGTCCGGTACTGGTCGATATACCGAAAGACATCACCAATCACAAGTGCGAATTCAGCTATCCGCAGAGCGTCACGATGCGCTCCTACAACCCGGTCATCAAGGGGCACGCAGGGCAGATCAAGAAGGCTTTGCAACTCCTGCATGGCGCAAAAAGGCCTATGGTCTATGCGGGCGGCGGTGTAATTCTATCGGACGCGGCGGAGGTGCTGACGAAGTTGGTCAAGAAGCTCGGCTTTCCGATCACCAATACCCTAATGGGCCTGGGCGGCTATCCGGCCACCGACAAACAGTTCGTCGGCATGCTGGGTATGCACGGCACCGTCGAGGCCAACATGGCGATGCAGCATTGCGACGTGCTGCTGGCCATCGGCGCACGCTTCGACGATCGCGTCATCGGCAATCCTGCGCATTTCAACGAGGAATCGCGCAAGATCATCCACATCGATATCGACCCTTCGTCGATATCCAAGCGCGTCAAGGTCGATGTCCCCATCGTCGGCAATGTGGCCGATGTGCTGGACGATATGTTGAAACTGATTGAGGTCGCCGAGGCTCGCTCGGATGCCCAGGCGCTTGCCGCATGGTGGCTGCAAATCGAGCAATGGCGCGCCAAGAACTGCCTGAAGTACAAGCAGAACAGCAACGTCATCATGCCCCAGTACGTCATCGAAAAGCTCTACGAAGTCACCGGCGGCGATGCCTTTATCACCTCTGATGTCGGCCAGCATCAGATGTGGGCGGCCCAGTACTACAAGTTCGACAAGCCGCGTCGCTGGATCAATTCTGGCGGGCTCGGCACCATGGGCTTCGGCTTGCCGGCGGCGATGGGCACGCGCTTTGCCAATCCTGATGCAACGGTGGCTTGTGTCACCGGCGAGGCCTCGATACAGATGTGCATACAGGAACTGTCGACCTGCAAGCAGTATCGTCTGCCGATCAAGATCATCAACCTCAACAACCGTTATCTCGGCATGGTGCGGCAGTGGCAGGAAATGTTCCACGGCAACCGCTACGCCGAGTCGTATATCAATGCGCTTCCCGACTTCGTCAAACTGGCCGAAGCCTATGGCCACGTCGGTATGCAAATCACGCAGCCTGCGGATGTCGAGCCGGCTTTGCGCCGAGCTTTCACCGAGCACCAGAACGACCTTGTCTTCCTGGACTTCATCACGGACCAGACTGCCAATGTTTTTCCCATGGTGGCGGCGGGCAAGGGACTGTCCCAGATGATACTGGCCGAAGATCTGTGAAGCGCTAGGATCCCATCATGAGACATATTATTTCGATACTTTTGGAAAACGAAGCCGGCGCGCTTTCGCGCGTTTCCGGGCTGTTCTCGGCGCGTGCCTTCAACATCGAGTCGCTGACCGTGGCGCCGACCGAGGACGCATCGCTATCGCGCATGACCATCGTCAGCGTTGGCTCAGACGACGTCATCGAGCAGATCACCAAGCAACTGAACAAACTGATCGAGGTGGTCAAAGTCGTGGACCTCTCGGAGGCCCCGCACATCGAGCGCGAACTCATGGTGGTGAAAGTTCGCGCAATCGGCAAGGATCGTGAGGAGATGAAACGTACCGCCGATATTTTCCGCGGCCGCATTATCGATGTCACGGAATCAACCTACGTCGTCGAACTGACCGGCAACACAGCCAAACTCGATGCCTTCATTGAGGCGATCGATCGTACGCTGATCCTCGAGGCGGTACGCACCGGCGTCTGCGGCATCGGCCGCGGCGACCGGATCCTCAGGGCCTGATGCGGTTCGGGCTTTAGCCCAGTTCGCTCCATTTCTTCAAGTCTTCGGCCTACGGGTCAGCCTACCAATCACTTATTCGCATTTGAAAGGAAATACATGAAAGTTTATTACGACAAAGATGCAGATCTTTCGCTCATCAAGGGCAAGAAGGTCACCATCGTTGGTTACGGTTCGCAGGGTCATGCGCATGCGCAGAATCTCAAGGATTCCGGGGTCAAGGTGACTGTTGGGCTGCGTCGCGGCGGCGCATCCTGGAACAAGGCCAAGAAGGCCGGCCTCAAGGTCGAGGAAATCGCCAAGGCGGTAGCGGGCGCCGATCTTGTCATGTTGCTCCTGCCCGACGAGCAGATCGCCGCCGTCTATGCCGAAGAGGTTCAGGCCAACATGAAGAAGGGCGCAGCGCTGGCCTTTGCCCATGGCTTCAACATCCATTACGGGCAAGTGATTCCGCGCGAGGACCTCGACGTCATCATGATCGCGCCCAAGGGCCCCGGCCATCTGGTGCGCTCGACCTACGTCCAAGGCGGCGGCGTGCCATCCCTGATCGCCATTTATCAGGACCGATCGGGCAAGGCCCATGACCTGGCGCTTTCCTACGCCGCAGCCAACGGCGGCACGCGCGGCGGGGTGATCGAGACTTCGTTCCGCGAGGAGACCGAGACCGACCTGTTCGGAGAGCAGGTCGTGCTCTGCGGCGGCACCGTCGAACTGATCAAGGCCGGTTTCGAAACCCTGGTCGAGGCGGGCTACGCCCCCGAGATGGCCTATTTCGAATGCTTGCACGAATTGAAGCTGATTGTGGATCTGATCTACGAAGGCGGTCTGGCCAATATGCATTACTCGATCTCGAACAATGCAGAGTATGGCGACATCAGCCGCGGTCCGCGCATCATCACCGACGAGACCAAGGTCGAGATGAAAAAGATTCTCAAGGAAATCCAGAGCGGCCAGTACGCCAAGGAGTTCATCCTGGAGAACAAGGCCGGGGCTCCGACCCTGCTGGCCCAGCGGCGCAATCTGGCGGCACACGAAATCGAGGTGGTTGGCGAGAAGTTGCGTGAAATGATGCCCTGGATAAGCAAAAACAAACTCGTCGATCAGGCAAAGAACTAGTGGCGGATTCGCGCTATCCCCATCCAATGATCGCCCGCGAGGGGTGGCCATTCATCGGCATTACCCTTGGTTTTGCGATGATCGTCGAGGGTTCGGGTGGGCTCTCTTGGTCCTGGCCGCTGTGGCTGGCCGTCGCTTTCTGCCTGCAGTTTTTTCGCGATCCGGGGCGCCTTGTGGCGGGGAATGCCAAGAGCGTGCTGGCGCCTGCGGATGGTCGCATCGTCGCCATCGAACCCGTCGAGGATCCCTGGCTGCAGCGCGATGCGCTGAAGGTCAGTGTGTTCATGAACGTGTTCAATGTTCATTCCAACCGCAGCCCGGTCGATGGTGAGGTCAAGCAGCGCTGGTACCATCCCGGAAAGTTTTTCAACGCCGACCTGGACAAAGCCTCGACCGTAAACGAACGCAATGCACTGTGGATCAGGACAGCCGATGGCCGCGACATCACCTGCGTCCAGGTGGCCGGACTGATTGCGCGACGCATCCTGTGCTATGTCGATGCCGGGACGAAACTGCTGCGAGGCCAGCGCTATGGTTTCATCCGTTTCGGTTCGCGCGTTGACTTGTATCTGCCTCTGGATGCCCGGATCAAGGTGACGATAGGCGACAAGGTGCGCGCCTCCGCGACTATCCTTGCGGAACTGCCGTGAGACTGCCGTGCCCTTGATTCGACCGCGCAAGGCGCTGATGAATCCGGAAATGCGTCGACGCGGTATCTACATACTGCCCAACCTGTTTACCACGGCGGCGCTGTTTGCCGGTTTTTACGCCATCGTCCAGGCGATGAACGGGCAATTCGAGCAGTCCGCCGTGGCCATTTTCATCGCCATGGTCCTCGATGGTCTGGATGGCCGCGTGGCACGACTTACCCATACCCAGAGCGCCTTTGGCGCCGAGTACGACTCGCTCTCCGACATGGTTTCGTTCGGCGCCGCGCCTTCTCTGGTGATCTATGAATGGGCCCTGAAGGGCATGGGCAAACTAGGCTGGATCGCGGCTTTCATCTACTGTGCCGGCGCTGCGCTGCGTCTGGCACGATTCAATACCAACATCGACGTTGTGGACAAGCGCTACTTCCAGGGCCTGCCGAGCCCGGCTGCTGCGGCGCTGGTTGCAGGCCTGGTCTGGGTTCTGCTCGACCTGGGCTACAACGGTGAACAGGCTCGCTGGTATGCCTGCGTACTGACCATTTTTTCCGGCATCACCATGGTCAGCAACATCCGCTTCTGGAGTGGCAAGGAAATCAACCTGAGGCGCAGCGTGCCCTTTATGGTGGTGCCTGCCATCGTCCTCGCCTACATGCTGTTGTCCAGTTATCCCCAGGGCGTTCTATTCGCACTCTTCCTTGGCTATGCCCTGTCCGGTTATGTCATGTCGGCATGGCAGTTGTTGCGCCGGCGCAAGGGCTTCGATAGCAGGGAGCGTTCAAGCAAGGATCGGTCTGGTTGACGCGGCCGTGCTTTGGCGTTTATAGTCTGATCATGGTTGCCTTGACGCTGTTTTCCATCCCGTTTCTCATCCTCTCCGGCCTGCTCGCGGAGAGGCTGCTGCGCCCCGCGCGCTAAATTCCCCCTCCCACAATTCGGTTTGACCCAGGGCTTGGCAGCCAGTTGCCAAGTGCTGTGAATCCATGCTTCGCTGCATTTTTTCCAGGAGATGACGATGGACTACTTGAAGATTTTCGATACCACCTTGCGCGACGGCGAGCAGAGCCCTGGTGCATCGATGACTCGCGAAGAGAAACTGCGCATCGCACGGCAGCTTGAAAAAATGCGCGTCGATGTGATCGAGGCCGGATTTCCGGCCGCTTCCAACGGCGATTTCGAGGCGGTAAAAGCGGTCGCTGCTGCAGTTAAGGAGAGTACCGTTGCCGCGCTATGTCGTACCCAGGACAGGGACATCGCCCGTGCTCTGGAGGCGATCAAGCCTGCCAGGTCGGGGCGCATTCACACTTTCATCGCTACCAGTCCCATCCACATGGAAAAGAAGCTGCGCATGACGCCGGATGAGGTCATCGTAACGGCGGTGAATGCCGTGCGCTTTGCCCGCAATGGTATCGACGACATCGAGTTCTCCTGCGAGGATGCGGGTCGTTCCGAGCTGGATTTTCTCTGTCGCATCATCGAGGCGGTGATCAAGGAAGGCGCCCGGGTTATCAACATTCCGGATACGGTGGGTTACAACCTGCCGGAGCAGTACGCCGAACGTATCTTGCGGTTGCGCGAGCGTATTCCGAATTCCGACAAGGTGACCTGGTCGGTTCATTGCCACAACGACCTCGGCCTGGCGGTCGCCAATTCACTCGCTGCCGTGCTGGCCGGCGCGCGCCAGGTGGAGTGCACCATCAATGGCTTGGGCGAAAGAGCCGGCAACGCGGCTCTGGAGGAGTTAGTCATGGCGGTGCGTACGCGCCAGGATGTTTTCCCCTGCGACACGCGCATCGATGCCACTCAGATCCTTGCAGCCTCGAAGCTGGTTTCCGGCATCACCGGCTTTCCAGTTCAGCCCAACAAGGCCATCGTCGGCGCCAATGCCTTTGCGCATGAATCGGGGATTCATCAGGATGGTGTACTCAAGCATCGCGAGACCTATGAAATCATGCGCGCGGAGGACGTCGGTTGGAATGCCAACAAGCTCATCCTCGGCAAGCACTCCGGCCGCACCGCATTCAAGTCGCGACTGAGGGAACTGGGCATTGAGGTTGACTCCGAACAGATCTTGAACTCGGCCTTCACTCGCTTCAAAGAACTTGCCGACAAGAAGCACGATATCTTCGACGAGGATCTCCATGCCCTGATGAATGACGAGGCAATGACCCCGGCGCAGGAGCACTTCCGCTTGGTGTCCACGCGCTTCCACTCGGAAACTGGGGAGACGCCCCAAGCCGACATCACCCTGGCCGCCGGCAGCGTCGAGCATCATGCCTCGGCCGAAGGCAGCGGGCCGGTCGATGCCGCTTTCAAAGCGATCGAGAGCGTCGCCAAAAGCGGCGCCGATCTGTTGCTCTATTCGGTCAATAGCATCACTACCGGTACCGATGCCCAGGGCGAGGTGACGGTGCGTTTGTCCAAGGAGGGGCGCATCGTTAACGGTCAAGGCGCCGATACTGACATCATCGTCGCGTCCGCCAAGGCTTATCTCAATGCGCTGAACAAACTGCAATCGACGCTAGAGCGGCTCAATCCCCAGGTGTGACTGGCACCTGCTTCGCGGCACTAGGTCCCTGGATTGTCTTTCGGACAACGGCGGGCACTAGCACCTGCTTTGCTGGCACAACTGCCCTGGGTTGTCTTTCCGACAACTTTGGGCACTAGTCATGCGGCGCGCCCGCTGATTCGCGCGAAGAGGATCGTGGCGCCGAAGAAGATTGCGGCGAGCAGGGTCTCCGCCGCGGCCGCCGTGCGCATCGCGCCGGTATCGCTGCTGGCCCGCACGAGCCCCTCGGCGAGGTAGAGCAGGATCAGCAGCGCAGCCCACTGATAGGTGTAGCGCCGGCCGCGCAGAATACCGAACAACGGCAACAGGAGCGGTATGGCCTTTAACACCAGCATCGAGCCGCCTGGGCGCAATGGCGCCAGCCAGAGCTCCCAGGCTATGCACAAGGTGATCAGTAAGACCAGGCGTATCCGTCCGGCCGACAGCACATTCCATCGCATAGCTGAAACTGTCACGCTCTCTGTCATGTTCAAATCGGAGGGTGGCAATGAAGGCGACGGAGCGGGCTGCGAATCGGCAGCAGTGGCGCACCAAGGTCGAGGCG
>CAILCO010000142.1 GCA_903832735.1 uncultured Sterolibacterium sp.
CCACGAAATACCTCGCAAATTATCTCGGTTGGTTCAGGGCGCTCGACCGGTCGCCGCGATTCAGCCCGGATCCCGTGCAGTTGCTCGCTCTCGCCGTCAGGGTATGAGTTCAACAACATCATTCGCTAAATGAGCCTTGATAAACGAGCCGCGATAGAGCCCCTCCTGTGTATAGCGATAAAATCCCGCATGCAGCCTGGCGCCCGAGAGGTAGGAAAGAATGCTGCTTACCCGAGAAAATAGTTCGCAATCGATCACCGCATCGAACTTAAGAGTACGCGCGCGAACGATGGCGAAAACAACGTTGACGAGGAAACGCCCCAACGAACGGTCGTCCAGTGTCAATACGTTCGCCATGGGGACCACGCCGAGCAAATCGAGTACCTCACGATTCTTGGCAAAGATCATTACATGGATAGAAGCATCGGGATATTTTTGTTTCAGGTGGGCGAACATCGGCTGGGCCAGCACCAGGCTTCCCATCTCGGACAATAGAATTACGAGGATGCGCTGAGGCTTGTCGGTCGGTGGTCGTTTGCCAAGGAAATAATCTATTAGGGAAAGCAAGGCGCAGACCGGAACACCAATCAAACGATCAATAGCACGTTGAAAATTAATATTCATTCGGCACTCAGAAAGCTCGAAAATTGAGTAACAGTCGCTGAATAACGGGGTGCGCCTTTGATCGCCGTGGAATCCGATCCGAGGTCATCGAGTTTTCTGGCTGAGCAATGGCATCATCTTCAGATTGAGAACGCGCACGACCTCAAGGGAGACCTCGTTACTGAGATGAACTTCATCCAAAAAAGCTGTGTTCGGAAATAGTAGTATGGCCTTGGAAACCCTCACGGCAAGGGGCTTCCATACCGACCTCAAAACAAGTGAAAACCCCGATTTTCGGGTTCTGACGCAAGGATTCCCAGCAGGAGCGGGCCGGCGGCAGGCTCTGCTTGGCTGACGCCGCGCGTCGTCGCTTACGCCGTGTCGGTCACGGCTTCGCTGCGGCGGCCAAGAACCTGCGGGCCTTCCCGGTGCCCTTGTCCGTCTCTATCCAGCGATACCAGCCGAGATAGTTGCCAAGGTACTTGGTCGCGACGCCGTTGAAATGGAACATCCACGCCTTCAACCGCCTGTCATAGGCATTCACGTTGTTGATGTGGTTCGGTCCGAACGTCCGCTTGTCAGGCCTGACCTTCACAGCCCGCACCTCGACTCCCGCCTTGGCCCTGCCGACGGCCCTGTAAGCCGTCGCCCCGTCCGTCATCAGAACCGTGTCCTTGGCGAGCCTCGGGGTCAGGGCGGCCGAGATGTCCTTGCCCTTGCGCGACGGCAGCACCGTCGTGAGCGTCGCCCCGCTCGCCCTGTCCCGCGCGACCAACACGGGTATCTGCTCTGAGGATAGACCGGGAAGCTTAGCCTTCTTCCCGCGTTTCTTGGCGGGCCGCGGCAGCGGCGTCCGCTGCCCCTTGAACGATTCAAGGAAAAACGTCTCGTCCGCCTCGACGACGCCATGCAGTTTCGCGGGTTGTTTTGCTTGGAGCGCTTCGAGAAAGCGGTGTCGCCAGTAAAAGGCGGTCTCGACATGAAGACCGAGCGCCTTCGCAGTCTTCCTGACCGTCATCCCCTCGACCATGCATTTGGCGTTGGCGAGAAACCTGTCGGGGGTGTGCAGGCCCGCCAAGGGCGTGCCCGTGAAGCCGTTGAAGGTCTTCGAACATGCGAGGCATCTGAACCGTTTGCGCCCGCCCTTGCTGCCCGCGTTCTTCAGATGCGCGCAACCGCAATGCGGACACGCCTTGACGGCCTCGGCCATCTCCGCCTCGACGATTTGCGTCTCCACGGTCTTCCTGCGTTTGGCGAGAGCCTTCTCGACTGCGGCGAGTTCGGTCGCCGACAGCTTGCCGATGGCATGTGTGAGCTTCCTGATTTCGGGGTTTTTCAAGGTTTTGGCGTTGTTGTTTTTCTTACTTATACCATTAACGCCTTGCGGCGCAATGGGTTGACGCCTATATACTACTATTTCCGAACACAGCTTTCTCGTATGGTCGATATGACGATCAATATCTACTTGTATCAGTCTCGGCTTGCCCCCGTAGCAAAAGACTTTGTAATCCACGACATTAAAGTCATCGAATACCATGGGCTCAACGATGACTTTTGCCTTGAGTGACTTATAGTTTGCTTCGCGCCCGGATTGGTAATGATTGACTGAAAACCAGGCTTTTATCTTCTCCAAGTCGACAGGCTCGTTATTCCTTCTGATAATGATCGTACCGCTTGCGTGAGTAGGCTTGATGCAACAACTCGACGGAAAATCATAGCTTTCGACTTCCGCAATGCTTCTCAGAATTTTGATGGTCGGAACAATGTACTGTTCTCCCACCATAGCTTTCACATAAAGCTTGACGAATTCTTTGTCGGTAACGAACACCCGCAAGGGATCGAGAATCTCCTCCGAGACCTTGATCCGATACAGAACATCGTTGAAGAGTAGCGACTTCGTCGGTAGTCGCTCGTGTCTTAAGGCAAACTGCAAATAGCTGAAAATCCTGTCCCCTAGCCTGTTGGCAGGGACGAATTTGATCAGTGTGCGGAAGCCCAGGCCAAGAACCGGTTTGATTAGGCGTGCTGGAAAATTCGTGTAAGAGTCGATCGTCGTTCCTGCTTACTTGAGTTCACTTGAACTCAAGTGTAGCTCAGCTCAATTTAAATTTGGTAGATACTTAAACCAAATCGAGCGCACCATGTTTTGTGCTGCACCTGCGCTGTCGAAATTACCCAGGTAAACACGATAAACCGGCACGCCTTTGCGCTGGGTCGTCACCAGGAACGCACCTGCCCAAATTTTCTTCAGCGTCTCGAGGCTATCCTTGGCCATGGCCTCGTTGCCGAAGCTGGCATAGTAGATAAACGCGCCACCCTTGCCATCCTGAACGATCAAGCTGTCACGATCGAGCACGGGCATTTTTACCGAGGTATTCGGGGGCAGATTGGTCAGGCTCGCAAGGTCCGGGTTGGCCCCGAGAATGACGTCCTGAACCGTTTCGTTCCATGCCCCGAACTTTTTCGACGCCGAAAGGCTGATATCCATTTCAGGCGTCACGGTGACCGCCTCGAAGCGCGAAATCCGGTTCGCATCGACCGGGAAAGGAACCTCCGCAGCCGCGCTGGACAGCGCCGCCGCCCCCTTCAGATAAAGCTCCTGCGCGTTTCGCGAACGCATGTTGTCCGCAGTCACCGCCTCGGAGCGGCCTGACATGCCGGCTTGCTGATTGGACTTGGCCCACGGCAGGGGTTCGGAATGCATGCCGTACTGCATGAACAGTATCGCGCCGGCGCCAATGGCCAGACCGAGCAGCAAGGTGGGCAGCACATAGCGCCAGCGGATGCCGCCAGTCTCGCGCTCCACGTGGTCCCATTCCTCAGCCTGAGGCGGCATGAAGTGCGGCAACGGCGAAGTACGGCCTGCCGGTTCGCGCTGGGGGCTGAAGTCCTGCACCGGCGAAGCATGGCTGGCCGGATGGTGTATCGGCGACTGGTGTATCGGCGACTGGTGAATCGACGCTTCGCGCGGGGGAACTGGCGCGGCGGCGGCCGGCTTGGCGGGGGAGGCCTTGGGTATTGCGATGGGCGCAGGAGACGTGGACGTCTGCATCGGCGGCAGGCTTGCGGCGACTTCGCGTGCCGTCTCGACGTCGACGTACTGGGCGTTCTTGTGAAAAGCGGTGAGCAGGCAGAAGTCGCAGAGATGGTTGATGATGCGCGGAATGCCTTGTGACGCCGGATAGATGACGTCGATGCTCTCGGCTGGGAACAGCGCATCGGATCCTCGTGCGACGCGCAGACGATGGCGGATATAGGCCTCGGTATCCTCACGGGAGAGCTTGGTCAGATGCGAAGCGAGACTGATCCTTTGTTCGATCTGGCGCAGCGAATATCTACTCAGCATGGTGCCCAGTTCATCCTGCCCGAGCAGGATGATCTGGATCAGTTTCCGGGCGGGAGTCTCGATGTTGGAGATCAGCCTGATCCCTTCCAGGGTACGCTCGGGCAGTTGATGCGCCTCGTCTATCACCAGAATCACCCGCCGTTCGCTCTGGTCGAGTTCGGTGAGTCGCTCCTTCAGTTCGTTGATGATCTGCGTGTTGCTGGGAGGCGTCGCGGTCTGTGCCGGCTCCGTTACCAGGACGGCGCGACGTATCGTATCGAGGATTTCTTCATGCGAGATCCATGGGTTGTTGATCTCGATCACGATGTGCTGATCGCCCAACTCCGCCTTCAGCGCCTGAACCAGGGTCGTTTTGCCGGTACCTACGTCACCGGTGATGAGGATGAAACCCTTGCCCTCCTGCACCCCGTAAAGCATCGAAGCCAGCGCCTCGCGGTGGATCTGGCTGGCGAAATAAAATGCCGGGTTGGGGGTGTTCTGAAAGGGGTAGCTCTCGAAACGAAAATGATTCTGATACATAAGGCCTCAATTGAAGGCGAGATGAAATGCGTCTCAGTAGGGCATCCTTGCGCCGCGATTCGTAGCACATACTAGTTGTATATAGAGGTTCTTGCAAGAAAAGGACCCGGGCTTTCCCCCCCTATTTCCACGCTTCGTGCCGCGCCCGCCCGGCCTGCGACTGCCCCCCACGCGGTGCTATCATGTCGTATGCATATTGCGATAGCGAGCCGATGA
>CAILCO010000143.1 GCA_903832735.1 uncultured Sterolibacterium sp.
CGCCTCGACCTTGGTGCGCCACTGCTGCCGATTCGCAGCCCGCTCCGTCGCCTTCATTGCCACCCTCCGATTTGAACATGACAGAGAGCGTGACAGTTTCAGCTATGCGATGGAATGTGCTGTCGGCCGGACGGATACACAGGGGGCAACTATCCGATGCCATTGGTGCACATATGACGACCAACCTGTTGCTTGGCGCCTATGTAATTGCTGGGGGACATTGGTCATATTGGTAGTTTATGAGAACTGCATCGACATATGCCGCGACAGCCCAATCTGAAACATTTCCGCCATTTACCAACGCCACCTCTTGGCCGGTTGAGAAAGCCCACCCAAATCGGGAAGACCCGTGCCGCGAGGGCTGGTGCGGTAAGCCCCACTCTAACGTCCGAAACGCTCCGTCGGAATCTCCCTGACGGCAATCCAAGTAAAGCCTCGCTGTGTTCATTGAGGGTCAATTGATGGATATTGGCGGCGACGAAGGTGCATTCGGTTGCCACGATTGAACGAGAGGTCCTACTTTTGTAACCACTCGATGAAATCCCCGCGTGGCTGAAGTAGCATGAGCGCATTAAATCCCTGGAGACACCAGCCATGCTCGATAAACCCTTGAAGGCGACCCATCTGCGCCGGGTGGTGATCACCGGCGTCAGCCGTGGCCTGGGGCGCGCAATGGCTGGGGAATTCGCCCGACTCGGGCATGTGGGCATCGGTTGTGGCCGATCCGCGAAGGCGATTGTCGAACTTGCTTCAAGCCTCGGCGCGCCTCATCGCTTCGACGTGGTCGACGTGACTGACGATGCCCAGGTGCGCGCCTGGGCGGCAGAGGAGATCAAAGCCCATGGCGCGCCAGACCTGCTGGTGAATAACGCTGCCCTGGTCAATCAGAACGCGCCGCTATGGCAGGTTCCCGCCCGGGAGTTCGACGCCGTGATCGATGTCAACGTCAAGGGCGTCGGCAACGTTATCCGCCACTTCGTGCCCGCCATGGTGAAGGCTGGCCAGGGCGTAATCGTGAATTTCAGTTCCGGCTGGGGGCGATCCACCAGCGCCGAGGTTGCCCCCTATTGCGCCACCAAGTGGGCCATCGAGGGCCTGACGAGGGCGCTGGCGCAGGAACTGCCCAAGGGGATGGCTGCCGTGCCGCTCAATCCGGGCATCATCGATACGGACATGCTGCGTACCAGCTTCGGCGACGCGGCGGGCAGCTCCCCATCGCCGCAGGAATGGGCAAAGATCGCCGTGCTCTTTCTGCTCAGGCTTGGCCCCAAGGACAACGGCCAGCCGCTGACGGTCGGCTAGCCGCTGACGGTCGGCTAGACTGCCGGTATGTGCGGTCGCTTCGTCATCAAGGCATCCCCTTCAGAACTCATCGCCCGGTTCGGGCTGGATGAGTGCGCGGACTTTGGCCCGCGCTTCAACATCCCGCCCGGCACCGACGTCCCGGTGATCCGGCAGTCGCCGGAGGGCAAGCGCGTGTTGCACCTGCTGCGCTGGGGTCTGGTGCCGCACTGGGCGAAGGACCCGACCATCGGCGCAAGACTCAACAACGCGCGCGGCGAGTCGCTGGCGGAGAAGCCTTCGTTCCGCGATGCCTTCAAGCGCCGCCGCTGTTTGGTGCCTGCGTCGGGCTTTTACGAGTGGAAGACCGACGGCAGGGTCAAGCAGCCGTTTTACATCAGCCTGAAGTCCGGGGAGCCGATGGCGATGGCGGGCCTATGGGAATCCTGGACCGCACCGGACGGGAACATCCTGCGAACGGTCTGCATCGTGACGACCGGGCCGAATGCTTTGATGCAGCCGATCCACGAACGGATGCCGGTGATCATTGGCGCAGAGCATTGGCAGGGCTGGCTGGCCGAGCCTGCTGAAGACATGCAGGCCCTGCTTGCGCCCTACGCCACCGACGCGATGCAGGCTTGGCCGGTGAGTCGTCGGGTCAGTCGGGCGACCGAAGATGATGCGGGACTCAGCGAACCCATTGTGACTGCATAATCCCCCCGCTGCTGCGCCGCATTCCCTTTGGGGTTATCTACGTACCGCCGAGACTAACAGAAGCATCCTGGGCGGTTTGCGGCCTTCCTGACGAGCGTCGGTTAAAAGATGATTACCGACCGCACGCCGATCCATGTCGTCTTGATGCAATAGTGCCGAGCCGGTATGGCCATCAATATATGGCCATCGCTCAATTGTGCCAATTATTATCCGATGATATGCTTTTGGCATGTCAACAGCATGGACAATTGCCATGGACCTATTGATCGAAGATGCCGGTCGTCCATGCCAGAAGTGCAGCTTACCGTTGAGGACCAACACCTTCGACCGAACCCGTGAAGTCATATTCCCCTTCACCATCACCAGTTGTTCCAACTGCGGCCACATCAGTTGGAAAGCTGAAGCAAAGACGGAACAATCGATAATGAAACGACCGGCTTCCTACCGTCAGATACACCGTCGCTCGATTCGCTTTATGACTCTTATCAGGAGGACGTGACCGTGAACTTTCAAAACAAAGGCGTCGCAGGTTACAGCAAGACTTTCTACACCACCCCCAACAAAAGCGGTCCTGATTGGTCAGCCGTCCCTGCCTGGCTTTGGTTTCTGCTAGCACTGTCAGTAACTATGGCGACGTTCTCGCTGCTCTAGTAGGCTCGAAAATCATATGTAACTGTTTGATTTACTGGTGCCGGCACCAAGAATCGAACTCGGGACCTTCTGATTACAAATCAGCTGCTCTACCAACTGAGCTATGCCGGCCAAAGGGAAGGCGCCGATTATAGCTGCAGGGCTGCGCTTTCCGCTACACTTGGGCGGCATTTTGCAACGCCCTAATGATGACCTCAGCCCAAAAAGACTCACCGTTGCGCCTGCTCCTGGTCGACGACAGCGATGCCGACGCCGCGAAGCTGCTGGCGCATTTTTCCGCGGCCGGCCATCAGCCGCAGTCGCGGCGCGTAGGCAGCGCTGCGGAATTTCGCGCCGCGCTGTCGTCCCAGACCTGGGACGCCATTCTCTGCAAACACCGGGTGCATGGCCTGTCGGCCCTGGCGGCCTTGAAACTGATGCAGGAGCTGGCTTTCGATCTGCCCTTTATCATCATCGCCAACAGCATCGACGACAAGGCTGCGGCGCGGGCGATGCGCGCCGGCGCTCACGACTGCTTCGCCCGCGACGGCCTGGAGCGCCTGGTGCCGGCCATGGAGCGCGAGGTCCGCGATGCCCGCCATCGCGCCGACCACCGTGCGGCGCTGGAGATGCTCAGGGAGAGCGAAGCGCGCTTCCGCGCCCTGGCCTCCAACCTGCCGGGCATGGTCTTCCAGTTGCAGCGAGAAGCGAACGGAGCGCTGCGCTTTCTCTATGTCAGCGAAGGCTGCCACAAGCTGTTCGGCCTGAAGCAGCACGAACTCCTGGCCAGCCCCAAGCGCTTTCTCGACGCCATAGACGCCGCCGACCGCGCCGTCCTGGAACACGCGATCGAGGAATCCGCCGCCTGCCTGTCCACGCTCAACTGGGAAGGCAAGATGCGCAACCGGACCCAGGCGAAATGGATCAACCTGCGCTCGACGCCGCATCGCATCGAAGCGGGTGGCATGGAGTGGCAGGGCATCGCCACCGACATCACGCGCAGCAAGGAAATCGAGGCTGCCTTGCGCCGCTCGCGGGAGCAACTCTCGGAGCTCTCCTTCCATCTCGAAAGCGCCAAGGAGGAGGAGCGCGAACGCATCGCCCGCGATATTCACGACGAACTCGGCAGCACCCTGGTCGCCCTGAAGATCGAGACGGCACTGCTCTCCGGCAAGCTGCCGGCGTCTGCTTCGCCCGCCCCCGCCGGCCTGCGCGACAAGGCACAGTCCATCGAGGCGCTGATCGACCGGGCGATGAGCACCGCCAGCAGGGTGGCGCGCGAACTGCGCCCAGGCATTCTCAAGGAGTTCGGCCTGCCGGCGGCGATCGAATGCCAGGCCGAAGACTTCAGCCAACGCACCGGCATCACTTGCCGGGTACATTGCGACGACGAGGGCATAGCAGTCGACGAGAAGACTTCGCTGGCGCTGTTCCGCGTGCTGCAGGAGGCGCTGACCAATGTCGCCAAGCACGCGCATGCCTCGCTGGTGGTGGTGAGGCTGCGCCGCGAAAAGGGTAGAATCGCGCTGGAGATCCGGGACAACGGCCGCGGCATTTCCGACGCGGATCTCAGCAAGCCGAAATCCTTCGGCCTGCGCGGCATACGGGAGCGGGTGAACAGTTTGAACGGCGACTTCACCATCACCCCGGGCGAGCAAGGCGGCAGCCACCTCGCCCTGCGCGTCCCCGATGTCCGTCCGTCCGAGACCGCGCCACCGGCCGAAGAAGAGCCGCAACGGAAACTGTTTTAGCCATACGATGAACGAAAAAATCCATGTACTGATTGCCGACGACCACGCCATTGTGCGTCAGGGCTTGCGCCAGATCCTTTCCGAAACCGAGGACCTGATCGTCGCCGGCGAGGCCGATGACGGCGTCGAGGCGATGCATCTGGCCCGCAGCCAGGAATGGGACGTGGTGCTGCTCGATGTCTCGATGCCGAACAGGAACGGCATCGACACCCTGAAGATGCTGAAGAAGGAATTCCCGCGCCTGCCGGTGCTGATCCTCAGCATGCATCCGGAAGAGCAGTATGCGGTGCGCGCCCTCAAGGCCGGCGCCTCGGGCTATCTCACCAAGCAGAGCGCGCCGGAACTGCTGGTGACGGCGATCCGCCAGGTGGCCAGCGGCCACAAGTATGTCAGCCCCTCCCTGGCGATCAAGCTGGCCGACCTGATCAGCGAGGACAGCGACCGCCCGGCGCATGAAATGCTCTCCGACCGCGAGTACCAGATCCTCTGCCTGATCGCCGCCGGCCGGACGCTGACCCAGATCGCCGAGGAACTCAACATCAGCGTCAAGACCGTCAGCGAATACCGCAAGCGTTTGCTCGACAAGATGCGCCTGGAGACCAATGCCGAACTGATCCATTACGGACTGAAGCTGGGTCTTGTGGAATAATGTCGGCCTCGCATCCGCAGCACCGTCGATAAACCGATGTCAGAGTTCACCCAGCCCGCCGAAATCGCCCGCGAAGTGCTAAAGCGCCTCGCGATGAAGCGTACCCAGCCGACCCCGGACAATTACATCGCGCTCTACCATGAGATCGCCGGCACCAGTGCCGTGGAGATCTTTCCCGAGAAATCACTGAAGAGCCTGGCCGCCGCCCTGCCGCGCAACACCCCGGAGCAGTCCCGCTTCGCCCGCCAGTTCGATGGCGCGGTCGGCGAAAAAAGCTGGGAAACCCTGAAGACCTCGCTGCTCGGTTTCGCCACCGCCGCGGGCGCCGAACCGCCGCAATGGGCGACGCTGATCCGGGAACTGGTGCTGCAACTGGAGCGCAGCCACGCAGACCTCACGCCGGTGAAAAAGCGCGAAGCCCTGGAGCGCATGCTGAAGTCTTCGGCCGCTCCCGATCTGCTGTTTACCCGCCTGCAATCGCTGATCCGCTCCTGGGCGCAAGGTAAGACGGCCGAGTCGGAGCAGTCCCTGGTCGATGGCGATGAGTCGACAGCGTCGGCGGAACCCGCAACGCCAGCCACAGCCGGCGGCCAGAAGCCGGCCCCGGGCGCAAGCGCAGCGACCGCGTCGGACGGTGGCGAGCTGCGCGAACTCCTCGCGCAACTCCTGGAAAACAGCATCGCCCAGTTGCTCGCCGACAGCCCCAGCATCGTCGCGGAAGCGACCAAGCTGGCCGCCGAAGTGCGCAACGCGAAGAGCCCGGATGAGATCGCCCGACTGGCCGCGGTGATGAAGAAATTCGGCTACCGGCTGAACTTCGTCGCCGAGGACCAGACCGAACTGAGGACCGGCCTGCTCAACCTGTTGCATCTGCTCATCGACAACATCAGCGAACTGGTGATCGACGACAAGAACCTGCACGGGCAAATCGCCGTCCTGCTCGAACTCTCCCGGCAGCCGCTGGACCTGCGCCGGATAGACGACGTCGAACGCCGGCTGAAGGAAGTGATCTTCAAACAGGGCGCCCTGAAGAAGCATCTCACCGATGCCCAGGACAGATTGAAGGCGATGCTCGCCACCTTCGTCGATAGGCTGGGCGATTTTTCCGAATCGACCAGCAGCTACCACGACACCATAGAACGTTGCGTCGAACGGATCGGCCAGGCCAGCGACATCTCCCAACTGTCCGACGTCATCGGCGAAGTGATGCGCGAAACGCGCACCATCCAGTTGAGCGCCCAGCGTTCGCGCGACGAATTGAGCGAGATGAAGGCCCGAGTCGACGCGACGGAGAAGGAAGTCGACCGGCTGCAGCAGGAGCTCGCGGAGACCAGCGAAATGGTCCGCATCGACCCGCTCACCGGCGCCTTGAACCGCAGGGGCATGGACGAAGCGCTGGAGCGCGAAGTGGCGCGCAACATCCGGCGCGACGGCAAGCTCTGCGTGGCGCTGCTCGACATCGATAACTTCAAGCGCCTGAACGACACCTTCGGCCATCAGGTCGGCGACGAAACCCTGAGCCATCTGGCCGGGGTCATCCGCGAAACCCTGAGGCCGCAGGACACGCTGGCACGCTACGGTGGCGAGGAGTTCCTGATCCTGCTGCCGGAAACCTCGCTGGACGCGGCGATCCAGACCCTCACCCGCCTGCAGCGGGAACTCACGCGGAAATATTTCATGCATGACAATCAGAAGATGCTGATCACGTTCAGCGCCGGCGCCGCCGAACTGGGCAGCGGCGAATCCGCGCCGGACGCGGTCAAGCGCGCCGATGCGGCGATGTACCTGGCCAAACGCGCCGGCAAGAACCGCGTCGTGGCGGCGTGAGGGCGGCATGAGCACGATCTTCGTCACCGGCGGCGCCGGCTTCATCGGCTCGGCCCTGGTTCGCCTCTTGATCGCAGAGAGCGACTGGACCGTGGTCAATATCGACAAGTTGAGCTACGCCGGCAATCTCGAATCGCTCGCCGCGCTGGAGCAAAACCCCCGCCACATCTTTTCCCGCAGCGATATCTGCGAGCGCGAGGCGCTGGACCAACTATTCGCGACGCACCGGCCGGCCGGCGTGATCCACCTCGCCGCGGAATCGCATGTCGACCGCTCGATACACGGCCCGGCCGAATTCATCCAGACCAATATCGTCGGCACCTATACCCTGCTCGAAGCGACGCGCGCCTACTGGCTGGGCCTGGGCACGGCAGAGAAGACCGGCTTCCGTTTCCATCATGTCTCGACCGACGAGGTCTATGGCAGCCTGGGCGAGACCGGCCTGTTTACCGAGACCACGCCCTACAGTCCGAATTCGCCCTACTCGGCCTCGAAGGCCTCGTCCGACCATCTGGTGCGCGCCTGGATGCACACCTACGGCCTGCCCACCGTGGTCACCAACTGTTCCAACAACTACGGGCCCTACCAGTTTCCCGAGAAGCTGATTCCGCTGATGATCACCAATGCGCTGGCCGGCAAGCCCCTGCCGATCTACGGCAAGGGCGACAACGTGCGCGACTGGCTCTATGTCGACGACCATGTGCGGGCCCTGAAACTGGTCTTCGAACGTGGCCTCCCCGGCGAGACCTACAACATCGGCGGACACAACGAGAAGACCAACCTGGAAGTGGTCGACACCCTCTGCGCCCTGCTCGACCAACTGCGTCCGCGGTCCGGCGGCCGGGCTTACGCGGAACTGAAGATCACCGTCGCCGACCGTCCCGGCCACGACCGGCGCTATGCCATCGATGCCGGCAAGATCGGCCGCGAATTAGGCTGGTCGCCCCTTGAGAGCTTCGAGACCGGCCTGGCCAAAACCGTCGCCTGGTATCTGGCTAATCCCGAGTGGATCGCCCATGTGGTCAGCGGCGAATACCGCCACTGGATGGAAAAGAATTATTCGAACAGGACTACGGAATGAACCCTCCCTGTACATTCGTCATCGCGAGGCCGAAAGCCGTGGCGATCCATGGTGGCCAAGCCCAAAAACTGGATCGCCACGCTGCGCTCGCGATGACGCAGCGGGGTTCATGGCACCATGTGCAATTTCAGCCCGACCGAAACAGACCACTCGCAAAGACCCTAGGGATCAGGCCATGACCACGCGCAAAGGCATCATCCTCGCCGGCGGCGCCGGCAGCCGGCTGCACCCGGTGACCCTGGCGGTGTCCAAGCAATTGCTGCCGATCTACGACAAGCCGATGATCTACTATCCGCTGTCCACCCTGATGCTCGCCGGCATCCGCGACATCCTTCTGATCTCCACGCCCCAGGACACGCCGCGCTTCGTCCAGTTGCTCGGCGATGGCAGCCAGTGGGGGATGAATCTGCAGTACGCCGTCCAGCCCTCGCCCGACGGACTGGCGCAGGCCTTCATCATCGGCCGCGAATTCGTCGCCAACGGCCCTTCGGCGCTGGTCCTGGGCGACAACGTCTTCTACGGCCACGACTTCGCCAGCCAGTTGAAGCGCGTCGCCGCATCGACTGACGGCGCGACGGTGTTCGCCTACGCGGTGACCGATCCCGAACGCTACGGCGTGGTCGAGTTCGACAGCGATAGCCTGGCCGTCAGCATCGAGGAAAAGCCGCAGCAGCCGAAATCGCGCTATGCCGTCACGGGTCTTTACTTCTACGACAACCAGGTGCTGGACATCGCCGCGAATCTTAAGCCCTCGCCGCGCGGCGAACTGGAGATCACCGACGTCAACCGCCGCTACCTGGAACTGAACCAGCTGAAGGTGGAGATCATGGGCCGCGGCATGGCCTGGCTCGACACCGGCACGCACGAGTCGCTGCTCGAGGCCTCGCAGTTCATCGGCATCATCGAGAAGCGCCAGGGCCTCAAGGTGGCCTGCCCGGAGGAAATCGCCTGGCGCATGAACTGGATCGATGCCGAACAACTCGGGCGGCTCGCCCGGCCCCTGGAGAAGAACGGCTACGGCCAATATCTGCTCGGCTTGCTGAAGGACCGGGTGCATTCCTGATGCAGAAGATCGCCACCGCCATCCCCGATGTCTGGATCATAGAACCGAAAGTCTTCGGCGACAGCCGCGGCTTCTTCTTCGAAAGCTACAACCGGCGCACCCTGACCGAACTGGGCCTCGCGGCCGAGTTCGTCCAGGACAATCATTCGCGCTCGGCCAAGGGCGTACTGCGCGGCCTGCACTACCAACTGGCGCATCCGCAGGGCAAGCTGGTGAGAGTCATCAGCGGCGAGGTCTTCGACGTCGCGGTGGACCTGCGCCGCTCTTCACCGACCTACCGGCAATGGGTAGCGGCGACGCTCTCGGCCGAGAACAAACGCATGATGTGGATCCCCGAGGGCTTCGCCCACGGCTTCCTGACGCTCTCGGAATCGGCCGAGTTTCTCTACAAGACCACCGATTACTGGCATCCCGATGATGAGCGGACCCTGGCCTGGAACGACCCCGATCTGGCCATCGCTTGGCCGCTCTCGGGTGAGCCACCGAATTTTCCACAATTGGCCGCCAAGGACCGCGCCGGCAAGAGCTTGCGCGACGCCGACGTCTATCCGTGAAAAGAATTCTCCTCGTCGGCCGCAACGGCCAGGTCGGCCACGAGTTGCAGCGCACCCTGGCGCCGCTCGGCGAAATCATCGCGGTCGACCGCCAGGCGCTCGATCTCGACCGGGCTGACGATATCCGCTCGCAGCTCCGCACACTGCGGCCCGAGATCATCGTCAATGCCGCGGCGTACACCGCCGTCGACCAGGCCGAAGCCGAGCCCGAACGGGCCATGGCGATCAACGCGGTGGCGCCCGGCGTGATGGCCGAAGAGGCGAAGCAACTGGGCGCGCTGCTGGTCCATTACTCCACCGACTACGTCTTCGACGGCGCCAAGTCCGGTCCGTACACCGAGGACGACCGGCCGAATCCGCAGAACGCCTACGGCCGCAGCAAGCTCGCCGGCGAACAGGCGATCCAGGCGACTGGCTGCCGCCATCTGATCTTCCGCACCAGTTGGGTCTATGGCCGCCACGGCAAGAATTTCCTGCGCACGATCCAGCGCCTGGCGGCTTTGAAAGCGGAACTCACCGTCGTCGACGACCAGATCGGCGCGCCGACCTGGAGCCGGATGATCGCCGAGGCAACAGCGCTCGCCGTGCGCGGCGACCCGCGCAATGACCAACACTCGGGCCTGTATCACCTGAGCTCTGCCGGGCAAACCTCCTGGCACGGCTTTGCCGGTGCCATCCTCGCCGCGCAGGGCTGGAGCGGCAAGCTCCAGCCTATCCCGACCAAGGATTACCCGCTGCCGGCGCCGCGCCCGGCCAACTCGGTGCTGAATAACCACAAGCTCGCCGCCGAACTGGGACTGGCCCTGCCCGACTGGCGCGAGGCGCTGGCCCTGTGCCTGGCCGACGAGTGATGCGGCGAACCAGCACTCAGCGAGCTTCGGCCGGATGCGCCCAGGATTTTTCTTCGGCAAGGGCCTTGAGACGTTTGTCCCGGGTCCAAAGGCTGGCGCCCTGCATGACGGCGGCCGCAAGCAGGTGGACGTCGATATAGCCTATGCCACGCCCCATGAGTTGCTGCTTTTCGATGAAGAACAGCGATTCATCTTCAGTGACGACGCCCAGTCGCGGCAGGGATTGCATCAGGCCGAGCACTTCCGCCCGATTCTGCAGGTTGCCGCAGGCCAACTCGCCGATCACAAAGTCATGGGTACAGACGAGGCCATTTTGCAGCAAGCCGGACAGCGATGGATTTCCGCTGCGCAGGTGATCGATCCAAATCGAGGTATCGACCAATATCACCGCTTGCCTTCGCGGCGGCGCGGGACTGCCGTCAACTGAGGCTCGCTGCCGCCCAGACTGGCCAGACGACGGGCACTCTCGCGCTGGATCAGCGCTCCCAAAGCTTCCCTCAGCAAGGCACTGCGCTCCTGAACGCCGGAAAGCAACTGGGCCCTGCCGAGCAGAGTTTCGTCTAGGGTTACGGTGGTGCGCATTGGGAACTCCTGAAACTGGACACATCAAAGATAGCATCAATTGATGTCAATTGCGAACGGTCAGACCGTGATTTTCGGCTTTCCAGCTTCAAACCTGGCGTACGGCTTCGCCGTAAGCAGCCACAGCGGAATCGGCCGTGAGCAGCAGGTTCAAACCCGTTCAAGGCGGCTTGCCGTTGAATAACCTGGCGATCTCGTCCCGACCCATGCTGTCGAAATCATCCGACACGTCCATTTCGCCAGCCATGAAACCCAGCCTGCGAGCCGCTTTCGTATCGGCTGGGCTTGAATAGAGTGTTCATCGGCTAGACTCCTTGTTTATTTGTTGCTACAACAAATAGATGTTGATTGAGTTCGACACTGTCAAGCTGGATAAGGCATTGGCAGCGCGTGGCCTTGATTTTTCCCGCGCGGGCGAGGTATTTGCTGGAAAACATTTGACGCGAGAAGATAGCCGGAAGCCATATGGTGAGGCCCGTCTACAGACAGTCGTGAAGATTGACGGACGAATCGTTGTCATGGTCTGGACACCACGCGGCGAGGCCCGCCGCATCATCAGCATGAGGAAAGCAAATGAACGCGAAATTAGAGCCATCGGCGCAGCCCTGGACTGATCCAGACGACGCCCCAGAAATCACCGAGCAATGGGTCAAGGAAGCCGACCTGCACGATGGGACGAAGCTTGTCCGCCGTGGCCGTCCAGTTGGAAGCCTCAAGGCCGTGCCCAAGGTCTCCACCACCATCCGCTTTGATGCAGAAGTTCTGGCCGCACTCAAGGCAAGCGGTAAGGGCTGGCAAACACGGGTGAATGACGCCCTGAAGGACTGGCTCAAGACTCACTCCCCAGCCTGCCGAGATCAAGGATCAATACCGTAGTGCCAGCATCCTAAAGAATCGCCGCGTGGTCTTCAACATCAAGGGCAATGACTACCGTCTGGTGGTATCCGTGGCTTACCGCTACTAGGCTGTTTATGTGAAGTTCATTGGCACACATGGCGAGTACGACACCATTGATGCCGAAACCGTTGATATGGCGCAATGAGATGGAAATCCGTCCGATCCACACTGAAGAGGACTACAAGGTTTCGTTGGGCGAACTATCTGCCTATTTCGACCGACGAAAGAACCGTTGACAGTTTGACGGGTAGCGGCCTGGGTTAGCTGTCCCGGTCCTGTTTGCATTCTCACCGTCGAAGTATTACAGTGTAGTCACTTGCAATACACCATGGAGGTGAATCATGGCTGTACCCGTCAGCGTGCGACTGGACGAATCCATCAAGGCCAGGATTCAATCTTTGGCCGGTCAGCGCCAACGACCGGCGCATTGGCTAATGCGCGAGGCCATCGAACAGTATCTTGAGCGTGAGGAGAAGCGCCAGGCATTTCTTCAGGCCGGGAAGGACGCCTGGGAACACTATCAGTCTACCGGCCAGCATGTCACTGGCGAGGAGGCCGACGCCTGGCTCGCACAGTTGGAGTCGGGTAAAGAGGTCGCTCCACCGGCATGTCACGGCTGATTTGGTCCGGCCAGGCGCTCAACGACGTACAGCGCCTGTACCGGTTTCTGGCCTTGAAGAATCCCGACGCCGCACGCCGCGCGATCGGGGCGATACGGAGCCAGGTTCGCATTCTGGAAGCACAGCCCGGCGCTGGAAGCGCCTTCTCCGAAACCGACCCGGAATATCGCACTTGGCCGATAGCATTCGGCGATAGCGGTTACGTTGTTCTCTACAGGTTTGACGGCCGTCAGTTAACCATCCTTGCCATACGTCACCAGCGCGAAGCCGGATTTTAGACAGTCTTTGCGAGTGCCCTATTTCGGTCTGGCCGAAACTGCACATGGGCCATGAACCCTTCTCCGCAAAGCAGACAGGATCAGGATTGGCGGGATTGAGAGACAGAACCCCGAGCCTAGCCCTCCCTGTACATCCTGTCAGGAAACGCCGAAACTTGCTGCTGTACCGCTGCGCCTCCTGAAATCTCCCGCGACCTCTCTTGCGGCGAACCGACTCGAGATCATCGCGGCGCGGGACTTCCTGCTTCAGGGCTACTGAACTTGCCGCGCTGTCCGGTGTCCGGCAGCCGGCTGCCGTTGATCCGTTTACCTGCCGCTCAGGCCCCGAACGCCCTTTCGCGAAAAAAACTAAAGTTCTCATTCCCCCCGTCGTTAATGGACACATCGGCACGCGAATACCTCGCGCAAGCCGGGAAACTCCGAGGAGAATTCAAATGCTTTCAGTCAATACCAACATTGCGTCACTGAATGCCCAGGTCAATTTGGCCAACAACAGTTCCAGTCTCCAGACCGCGATCCAGCGCCTGTCCTCGGGCTTGCGCATCAACAGCGCCAAGGATGATGCCGCCGGCTACGCCATTTCCAGCCGCATGACCTCGCAGATCAACGGCGCCAACCAGGCCGTGCTCAACGCCAACGACGGCGCCTCCCTGGCGCAGACGGCGGGCGGCGCATTGTCGACCATCGCCGACAACCTGCAGAGTATCCGCACCCTGGCGGTGCAGGCGGCCAACGCCTCGAACAGCGCCTCGGACCGCGCCACGATCCAGAACCAGGCTTCACAGCTGCTGGCGTCGATCAACAGCATCGCTTCCAGCACCAGTTTCAACGGCGTGAATCTGCTC
>CAILCO010000144.1 GCA_903832735.1 uncultured Sterolibacterium sp.
CCAATGTCCCGATGAGCCTTGCCAATTCTCTCGTCCTCATTTTGCATCTCCTGGCTCCAGCGCCCGTGCGCTATGTAGCCAGTATCCACTTCCACAGGCTCGCTAGATGAGCCAGCCACGTTATTCGCTAAATGAGCCATGTTTTTTATTGCTTATATCGCCTATTCTCACCCCCCAGGAAAGTTTTTTCAACGGCCAAAAAAGCCCGGGCGAAATTCGCCGCGGCTCGATATAGGACAGCGTCATCGAGCGCCTCCACCGCATCGCACAATTTCGCACACCAAGGGTCTATATGCGCAAGGAAAAACCTCTGCTGCAATGCAAGGCGCTGCTCCTCGGAATGGCTGTCGTCGCCGACCAGATGGCGCATCACCTCGAGCAGCGCGGCGAAGTGATCCTCGGGTTCGCGCACCCCATCGCGGCGCGCCAGACCGAGCGCGGCGAGATCGTCGCGCAGCACCGCAAGCGGCTTTTCCATCATGAAGCCGGTCAGATACCACGAGGCGTAGAGCACCACGCGGGGGCGGCCGACGGCGACGAACAAGGCCTCGTATTCGCGTTGGGCGGACTCCGGGGTAGCCTGCGCCGCGCGAGCGCCGAGCAGCGCCCAGGCATCGGGCAAAGCACCCTGGACCGACCCCGCGGTCGCGTCCGCCGCCGACAGCGCCGCGAGACAGGCTTCGTCGGGCGGCGCCATGAACAGCCGCGCCAGCACCGCATAGCAATCGCCACGCGTGACATCGAGATCGTCTTCTATCGGCTTCATCGGCTTTCCTCTTCCATCATGTCGAGGACGCGGCAGTCGGCGCACATCTGCAAGCGGGACAGACCCGGCCCGCTGGCGAACATGCTGTGCGCGGAGAGACGACTGAGCATCGCTTCCACCATCGGCTTGCTGCCGAAAGGCTTGCCGCAGCGCAGGCAGCAAAAGGCCGGCACCTCATAGAGCACGCGCGGCCGACGCGCCTCGTCGGCAAACAGCAGGCGCGGGGAGAGCGAGAGCGCCTGTTCGGGACAGGTGTTGACGCACAGGCCGCACTGCAGGCAGTTGCGTTCGAGGAAGCGCAGCCGCGGCGCGTCCGGCGTGTCCATCAGCGCACTGGTCGGGCAGGCGCCGACACAGGCCAGGCACAGCGTGCATTTCTCCTGGGCGATGGCCAGATCGCCCCAGGGCGAGCCGGGAGGCAACGTCACCACTGCCGGCTGTGCCGGCGCGTGGGCGCGCAGATGAGCGATGGCGAATTCCAGGCTGGCGCGCTTCTCGTCGAGAACATTGAAGCTTGCCGGCGGCAGCGTCTTCAGCCCGGACGGCAGCGACCAGAGCCGCGCATCGAGCGCAGATGCATCGTCGGCCGAAAAACTTTCCAGCGCCCGGCCGTCGAGACCCAGCGCAGCGAGCAGGGTGTTGCCGATTGCGATCTGTCCGGCCAGCGTCGCGCGATAAGTCTCGGGCTCCTCGCTGTCGGTCATCACCAGACACTGCGCCGCGCCGTATGCCAGGGCGGCGAGCAGGAGATCCAGTCCGATCGCGGCAATGTCGTGCACCTCGAACGGAATGACCCGCGCCGGCAGCCCGCGGGCCCGGTCCTGGCGGGACAGTCGCAAGAGCATTTCGCGTCCGCGCCGGCCGTCGTGAAACAGCAGGCAGGCCTCCCGCCCGCCCGCCTCGCGGTAGGTCGCGAGAAGGAGTTTCAGCCGCGCGCCGAGATCGGGCAGGCGCGGATAGGCGTAGCGCAGCGCGCCGCTCGGACAGGTGCTGGCGCAACCGCCGCAGCCCTGACAGAGGGCGGTATCGACGCGGATATAGTCGCCGGCGGGGAAAATCGCGCCGGTCGAGCAGACATCGAGGCAGCGGCTACAACCCTGGATTTCGTTGCGGCCGTGGGCGCAGAGTTTTGCCCGATAGTCGACATACTGCGGCTGCTCGAATTCGCCGACCAGGCCGAGCAGTTGATGAGCCGCCTCGAATTGCGCCAGGGGATCGCGGCCGGGGGCGACATAACCCTGCGGCAAATGCGGGCTGCGGATCAGCGGGCTGGCGGAGAGGTCGAGCACCAGGTCAAAGCGCTCGCTGCGCCGGGCATCGCCCCGGCTGAAATCGATCGCGCGGTTATCCCCGCAGGCGGCGACGCAGGCCCTGTGGCCGCGGCATTTTTCCAGGTCGATCTGGTAGGCGTAATTGATCGCGCCCTCGGGACAGACCCGAATGCAGGCGTTGCAGCGGGTACAGCTTTCGAGATCGATGGGATTGCCCGATCGCCAGCTTGCCTCATAGGCGCCCAGATGTCCCGACAAGGCGATATCGGCGCCGGAGAACACCGGGTAATCGTTCTGCGGCGGCAGCTCGGAGGCCGTCGCGCGGGTCAGCAGCACAGAGACGTCCAGCCTGTCCTTCAGGCGTTCGGCCCAGTCGATGGCCGCCTCAAGCGGCCCGATGATCAAGGTCGCGCCGGCCGAGTGCAGTTCGACCGACGGAACCGGCGAGGGCCGAGGCACTCGTGCCTGCGCCAGCAACGCCGCCATCTTCGGCCGGGCCTGCCGGCCCTCGGCCGACCAGCCGGCGAATTCGCGCAGATTGACGAAACTGAGGTCGCCGCTGAAGCCCGCCTGCGCCGCCACTTCGGCGAACAGCGGCGCCTCCTGGGTGCAGCCGATCACCAGGGCTTGGTCACCGGTCAGCAGGGCCTCGACCCGGGACAGTTCGCGCCGACACAAGGCCTGGCCGGCGAGCACCGGGCCGCCGGGCAGCAAGGGCTGCAGACCATCGATATCGAGGGCGGAACTGCCGTTGCAATTGCACAGTGCGTAGCGCGGATCACTCATGCGCTGCATCCGCAGCGGCAGCGATCGCAGGCTGCGCCAGATCGCCCTTGCCGGGACTGGTCTCGGCCGCGTCCGCAGCGGCCGCTTCAGGAAGATCGCCCTCCAGCAGGCTGCGGGCCTGCATCAGTTGCTGCAACATTTCTGCTCCTATCGGCTCGAACTTGTTGTAGTCATCGACATAGACGTCGAGTCCGTCCATGACATTGAAATGTTCGGCGGCGAACAGTTTCTGCAGCGCTGCGCGGCGCAGTTCCTCGGCCACTTCGCCGTTCATGAAGGGCAAAAAATCCGAGGACAATTCCAGACTGTCGACAGCCGGCAACGGCAGCCGCGGCGCAGCCTGCGCCGCGGCTGCCGGCACATCCGGAATTGTCGCTGCCGGCGCCTTCGCTTCCGGCAGGGCACGCTTCAGACGCGACCAGCGCCGGAGAAAATTTTCTTCCATGGTTAGCGTGAAATACCTTGCCCAGCGCGCTGTGTCATTTCCGAGCGTGGCGAGCAGAATAGCAGCCTCCCCGCGAGGGGAGGACGGGTGGGGCGGGCCGATTTGCCCGCTTGAGAGGGCTTGCGAAGAGCCGCTTGTTCATCATCCGTGGTGCTTCATCGGAGCCATGTGCGCTATTCGGACGTCTTGCTGCTGGCGTAGCGCCGGCCCTTCAGTTTCTTCTCCGGCGGCCGATAGTGGCGTCTGGCGTAATCCTCGATCCAGCCGAACAGGTCTGCCGGCAGCGGCACGGCGTCGACCTGCTCATCGGCATCCATCATCCGCGCCGCCTCGCCATAACTGACCGTGACCGTCACCGGTCGCGCCAATTCATTCTCGAGACGCCACATCACGAACACGCAGGGCTGCGGCGCGACGATATTCAGCTGATAGTTTTCCGCCTCGTCGCCGTGGAGTTGCAACACCAGGCCGGGAAACAGCCAGCGCTCCCTGTCGTCCCCTGCTTCCCCCGCCATCCGGCACGGTGCGGCAGCGCCATCCTCCGCTTCGGGCACGACCGCGATAGCCTCCCAGCGGTGATCCGCCCACTTGCTGACGATCCGCTTACGCTCCATAATCACTGCAAGCGTAACCGCGTTTTGTGATGACACTGCGTCCCCTCGTTTTGTTTCCATCAGCTTAACCCAAGCATGAACAATCTGGTAATCCCGCTAGTCGATGTGCGCAGCCTGATCCCGTCCCTTGCCGCCGGCGAGGTTGGCGGGCTGCTTGCCGACACGCGCGGCAGGCGGCTTTCGGACCTGCGCATCTCGGTGACCGACCATTGCAATTTCCGCTGCGTCTATTGCATGCCGAAGACGGTGTTCGGCCGCGATTATCCCTATCTGGCTCATGGTGAATTGCTTTCCTTCGAGGAGATATTGCGTATCGCCCGGCTGTTCGTTCAGCGCGGCGTGAGGAAGATCCGCCTGACCGGCGGCGAGCCATTGCTGAGAAGGAACATCGAGCGACTGGTGGAGATGCTGGCGAGCATCCCCGGCCTCGAATTGACGCTCACCACCAACGGCTCGCTGCTGCGCAAAAAAGCGCACGCCTTGCGCGAGGCCGGCCTGCAACGAGTGACGGTGAGCCTCGATGCGCTCGACGATGCGACCTTCCGCAAGATGAACGACGTCGACTTTCCGGTGGCGCAGGTGCTCGACGGCATCGCCGCCGCCGAAGCCGCCGGCCTCGCGCCGATCAAGGTCAATATGGTGGTCAAGCGTGGCAGCAACGATCACGCCATCCTGCCGATGGCGCGCTACTTCAAGGGCCGGGGGCAGATCCTGCGCTTCATCGAATTCATGGATGTCGGCGCGAGCAATGGCTGGAAGCTCGACGAGGTCATGCCCTCCGCGGAAGTGGTGCAACTGATCAACGCCGAAATGCCGCTAGAGGCGATAGGCGCCAACTACCCGGGCGAAGTCGCCGAGCGCTGGCGCTACCAGGACGGCGGCGGCGAGATCGGGGTCATCTCCTCGGTGACGCAGGCCTTCTGTTCCAGTTGCACCCGCGTCCGCCTGTCCACCGACGGCAAGCTCTACACCTGCCTGTTCGCCCAGGGCGGTCACGACCTGCGCGCGCTACTGCGGACAGGCAAATCGGACGAGCAAATCACGGCCGCGATCGGCGCCATCTGGAGCGCCCGGGACGACCGCTATTCGGAAATTCGCACGGCGGCGACGACGGCGCAAGAGAAGATCGAGATGTCCTACATCGGCGGCTGAATACGGCGCCGCAATTGATACGCCGGCCTCGCGTATCATGCCAGTCCCGTCTTCGCTCCGACCAGCCATGCCGCAACCTCAACTCACCCGCTCCGCCCGCCCCTCCACGGTCACCGTCTCCGCCATCAACGAGCGCGGCGAAACCGTGCCGACGCCGATCGCCGGCGAGCACCCGCTGACCGTCTATCTCGACAAGCGCGAGATCGTCACCCTGATGACTCTGGGCGCGGCGCCCGAAGCGCTGGTGCTCGGCTATCTGCGCAACCAGCGGCTGGTCCGCGATATCGAGGAGATCGCCGCAGTCCAGGTCGATTGGGAGACCGACTCGGCCGCAGTGACCACCCATGACGGCAACAAGGACATCGAGCAACAGATGAGCCGGCGCACCGTCACCACCGGCTGCGGCCAGGGCACGATGTTCGGCGACCTGATGGAAGACGTCGACAGCATCAGGCTGCCCGAACAAGGCCGGATCGACCCGGCGACGCTCGCCATCCTGCTCGACAACGTGCGCCGTCACGAGTCCATCTACAAGCAGGCCGGCGCGGTGCACGGCTGCGCGCTGGCTTCGGCCGCCGGCGAGATCCTGATGTTCATCGAGGACGTCGGCCGGCACAACGCGGTGGACGCCATCGCCGGGCAGATGTGGCTGGCCGGCATGGACGGCGGCGACAAGATTTTCTACACCACCGGCCGCCTGACCTCCGAGATGGTCATCAAGACGGCGCAGATGGGCATCCCCATTTTGGTTTCGCGTTCGGGGCTTACCGAGATGGGCCACTCGATCGCGCAGCAGGTCGGCCTGACCATGATAGGCCGCGCCCAGGGCAAGCACTTCCTGCTGTTTACCGGCCATCAGCGCTTCGTCGCAGAGCATCCCCATGACTGAGCAGGTCGGCTCGCGCAGCGCTGGCGTCACCGGTCTGGTTCTCGCCGGCGGCCTGGCGCGGCGCATGGGCGGCGGCGACAAGGGCTGGCAGAACTTTCGCGGCAAAGCGCTGGTAGCCCATGCCATAGAACGCCTGGCGCCGCAGGTTGAGACGCTGCTGATCAACGCCACGCAGAACCGCGAGGCTTATCAGGCGCTCGGATATACGGTGGTCAGCGACGTCATCACCGGCAATCCCGGACCGCTCGCCGGCGTGCACGCAGGCCTGACCGCGTGCACCACGCCGCTCCTGGCCACCGTGCCCTGTGACTCGCCGTTCCTGCCGCTCGATCTGGTCGACAGGCTCCATCAAGCGCTGATCGAGGCCGATGCGCAACTGGCGGTGGTGGAAATCGGCCGCCGCCCCGAGGCGGTGTTCATGCTCTGCCGCAGGGAGGTGCGGGACAACCTGGGCCAATATCTTGCCGCCGGCGGGCGCAAGATCGACGCCTGGTACGCCGCCCTGAAAGTGATCGCAGTGCCCTTCGACGATCCGGCCGCCTTCGTTAATATCAACACCCTGGAAGAACTCCAAAGACTGGAAACGACATGAACTCGCTGCTCCAGGCATTCTCCTGCCTCGATGACTACGATCCCGATTCCCTGCCGGTCGATCGCGCCCGGGAATTGATCCTTTCTCTCGTCGAGACCGTGTCCGGCCGCGAGCGCGCCTTCGTCCGCCAGGGGCTGGACCGGGTGCTCGCCGAGGATGTCATCGCCACGATGAACGTGCCGGCCCACGACAACTCGGCGATGGACGGCTACGCCGTGCGCCATGCCGAACTCGCCAGCGCCGGCGAGACCCGGCTGCCTATCATCGCCACGGCCCTCGCCGGACGACCCTACCATGGCCCGCTGCCGCCGGGCAGCGCACTGCGCATCATGACCGGCGCCATCGTGCCGGAGGGACTCGACACCATCGTCGTCCAGGAGGTGACGAAATGCGAAGACGGTATGGTGGTGATCCCGGCCGGACAGCGGGCGGGCCAGAACTACCGCCGCGCCGGCGAAGACCTGAAAGCCGGCGAAGCGGCGCTGAAAGCCGGCAAGCTGCTCCGCCCCGCCGAGATCGGCCTGCTCGCCTCGCTCGGTCAGGTCGAGGTGACGCTGCACCGGCGCCTGCGCGTCGCGGTGATTTCCACCGGCGACGAACTATGCGCCATCGGCAGCCCCCTAGCCGACGGCCAGGTCTATGACAGCAACCGCTACACGCTCTGGAGCATGCTCCAGCGTCTGGGTTGCGAAGTGCTCGACATGGGCGTGGTGCAAGACGACCCGGCGGCGCTCGAAGCGGCGCTCGCGGAAGCCGCCAAGAGTTGCGACGCGATCGTCACCAGCGGCGGCGTCTCGGCCGGCGAAGCCGATTTCATCCGCGAACTGATGGCCCGACTGGGCGAGGTGGCGTTCTGGAAGATCGCCATGAAGCCGGGCCGGCCGATGGCTTTCGGCAAGATCGGCGATGCCTGGTTGTTCGGCCTGCCGGGCAATCCGGTGGCGGTGATGGTGACCTTCTATCAGTTCGTCCGCCCCGCCCTGCTGAAGATGATGGGGGCCGATCCCGCTCCCCTGACTACGTTTCAGGTCGCGTCCAAAGTCGCCCTGAAGAAGTCGCCCGGCCGCACTGAATTCCTTCGCGGCCTGCTCTTCCAGGAGCAGGGCGGTTGGCTCGTGCAACCGACCGGGGCGCAGGGCTCGGGGATCCTGCGCTCGATGTCCGAGGCCAACTGCTTCATCGTTCTGGAGCATCAGCGCGGCAATGTCGCCGCCGGCGAAATGGTCTGCGTCCAGGCGATGACCGGGATGGTCTGACCCGGCCTGGCACGACGGCTTGTTTGATTGGTTCCAAATCGTTGGATTGCAAACAATTCAACCTTGGCTTGATCAAGATCAATTGTCTTGCGCCGGCCCCCCTTAGTATTTCATTTGTAGAATCTTTTGTGCCTAACCGCGAAGAGGTCTGAAAATGAGGTACGCAGAGACAGGGTTTGATCTGGAAATCGATCTGACCCGGGGCAGCATAGACAAGGTCGCGACAGAACCGGACCTGGCCGAACTCTATCTGGGGGGCCAGGGCTCCGCCGCCAAACTGATCTTCGAGCGGGTTCCGCCCGACGTCGACGCCTTCTCGCCGGACAATCTGCTGATCTTCAGTACCGGCCTGCTCCATGGCACCCCCGCGCCCGCCGCCAACCGCACCGCGGTGAACACGATCTCGCCCCAGACCAACCTGATGTCACATTCCCTGTTCGGCGGATTTTTCGGACCGGAACTGAAGTACGCCGGTTACGACAAGATCGTCATCCGCGGCAAAGCCACCGACCTGGTCTATCTGTACATCAACAATGACCATGTGGAAATTCGCGATGCCACGCATCTCAGAGGGAAAGGCAGCACGGAAACCGGCGACCTGATCAAGAAGGAGTTGAACGATCAGAAGGTCCAGGTCGCCGCCATCGGCCTGGCCGGCGAGAACCGGGTCTATATGGCCTCTATCGAACACAATCATGCCAGTGCGGCGCGCGGAGTCGGCGTGATCATGGGCGACAAGCGGCTGAAGGCCATCGCCGTGCGCGGCACCAAGGATATCAATGTCGCCAAGCCGGCCGAACTGTTTGAGTTGAGCCAGGAATTGCACCAGAAGATTGGCGGCAGCGACGGCAACGGCGACTGGATGGCGGTCGATGAGGACGACAGTTTCCACCACAACCATTTTGCCTGGGGCAATGCGCGGACGCGGATCAAGAATTACTGGAGCCCGGAACTCCAGGAAAGGTGGACCAACTGGAAATATGATCACATGGATCGGCAGACGGGTTGCTACAACTGCCCGAAGAAATGCCGCAACGTGATCAAGTGGCCGGGACGGGAAAGGTTCGCCTATAAGTGCTACGGCAAGGACACTTATCACATGGCGGCATTTCTGGAACTGGACTTCAGCTACGAAATTCTCGGCCTCGCCCAGGAGTATGGCCTGGACTCGTACTCGACGCCGCAGGTGATCGCCTTCGCGCTGGAACTCCTGGAAGCCGGCATCCTCACCGACAAGGACTTTCCTGAGATGCCCGCCGACAGCCGCGGCAGGTTCTTTTACCTGCTGGAGAAAATCGTTCGCCGGGAAGGGATCGGCGACATCCTGGCCAACAGCGTTTCCCAGGCGGCGATCCAGATCGGCAATGGCGCGGAAAAATTCGACCACAACACCACGAAAAAATTCGAACAGTTGCCGATCAAGCTGGGCAAGGTGAACCCCGCCTACTTCCTGATGATCGCCACCGGCGAGAAGATGAGCATCACCCAGATCGAAGGCTCCTTCCCCCAGGATCCCCTGCCCACCCGGGAGCAAAGGGAAGAGTTCGTGGCCAAATGGGACGCGGTACCCGACGAGAAATTCAAGAACTATTTTCTCAACTGGGAAAAGCGCAACGACATTACCGACGAGGCCACCTGCGACATCGTCGACTGGAACGAAGCGATGCATTACATCGACGACTCCACCGGCCTGTGCGGCTTCGTCTCGTCGTTCCGGGGCCAATTCGGCGGCGGCGTCGCCTACCACATGAACAATATTCCCCAGGTCATCGCGCTGGCGACCGGGGTCGCGATGGACAAGGATAAACTCTGGAAGGCCTTCCAGCGCATCCGCACCCTGGTCAGGGCCGTGAATGTGCGCCGCGGCTTGCGACGGAAAGACGAGAGGCCGCCCGAGGACCACTGGGCGGTCAGGGACGAAGAGGCCGAGCAGGAACTGCTGAGCAAGTATTACGCTTTCAAGGGCTGGAACAGCGAGGGCATTCCGACCCGGCAGACGCTGGAAAGGCTGGATCTGGGCTATGTCGCCGACGATCTGGAACAACGCGGAATCCTGGTGGTCGGGGCCGATGGCGAAGTTGGGGCACTGGGCACGGGCGTCGCTGGCGGACAGGCCGCCGGCAAAGCAATGGGAGTAGCGCCATGAAGGCCGGTCAGAATCCAAAAACCAAGACCATCCAGGAAATCAAGGTCGACATCGACAAGTGCACGGGCTGCCGCGCCTGCGAGATGGCCTGCTCGGCGTATCACGCGCAGCCGCGCTACAGCAGCATCAATCCTGCGAGGTCGCGGATCAGGGTGATTTCCGACGAACTGAATGACGAGTACGTGCCGATTCGCGCTGGCGACTACACGCCGGCGGAATGCACCGGCAGGCACATTTACACGATCAACGGCAAGGAATACAGCGAGTGCAGTTTCTGCGGCGCGTCCTGCCCGTCGCGTGATTTCTTCATCGAGCCCGACTCGGGATTGCCGCTGAAATGCGACATGTGCGAAAGCGTCCCGGCGCTGGCCGAGCCGATGTGCGTCAAGGTCTGCATGACCGATGCCCTGACCTATGTCGAGCGGGAAGTGGTGCGGGAGGAAATACCGCAACAGAAACGCGGCCAGATCGAGGTGAGCCTGGAGGCGCTGATCAATCAGTACGGCCTGGAGGCCGTGATCGACAGCCTGAAGCAGATGCCCCAGGCGAAGAATCATTAGAGTCGAGAGACCGGAGAACATCGTGGAAACTGTCGCCCCGATCAAAGAAATTACCGATCTCATCCGAGAGAACGGCGGAAAAACCTTCGACCTCTGCTATCAATGCGGCACCTGCGACGTGGTCTGCCCGTGGAACCGGGTACGCAACTTCAGCATGCGCAAGATCGTCCGGCAGGCGGCGCTGGGATTGAGCGAAATAGATAACGAGGAGATCTGGCGCTGCACCACCTGCGGCACCTGTCCTCAACGCTGTCCGCGGGGCGTGAATCAGATCGAGCTGGGCGTTTCGCTGCGCCGGATCGCCACGGAATACGGCGCCTTTCCCGCTTCCGTCGCGCCCATCGTCACGGTCAGCGACAACCTCCGGGCCGAAGGCAATCCCTTCAACATGGAACGGGCGAAGCGGGCGGACTGGGCCGAATCTCTGGGGGTCAAGGATTACGTCGAGGGGATGGAAATACTCTATTTCCCCGGCTGCTATCTCAGCTACGACCCGCGCCTGAAAAAGGTCGCGGCGGCCACGGTGAAGATTCTCAACAAGGCCGGGGTGGATTTCGGCATCCTCGGCGCCAAGGAAAACTGCTGCGGCGAAAGCATCCGGAAGACCGGCAACGAGGAACTGTTCAAGCACCTGGCCCGGCAAAACATCAAGACCTTCATCGAGCATGGCGTGAAGAAGATCCTGGTGTCCTCGCCGCACTGTTACCACACCTTCAAGAACGAGTATCCGGAATTCAGCGTGCACTTCGAGGTCATCCACATCTCCGAATATTTGTCCGAACTGTTTGCCACCGGCCGCCTGAAGCCGGTCCGGGATTACGGACAGAAGATCACCTACCATGACCCATGCTACCTCGGCCGGCACAACAAGATCTTCGACGCGCCGCGCGACGTCCTGAAGCGGATCCCCGGCAGCGAATTCGTCGAGATGCAGGACCATCACGAAAACAGTCTCTGCTGCGGCGGCGGCGGCGGCCGGATCTGGATGGAAACGCCGAAGGCGGAAAGGTTCTCCGATATCAGGCTGAAGCAGGCCGTCGATGTCGGCGCCCAGGTGATGGTGACGGCCTGTCCGTACTGCATCACCAACTTCACCGACAGCAGCCTCGGCCTGCCAGAGGGTCAGGCGATGGAGATCAAGGACATCACCGAGATCGTCCAGGAAATCATCTAGAAAATCGCAATTGAGCTGAATGACCAACAGGGTAGAGATAAATTGAACAACATGGCCCTTGCCGGACTGATCGCGAACAGTCCGAAAAAAGACACCCTCGGCGACGTTCTGGTGGTCGGTGGCGGGATGAGCGGCATACAGGCCTCGCTCGATCTCGCCGATGCCGGCTTCAGGGTCTATCTGGTCGACAAGTCGCCCGCCGTCGGCGGCAAGATGGCGCAACTCGACAAGACCTTCCCGACCAACGACTGCTCGATGTGCAACCTGTCGCCGAAGTTCATCGAATGCAGCCGCCACCCCAACATCGACATCCTGAGCAATACCGAAGTCGTCCGCGTCGAGGGGGAAGCCGGAAACTTCCGCGTCACCCTGAACAAGAAGCCGCGCTACGTCATCGAGGACAAATGCACGGGGTGCACCTCCTGCGTCGAATACTGCCCGGTGCAGATCCCCGATCCCTACAACCAGAACCTGTCGCTGACCAAGGCCGTCCATATTCACTTTTCCCAGGCGGTGCCGCTGATCACCTACATCGACCCGGCGACCTGCCTGTATCTGCAGGACGAGAAATGCAATATCTGCGTCGGCGTCTGCAAGCACGGCGCCATCGATCTGCATCAGAAACCGGAGAAGCGGGAACTGGAAGTGGGCGCGGTGGTGCTCGCGCCGGGCTTCGAAACCTTCGACCCGCTCCCGCGCAATGATTACGGCTACGGCAGGATCAAGAACGTCATCACCAGCCTCGACTTCGAACGCATCATCTCGTCGACCGGGCCCACCGAAGGCGAGATCACCCGGCCTTCCGACGGCAAACATCCGACGCGGATCGCCTGGATCCAATGCGTCGGTTCGCGTCAGGTCATCCCCGGCGGCAACAGCTATTGCTCGTCGATCTGCTGCGCCTACACCCAGAAGCAGGTGATCCTGGCCAAGGACCATGACGAGGCTATCGATGCCACGGTGTTCCACAACGACATCCGCGCCTTCGGCAAGGATTTCGAGCGCTTCTACCAGCGCGCGGAAAGGCTACCCGGCGTGCGCTTCATCAGAAGCTACGTGGCGATCGGCCGGGAGATTCCGGAGAGCCGGAATGTCACGATCCGCTACGCGACCGATAGCGACGGCGTGAAGGAAGAGGAGTTCGATCTGGTCGTGCTCTCGGTCGGCATGACGCCGCCCAAGGATGCCCGCGATCTGGCCAACAAGTTCGGCATCGAGCTCGATTCCCGCGGTTTCTGCAAGACCGATCCGGTCAATCCGATCGCGACATCGCGCCCGGGAATCTTCGTCAGCGGCGCCTTCCAGGGTCCTGCCGACATCCCCGAATCGGTGGTCTCGGCGAGCGGCGCCGCCGCTCTTTGCGGCCAACTGCTGGCACAGCAGCGCGGCCGACTGGCCAGGGAGCGGGAATATCCGGCGGAACGCGATGTCGCGGAAGAGGAAGCCAAGGTCGGCGTGTTCGTCTGTCACTGCGGCGCCAACATCGGCCGGGTGGTCAATGTGCCTTCCGTCGTCGAATTCGCCTCGACGTTGCCCAACGTGGTGCACGCCCAGGAAAGCCTGTTCGCCTGCTCGACCGACAATGCCCAGCAGATCTCCGACGTCGTCCGCGAGAAGGGGCTGAACCGCGTCGTCATTGCGGCCTGCTCGCCCAAGACCCTGGAACCGCTGTTCCGCGACACGGTGCGCGAAGGCGGCATCAACCAGTACTACTTCGACATGGCGAACATCCGCGAGCATTGCTCCTGGGTGCACTCCAAGGAAAAGGACGACGCCACCGTCAAGGCCAAGGACATCGTGCGCATGTCGGTGGCCCGGACCACCCTGTTGAAACCTCTGGAGGAAATCAGCCTGCCGGTGAACAAAGCGGTGCTGATCATCGGCGGCGGCCTGGCCGGCATGACCAGCGCGCTGAACATGGCCGAGCAGGGCTTCGAGGTTTTTCTGCTGGAGAAGACGAAAGATCTGGGCGGCATGGCGCGCAGGCTTCATTACACGCTCGAAGGCGTCGATGTCCAGGCGCATCTGGCGGACCTCACCGGCAAGGTGTACCGCCATCCCGCGATCCATGTCACGACCGGTGCGACGATCAAGGAAGTGGCGGGCTACGTCGGCAATTTCACCACCAAGGTCGCCGCGGAAGGCCGGCTGAAGGAAATCCGCCACGGCGCGGCGATCATCGCCACCGGCGCCGAAGAACACAAGCCGGATGAGTACCTGTACGGGCAAGACGATAGGGTCCTGACCCTGCTGGAACTGGAAGGCCGGATAACGCGCAAGGAAGAGGCGGTGACCGGCGCCCAGAGCATGGTGATGATCCAGTGCGTGGGTTGCAGGACCGCCGAGCGGAATTATTGCAGCCGGGTCTGCTGCAGCCAGGCGATCAAGAATGCCCTGAAGCTGAAAGAGACCCAGCCCGACACCGAGATCACCATCATCTACCGGGACATGCGCACCTACGGTTTCAGGGAAGACTACTACCGGGAGGCGGCGAAACAGGGCGTCAGGTTCATCCGCTACGAGCCCAATGGCAAGCCCCTGGTGGAAACGGTTAACGAGGGCGGCCGGAACATTCTCCGGGTCACGGTGGCCGATCCCATCCTGGGCCAGAAGCTCGCCCTGGATACCGATCTCGTCGCGCTCGCCGCCGCGGTCGTGCCCTCATCCTCGAGCCTGGCATTGTCGAAGCTGTTCAAGGTGCCCCTGAATGCCGACGGCTTCTTCCAGGAAGCCCACGTCAAGCTGAAGCCGGTCGATTTCGGCGCGGACGGCGTTTATCTCTGCGGCACGGCGCACTATCCCAAGCATTTCGCGGAGACGATCAGTCAGGCCTACGGCGCGGCCGGGCGCGCCATCAATCTGCTGTCCAAGGACTCGATCACGGCGACCGGCGCCGTTTGCGACGTCAATGAAGATGCCTGTGTCGCGTGCGGCGCCTGCATCTCCTGCTGCAGCTACGATGCCATCGACTTTCGCGAAACGGCGCGCGGCAAGAAGGCGGTGGTCAATCCCATCCTGTGCAAAGGCGACGGCCTGTGCAATGCCAAGTGCCCGACCAAGGCGATCTATCTGAATCATTACACCGACGACGAAATCGACAGCCAGATCGACGCAGCGCTGGCTGGCTGAGTTGCCGCGATCCTGACCACGCAAGGAAGAAGGTACCCCATGGCCGCCCCATCCGATTTCAAGCCGATCATTGTTGGATTTCTGTGCAACTGGTGCTGCTACGGCGGAGCCGACCTGTGCGGGGTATCGCGCTTTCAATATCCGCCGTATCTGCGGGTGATCCGGCTGATGTGTTCGGG
>CAILCO010000145.1 GCA_903832735.1 uncultured Sterolibacterium sp.
AGCCACGAAATACCTCGCAAATTATCTCGGTTGGTTCAGGGCGCTCGACCGGTCGCCGCGATTCAGCCCGGATCCCGTGCAGTTGGTCGCTCTCGCCGTCAGGGTATGAGTTCAACAACATCATTCGCTAAATGAGCCAAATTATAATTGACCATGTAGGCCGGGTGACTGATGTCATCGACGGTCAGGCGCAGTTCCGAGGCGGGTAGGGAGGTGAACTCTTCGAGTTTGCTCGCTGAGTTTCTACCGCCAATGTGTGAAACGATTTCAGCCATATTCACCCCCCTGCCATTTTTCGACCAGTGCCAGCCCTTTTCAGACCCGGCTTCATGGCTTCGCGCCCTGGTTTTTGGCGAATACTCATCTAGTTGTTTAATTTAGTAGTGCAATCTCATGAATCTTATATAGAATTAATATTTAGTAGTCAACACAAATTTACGAGGTTCGCTATAGATCCTTTGTTTGCCTTGCCTGAAATGGCGCTGAGCCGCTATAATTCGCCTGTCTGACAAAGCGGGGTGGGCCGAGGCCCGCCCCGCTTTGCACATCTAGAGGTAAAACCTCTCGCCGTTCCAGGAGCCTGATCGTGAAACAGTTCCCGCCCGCCCTTCTTGCACTTGCCGACGGGACGGTATTTCGCGGCCAGGGCATCGGCGCCGAGGGCGCCAGCGCAGGCGAGGTGGTGTTCAACACCGCGATGTCGGGTTACCAGGAGATCCTCACCGATCCTTCCTATTGCCGCCAGATCGTCACCCTGACCTACCCCCATATCGGCAACACCGGCATCAATCGCGAGGATTGCGAGTCCGCGCGGGTCCACGCCGCCGGTCTGGTGATCCGCGATCTGCCCCTCGTGGCATCGAACTGGCGCTCCGAGCAGACGCTGGACGCCTACCTGAAAGCGGAAAAAGTCGTGGCCATCGCCGGCATCGACACCCGCAAGCTGACCCGCATCCTGCGCGAACAGGGCGCCCAGGGCGGCTGCCTGGTTTCCGCCGGCCACCTGGATCAGGTGCTCGACGAAGACGCTGCCATTGCCCGAGCAAGGGCCTTCCCCGGCCTTGCCGGCATGGATCTGGCCAAAGTGGTCAGCGCCGAAAAGTCTTATGCCTGGAACGAGGGCGAGTGGGCGTTGGGCAAAGGCCATGGCGCCTCGGCTGGTTCGAAGCTTCACGCGAAGTTTCACGTCGTGGCATACGACTTCGGCATCAAGCGCAACATCCTGCGCATGTTGGCAAGCCGCGGCTGCAGGCTCACGGTGGTGCCGGCGACGACCGCCGCCGCCGATGTACTGGCCCTGGCCCCCGACGGCATCTTCCTCTCCAACGGCCCTGGCGACCCGGAGCCTTGCGATTACGCGATCGGCGCCATCCGCGAATTTCTCGCGCGCTCCATTCCGACCTTCGGCATCTGTCTGGGCCACCAGCTTCTGGCGCTGGCCTCGGGCGCTCGCACGGTCAAGATGAAGTTCGGCCATCATGGCGCCAATCATCCGGTCAAGGATCTCGATAGCGGGCGGGTGGCGATCACCAGTCAGAACCACGGCTTCGCGGTGGACGCGCAATCGCTGCCGGCGAATCTCCGGATCAGCCATGTCTCGCTCTTCGACGGCAGCCTCCAGGGCCTGGCGCGCACCGACGTGCCGGCCTTCTCGTTTCAGGGACACCCGGAAGCCAGCCCCGGTCCGCACGACGTCAGCTATCTGTTTGATCGCTTCATCAACACGATGAAGCCCTCGGCCCCCGCCTAAGATCCCCATGCCCAAACGCAGCGACATCCACAGCATTCTCATCATCGGCGCCGGCCCGATCGTCATCGGTCAGGCCTGCGAGTTCGACTATTCCGGAGCGCAGGCCTGCAAGGCACTGCGCGAGGAAGGCTACAAGGTCATCCTGGTCAATTCCAACCCGGCGACGATCATGACCGACCCGGGCACGGCGGATGTCACCTATATCGAGCCGATCACCTGGCAGGTGGTCGAGAACATCATTGCCAAGGAGCGTCCGGACGCGCTGTTGCCGACCATGGGCGGCCAGACCGCCCTGAACTGCGCGCTCGACCTGGCCAAGCACGGCGTCCTGGAAAAATACGGGGTCGAGATGATCGGCGCTTCGCGCGAGGCCATCGACATGGCCGAGGACCGCGAGAAGTTCAAGCAGGCGATGACCCGGATCGGCCTGGGCTCGGCCCGTTCCAGTATCGCCCATTCGATGGAGGAAGCCTTCCAGGTGCAGGCCGGCATCGGCTTCCCCGCGGTCATCCGGCCTTCCTTCACGCTCGGCGGCGCGGGCGGCGGCATCGCCTACAACCGCGAGGAATTCGTCACCATCTGCGAGCGCGGCCTGGAAGCGAGTCCCACCAAGGAACTGCTGATCGAGGAATCGCTGATCGGCTGGAAAGAATTCGAGATGGAGGTGGTCCGAGACAAGAAGGACAACTGCATCATCGTCTGCTCGATCGAGAATCTCGACCCGATGGGCGTGCACACCGGCGATTCGATCACGGTCGCGCCGGCGCAGACGCTCACCGACAAGGAATACCAGATCCTCAGGAACGCCAGCATCGCCGTGCTGCGCGAGATCGGCGTCGATACCGGCGGCTCCAACGTGCAGTTCGCGATCAACCCCGACGACGGGCGGATGATCGTGATCGAGATGAATCCGCGCGTCTCGCGGTCCTCGGCGCTGGCTTCGAAGGCCACCGGTTTCCCGATCGCCAAGATCGCCGCCAAGCTGGCTGTCGGTTATACCCTGGACGAACTTGCCAACGACATTACCGGAGGCGCCACGCCGGCTTCCTTCGAGCCCTCCATCGACTATGTCGTGACCAAGGTGCCGCGCTTCGCCTTCGAGAAATTTCCCCAGGCCAACGACCGCCTGACCACGCAGATGAAATCCGTCGGCGAAGTGATGGCGATCGGCCGCACTTTCCAGGAGTCCCTGCAGAAAGCCTTGCGCGGGCTGGAGGTCGGGGTCTATGGCCTGGACGAGATCGCAGCCGAACGCGAGGAGATCGAGCGCGAACTGGCCAATCCGGGACCGGAACGGATATGGTATCTGGGCCAGGCTTTCCGCGACGGACTCAGCTTCGAGGAAGTCTTTCAACTGACGAAAATCGATCCCTGGTTCCTGGTGCAGATCGAGGACATCGTCAAGACCGAGCAGGGCCTGTCCGGCCGGGCGTTGAATGATCTCGACGTTGTCGAATTGCGCGCGCTGAAGCGCCAGGGTTTTTCCGATCGCCGCATGGCCAAGCTCCTGGCGTCGTCGGAAACCGCCGTGCGCCGCCACCGCCATGCGCTGGGCATCCGTCCGGTCTATAAGCGGGTGGACACCTGCGCCGCGGAGTTCGCCACGGCCACCGCCTACCTGTATTCGACCTACGAGGAAGAATGCGAGGCGCGCCCGAGCGCCAGGAAGAAGATCATGGTCCTGGGCGGCGGTCCCAACCGCATCGGCCAGGGCATAGAGTTCGACTACTGCTGCGTTCATGCCGCGCTGGCGCTGCGCGAGGATGGTTTCGAGACCATCATGGTCAATTGCAATCCGGAGACGGTGTCCACCGATTACGACACCTCCGATCGGCTCTACTTCGAGCCGGTGACGCTGGAAGACATCCTGGAGATCGTCCATGTCGAGCAGCCGACCGGCGTCATCGTCCAGTTCGGCGGCCAGACGCCGTTAAAGCGCGCACGGGAACTGGAAGCCAACGGCGTGCCCATCATCGGCACCAGCCCGGACATGATCGATGCCGCCGAGGACCGCGAGCGCTTCCAGAAACTGCTCCAGGAACTGGGCCTGAAGCAGCCGCCGAACCGGACCGCGCGGACCCCCGAGGATGCGCTCGTGCTCGCCGCCGAGATCGGCTATCCGCTGGTGGTGCGGCCTTCCTACGTGCTCGGCGGGCGGGCGATGGAAATCGTCCATGAGCAGAAGGATCTCGAGCGCTACATGCGCGAGGCGGTGAAGGTCTCCAACGATTCGCCGGTGCTGCTCGACCGCTTCTTGAACGACGCCACCGAAGTCGATGTCGATGCGCTCTGCGACGGCGAGCAGGTGATCATCGGCGGCATCATGGAGCACATCGAACAGGCCGGCGTGCATTCGGGCGACTCTGCCTGTTCGCTGCCGCCCTATTCGCTGAGCCGCGAAATCCAGGACGAGATGCGCCGCCAGACCGAGATGATGGCCCGCGGTCTCTCCGTCGTCGGTCTGATGAACGTGCAGTTCGCGATTCAGGGGCACGGCGACGCTGCCGTGGTCTATGTGCTGGAAGTCAATCCGCGCGCCTCGCGTACCGTGCCCTTCGTCTCCAAGGCCACCAGCCTGCCGCTGGCCAAGATCGCGGCGCGCTGCATGGCCGGAATTACCCTGGCGGAGCAGGGCATCACGGGCGAAGTGATCCCGCCCTACTATTCGGTCAAGGAAGCGGTCTTCCCGTTCATCAAGTTCCCCGGCGTCGATACCATCCTCGGCCCGGAGATGAAGTCCACCGGCGAAGTGATGGGCGTGGGCCGCACGTTCGCCGAAGCCTTCGTCAAGAGCCAACTCGCCGCCGGCACCAAGCTGCCGAGTCTGCCCTGCTCCGGCAAGGTCTTCATCAGCGTCAAGCCCGGCGACAAGCCCAAGGCGGTCGAGGTCGCCCGCGAACTCGCCGATCTGGGCTTCAACCTGGTCGCCACGCGCGGTACCATGGCGGCGATCGCTGCGGCCGGCATTCCGGTCACGGCGGTGCATAAGGTCACCGAAGGACGTCCGCACATCGTCGACATGATCAAGAACCACGAGATCAGCATGATCGTGAACACCGTCGAAGAGAAGCGCAGCGCCATCGCCGATTCGCGCTCGATCCGGGTCAGCGCCCTGGCGGCGCGCGTGACGCTGTACACGACGGTCGAGGGCGCGCGCGCCGCCTGCGCCGGCATGCGCCACCTGGCCGACCTGGAAACCTACTCCCTGCAGGCGCTCCACGCCGAACTGATGCTGCCCACATGAGCAAATTCCCCATTACCCTCCACGGCGCCGAACTGCTGCGCGCCGAACTGCAACGCCTGAAGACCGTCGAGCGGCCCAGCGTCATTGCCGCCATCGCCGAGGCCAGGGCTCACGGCGATCTTTCCGAGAACGCCGAGTACGAGGCGGCAAAGGACAGGCAGGGCTTCATCGAGGGGCGCATCAAGGAAGTCGAGGGCAAGCTCGGCAACGCCCAGATCATCGACCCCGCGAGCCTCGATGCCGACGGCCGCGTGGTCTTCGGCGCCACGGTCGAGTTGGAGGACATGGCCGGGGCCAAGACCGTGACCTACCAGATCGTCGGCGACGACGAGGCCGACCTCAAGGCCGGCAAGGTGTCGATCAATTCCCCGGTGGCGCGCGCCCTGATCGGCAAATATGCCGGCGATGTGGCCGTGGTGCAGACGCCGGGCGGCGTGCGCGAGTACGAAGTGCTCGATGTCAAATATCTGTAGGCGCCGTGAATAAACTCTCCGAATCCCTCTACAGCATCGCCATCACCCTTTGGGTCGGCGCGCTCTGGGTGATCGGCGGGATCGCGGCGCCGACGCTGTTCTACCGGCTGGCCGACCGCACCCTGGCGGGCAGCGTGGCCGGGGCGATGTTCGCCCTGGTGGCGTGGACCGGCATGACCTGCGCCGCCTATCTGCTGCTGTTTCTCGTCGTCAGGCGCGGCCTGGGCGTGTTTAAGTCCGGGGTGTTCTGGCTGGCGCTGGCGATGCTGGCCCTGACTCTGGCCGGCCACTTCGGCATCGGACCCATCCTCGCCCAGTTGCGAGCCGATGCGCTGCCGCGCCAGATCATGGAGAGCACCTTGCGCGACCGCTTCGCCGCCTGGCACGGTGTTTCCAGCGGGCTGTACCTGATCGAGAGCCTGCTCGGCTTATGGCTGGTGCTGTGGCAGGACAGAGGGAAATCGTTCAGATAGTCCTGCGCCGCGGCGTGGCCTTGGCGACCCGGGAATTCCTGGCCGCAGCCGCCTTCTTGGTCAGGCGCGGCGCGGGCTTTCCCGCCGGCTTGGGTGTCTTGGCAAGCTCGGCTCCGGCATCGGTCGCAGGATTCTCGCGCCAGACGACCAGGAGCTTGCCGATATGCTGCACCGGTGCGGCTTCAAGTTTGGCGCAGATTTCGGCGAGCAGTGCGTCCCGCTCTTCGCGCTCGATGTCGAAGACGCGGATCTTGATCAGTTGGTGCGCGGAGAGGCTAAGATCGATTTCCTTCAGGACCGATTCCGTCAGGCCCTTCTGGCTGATCGCCACGACCGGGGACAGGTCGTGGGCGCGGGCACGCAGCGCGCGGCGTTCGGTGGCAGTGAGTGTAGTCATATGGGTATTGTAACCGCTTGAAGAAGCACAAGACCAACAAGGCCTGGATCCACGAGCACATCAACGACGCCTACGTGTTGCGGGCGCGGGCGGAAGGCTGGCGCTCGCGCGCCGCGTTCAAGTTGATGGAGATCGACGACAAGGACCATCTGCTCGCGCCCGGCATGACCGTGGTCGATCTGGGTGCGGCGCCCGGCAGCTGGTCGCAGCTGGCGGCGCGGCGCATCCAGCCGGGTGGCCGGCTCTACGCCCTGGATCTCCTGGAGATGGTCCCCGTCCACGGCGTCCTGTTCATCCAGGGCGACTTTCGCGAGGATGAAGTGCTGCACCGGCTGGAAGACAGCCTGGGCGGCCGCCAGGTGGACCTTGTATTATCGGATATGGCCCCCAATATGTCGGGTATCCAGTTGAGCGACCAGGCGCGGGTGATCCATCTTGCGGAACTGACCCTGGATTTCGCCCGGGCGCATCTGAAACCGGGCGGCGACATGCTGGTGAAAATATTCCAGGGTGCCGGCTACATGGAATTGCGCGAGTCGCTGCGCGAGGTTTTCGAACAGATCCTGGTGAGGAAACCGGCGGCATCGCGCGGCAGAAGCGCGGAGACCTTCCTCCTGGCAAGAAGGAAGCGGCCGTAAAGGGCATGAGCGTCAATGCCATGAGCGTCATTTGCGCGGAGCAGCAAAGGTCTCTAGAATCGACTCATGGTACCTTCATTTTTATACCCTGGCCCGTCTGGCCGGAGGAGAAACTAGCTTGAATAATATGTTCAAAAACCTGGCGATCTGGATGGTCATTGGCATCGTCCTGATGACCGTCTTCAACCAGTTCAATTCGCGTCAGAGCACCCAGAACATCATCGACTACTCGGCTTTCCTCGAAGAAGTGAAAGCCGGCCACATCAGCAAGGTGCTGATCCAGGGCCGCACGCTCGAGGCCACCAGCGCCGAGGGCAAGAAGATCACCACCTATGCGCCGCCGGACCTGTGGATGGTCAGCGACCTGCTCAAGAACAATGTCCAGGTCGTGGCCAAGCCCGAAGAGGAGCAGTCCTTCCTGATGAGCATCTTCGTCTCCTGGTTCCCGATGCTGCTGCTGATCGGCGTCTGGGTATTCTTCATGCGCCAGATGCAGGGCGGCGGCAAGGGCGGCGCCTTCTCGTTCGGCAAGAGCAAGGCGCGGCTGATGGACGAATCGGCCAACAGCATCACCTTCGCCGATGTCGCCGGCTGCGATGAGGCCAAGGAAGACGTCTCCGAACTGGTCGAGTTCCTCCGCGATCCGACCAAGTTCCAGAAGCTCGGCGGGCGCATTCCCCGCGGTGTGCTGATGGTCGGCAGCCCGGGCACCGGCAAGACGCTGCTCGCCAAGGCCATCGCCGGCGAAGCCAAGGTGCCGTTCTTCTCCATCTCCGGTTCGGACTTCGTCGAAATGTTCGTCGGCGTCGGCGCCGCGCGCGTCCGCGACATGTTCGAGCAGGCCAAGAAGCACGCCCCGTGCATCATCTTCATCGACGAGATCGACGCCGTCGGGCGCCAGCGCGGCGCAGGCCTGGGCGGCGGCAACGACGAACGCGAGCAGACCCTGAACCAGCTCCTGGTCGAGATGGACGGCTTCGAGGGCACGGCCGGCGTTATCGTCATCGCCGCCACCAACCGCCCCGACGTGCTCGATCCGGCGCTGCTCCGCCCCGGCCGCTTCGACCGCCAGGTGGTGGTGCCCCTGCCCGACATCCGCGGCCGCGAGCAGATCCTCCTGGTGCATATGCGCAAGGTGCCGATCTCGCCCGACGTCAAGGCCGACATCATCGCCCGCGGCACGCCCGGCTTCTCCGGCGCCGATCTGGCCAACCTGGTCAATGAGGCGGCGCTGTTCGCCGCGCGCCAGAACAAGCGCGTCGTGGACATGGAGGATTTCGAGCAGGCCAAGGACAAGATCATCATGGGTGCTGCCCGCCGCTCGGTGGTGATGCCCGAGGAAGAGCGCAGGAATACCGCCTACCACGAGTCCGGTCATGTCGTCGTGGCCAAGCTGATGACCAAGACCGACCCGGTGCACAAGGTCACCATCATTCCCCGCGGCCGCGCCCTGGGGGTGACCATGCAGTTACCTGAAGGCGACCGCTACAGCCAGGACAAGGAGCGCCTGCTGCAGATGATCGCGGTGCTCTTCGGCGGGCGCATCGCCGAGGAAATCTTCATGCAGCAGATGACCACCGGCGCCTCCAACGACTTCGAGCGCGCCACCGATCTGGCCCGGCGCATGGTCACGCAGTGGGGCATGTCCGATGCGCTCGGTCCCATGGTCTACGGCGAGAACGAGGGCGAGGTGTTCCTCGGCCGCTCCGTCACCACGCACAAGAATGTCTCGGAAGAGACGATGCGCCAGGTCGATGCCGAAATCCGCCGGATCATCGACATGCAATACGGCGTCGCCCGTCGCCTGATCGAGGATAACAGCGACAAGATCGAAGTGATGGCGAAGGCGCTGCTGGAATGGGAAACCCTGGACGCCGAGCAAATCAGCGACATCATGGCGGGGAACGAGCCGCGTCCGCCCAAGCCGGCCACGCCGCCGTTGCCGAAGACCACGCCGACCAGCACCCCCGGCGCCACGCCGACTGCCACCGCACCGGCCTAAATATCAACCTCGGGAAGGCCTTAAGCCGGTAGTGCTGGAACCAAACAATGATTTCTTCGCAGGCCGGAAAAGCGCAAGAGTACCAACAAGGGGTGGCCCTCCCCTTGTATATCCCCCGACTCGGAACAAGGGGCAAGCCCCTTGTATATCCCCAAAAGCCGACGCTCCGCAATATAAGCAGCTAAGGGCATCCCGGGGCGAATGATTTTCGATGTCCTTTCTCGACTGCGGCCATTACCGACTAAGCCTAGCGCGCCCATTGATCATGGGCATCGTCAATGTCACCGCCGATTCGTTCTCCGGCGACGGCCTCGCCGACGATCCGGAGCGCGCCGTGGCGCATGGCCTGCGCTTGGTGGCGGAGGGCGCGGACCTGCTCGACATCGGCGCCGAATCCTCGCGTCCGGGCGCCGTTCCGGTTTCCCTGGACGAGGAACTGCGCCGCCTGATCCCGGTGATCGAGCGGCTCTCCGCTTGCGGCGTGCCGCTGTCCGTGGATACCGTCAAGCCCGGGGTGATGCGCGCGGCCATCGCGGCCGGCGCCGCGATGATCAACGACATCAATGCGCTATTGGCTCCAGGAGCCCTGGAAACCGTCGCAGGATCGAACGCCGGGGTGTGCCTGATGCACATGCAAGGCCAGCCATCGACGATGCAGCAGCGGCCCAATTATGCCGATGTGCTGGGCGAGGTGGCGGACTTTCTCCGCGGCCGGGTGGCCGCGGCGGAACAGGCGGGCATCGCCAAGAGCCGCATCGTGATCGATCCGGGCTTCGGCTTCGGCAAGACCCAGGAGCACAATCTTGCGCTATTTCGCCAGCTCGACCGCATCAAGGCCATCGGCCTGCCGCTGCTGGTCGGCGTGTCGCGCAAGACCCTGCTCGGCCGGATCACCGGATCGCCGGTCGAGCGCCGCGTCCATGCCAGCGTCGCCGCGGCGCTGCTGGCGGCGCAGCGGGGCGCCGATATCCTGCGCGTCCATGACGTGGCGGCGACCAAGGATGCGTTGGCAGTCCTCTCTGCGCTGAGTCCTGAATATCGAGTCTAAGGGGAGATCATGAAAAATAAATACTTCGGCACCGACGGGGTGCGCGGTCTGGTCGGACGGCTGCCGATCACGCCGGATTTCGTCATGCGCCTGGGCTTTGCCGCGGGCACCACGCTGGTCGCGCGCGAGTCGCTGCCGGTCGGCGAGCGCCCGGCCGTGCTCATCGGCAAGGACACCCGGGTCTCCGGCTACCTGCTGGAAGCGGCGCTGGAGGCCGGCTTCGCGGCGGCGGGCGTGGACGTCATGCTCTGCGGCCCGATGCCGACGCCGGCGGTGGCGTACCTGACCCGGGCGCTGCGGCTGCAGGCCGGCGTGGTGATCTCGGCCTCGCACAATCCGTACGAGGATAACGGCATCAAGTTCTTCTCGGCCGGCGGCAAGAAGTTGCCCGATGCCGTCGAGGCCGAGATCGAGGCGCGCCTCGGAGAGCCGATGGGCTGCATGGACTCCGCCCGGCTCGGCCGGGCGCGGCGGATCAATGATGCCGCCGGGCGCTACATTGAATTCTGCAAGAGTACATATCCCAACGATCTCGACCTGCGCGGCCTGAAGATCGCCCTGGATTGCGCCCACGGTGCCGCCTATCAGGTCGCGCCGGCGGTGTTCCACGAACTCGGCGCCGAGGTGGTGAGCGTCGGCGTCTCGCCCAACGGCGTCAATATCAACGACGCTGTCGGCGCCACCGCGCCGGAGTCGATCTGCCGCGCGGTGCTGGAGAATGCCGCCGATATCGGCATCGCCCTCGACGGCGACGGCGACCGCCTGCTGATGGCCGATGCCAGCGGCAAGATCTATGACGGCGACCAGTTGCTCTACATCATCGGTCGCGAGCGCGCGGCGCGCCAGGGTACCCAGGGCATCCCGGGCGTGGTCGGCACCCTGATGAGCAACCTCGGCTTCGAGCATGCCCTGGCGCGCCTGGAGATCCCTTTCGCCCGCGCCAAAGTGGGCGACCGCTACGTGCTGGAACTGCAGCAGGAACGCGGCTGGCCGCTCGGCGGCGAGAATTCCGGACACATCATCTGCCTCGACAAGCACACCACCGGCGACGGCATCATTGCCGCGCTGCAGGTGCTGGCGGCGCTGCGCGGCAACGGCGAAACCCTGGCCCAGGCTTGCGCCGACCTGGCCATGTATCCGCAGCGATTGATCAACGTGCGTATGCCCAAGGGCTTCGGCTGGCGCAACGATCCGGCGCTACTCGCGGCAGTCGCTGCGGCCGAGCGCAATCTGGACGGCCGCGGCCGCGTCCTGCTGCGCGCCTCGGGCACCGAGCCGCTGCTCCGGGTAATGGTCGAAGGCGAGGATGGCGCCCTGGTCGCAACATCCGCCGAGGAAATCGCTGCGGCGGCGCGCAACACCATCGGAACCGTCCCCCCGCCCCCTTCCCATGGAATGGGGTGACGAGGGTTCGTCCCTTCGGGACTCCATGTCTTACGCGGCCCCCGCCTTGGGGCGGCCCGGCGGCGGGGGCGCTCTTCGATCACGCAGGGCGTAGGTCGGGATTCAGCCCGACATAGCGAAGCGTGGCATCAGCCTGAGCGCATTGTCGCGGCCGATGGCCTGCACTTCGGCGGGCGACAGGCCGAGGCGGGCAAAGCCTTCCGCGGTCGTGGCCAGCGGCACGAAGGGGTTGTCGCTGCCGAACATGATCTGCGAAGTCGGCACGAGATTCATCAAGGCCGACATCGCCGACTTGTTCGCCGAGTTGGCGATTTCGTAGTACAGCCTTTTCAGTTCGTACTCGACGCCGTTGGGCACCTTGGCCGCCAGATCCTTGCGCTTGCCCAGTTGCGCGATGCGTCCGGCGAGCATCGGCATGGTCCCGCCGGCGTGGGAAAAAATGAAACGGATGTCGGTGAGCCGTCCGAAGGAACCGGTGTATAGCAGGCTGGTGATGGTGCGCGTGGTGTCGTGCGGAAACTCGGTCAGGGGCTGGGGAATATAGGACATCAGGTCGCGGCAGCAGTTGGGCGCCGTGGGATGGACATAGACGATGGCGCGGCGCCGGTTCAGTTCGTCGAGCACCGCGGCATAGGCCGGATCGCCCAGCCACTTGTCGCCGTAGCTGGAGAGCAGGCAGATGCCGTCCGCCTTGAGGACATCGAGCGCATAGGCGATCTCCTTCAGGCTGCCTTCGGCGTCGGGTAGCGGTATCGAAGCGAAGGAGCCGAAGCGGCCGGGGTGATTCCGGCCCAGTTCCGCCGCATACTCGTTGCATTTGCGCGCGAGACTGCGGCCGGCTTGCTGATTGCCGAACCAGATGCCCGGGCTGGAGATCGAGACGATGGAGGTACTGATGCCCAGCCTGTCCATTTCCTCCAGCGATTTCTGCGGCGTCCAGTTTGCCACCGCCGGCGGCAGGATGTTCTGCACTTGCGCCAGCACCTGCTCCCGGGCTTCCGCCAGATAGGCCGGGGGCAGGATGTGGTGGTGCACGTCGATCAATCCCGGTCCTCCGGCACCGGTCATGGTCTGCGCATAGGCCGCGGCGGACGGCAGGATCGCGCCCGCGCCGAGCGCTGCCGCCGATACGAGGAATTGCCGCCTGGATGTGCAACATGTGTGAGTCATTTCCCGTCCCCTGTCATTCGCAATGCGCGAAAGTATAAGCGCTGCGTCCGCGCTTTTGGCAATGCCGCCAGCCGCACGCCCTGAGCTGATTCCTCCCGGCTATCCGGCTAGGCATTGCCGGGTCTCGCCCCGGCGGGCGACTTACGTTCTTGCTGCGCGGCAAGAAAGTAAGCAAAGAATCGCGCTCCGCCGCCCCGGCCCTGCGGGCTTCCCTCCCTCCGAACCGCCAACCCGGCCGGCCGCTAAACTCGCTGCGCTCAGACAACGCGGCCGGACTGCCCCGGTCCGGCGGTCCTCCGCTCGGCGGGACAGAGGGGATTTGCCGCTGATAGCCATCAAGAGATGGTCGCCGGAAAATTGCGAATGAGTGCTTCAGACTGATTGCCGTCACCCATCTTCGCGGCACCAATTGCCGTACTGTGCCCATTGCATCTATTGACTGCTTCAGAAAGCTGCCGCACAGGAATGTAAAAGTGAGGGGCGCGTGCGGCACTGCCGAGAAGCGTCCCTCTCGACTGCCGGGCGGGGCCTCGTCGGCAATATCAGTGCCTCCGAAAAAGCACTGACCCTAGGCCTTTAGGGATTGATATAGCAGTCTTTGCTATCACCAGCATACTTCCATGACATCACGACATTTACTGGGCTGACTTCGTAGATCACATTGCAAGTTCGAAAAAAGTGCTCACGATATTCACGATTGCCGTTTGGCAGTTGTCCGATATATAAAAGCTGTTCAGGGGGCACAACATTACCCAAATCCCGCCCCAATTTTGTCGCCACTACCCGCTCGAAGTTTTCATGAGAAGGTGGCGCAGCACATGAACAAACACTAAATATTACAAATACCAATGTCGTCCATCTACGAAAAACTTCAATCTGTCCGCAGGCTCGTAGGCGTTTCATATGTTGGCTCAACGTTTGACATAACCGGCTGGCGCGGCTTTATCGCGCCAGTCCGGGTTGATGGATGGGTTGGACGAAGCCGCTACGCGGAGGAGTCGCCTGATGCTGCGGCACGAATTATTCTGCACGTCCGTCTCCTTATTCCGAGGGGATGATTGTGCAATATTTCGTGAGGATAAACCAGCATGAAGACAAAGA
>CAILCO010000146.1 GCA_903832735.1 uncultured Sterolibacterium sp.
CCCCTCAATGCCTCCAGGCCGACCTTCGCCTTGAACTCAGGCGAGTGAACCTGCCGATGCTTAGCTTCCTTCATATCTTCTCGTTCCTCATGACAGCGGACAGCTTAAACCACTGTCTTGAAAACGGGGGCCACTATATATCGTGTCAAAGGAGATTCATTTCGGTAATCTTGACCAAACGGACCATCGAGACATTGTTGCTCTCGACCGCGATCGACCTGGCTGCGCGATGGATCGACCTTTTGAATTGGGCCCCGGCCCGTTTAGCGAGGCCGGGCCGATTTCACAAAATCAAGCGAGGTCTGAAACAGTTCCAGGTCCTTCTCATAATCAATCGCCTCGGCGCGGTTGATCTGTATCCATTCCCGCGTGCTCGCCATGCCGCCAGGCTGAAACGGAACGATGTTGTCTCTAGAGAACTGCAACTCGGTGGCGGCGGCCACAGGCAGGCGCAAGCCTACGCCAGCACCGTTGATGCAGACGAACATTTTGTCTTTGACAAAATAGGCGTCAAGGCCATTTATTTTCCTGGCGCTGACTCCCGGCAGTTTCAGCAACAGCGCATCCATCTGCGCCTTGGCGCCGGACTTGGGTGGCAAAATGTTCAAGGGAATTCAGCCTGTGAATCGAACGAAGGAGGAGCGCATTATAGGCGCCAGAGCCGGGCAGAGGCCATTTCGCCGATGCGTATTCGTTTCCGGCAGGCCGCCTCACGCGAAATCAGTCTGCATAGATCTCCGGCGCGGCCAGGACCGTCGGCAGAAAGACGATGCACATCCATGACAGCCGCGCATTTCTATCCGTTCATTTGGGCTATCCTTTCAACATTCAGCGCAGCCAGTTGCATGCCCTGGCAACACGCTGGCAAATCACTGAGCTATTGTCGCATTTCGCTCCGACAAGCTTGAGACGTAAGTCAACGACGAGAACCGGCAACCATGAAATATCAAGTAATCGACGCGCAAATCCTGCCCACGGGCGAACTGGAAGTACTCTCACGAAACGAATCGGAGCAACTCCTCAATCAAGGCCACGGTGGCTTGCATACGCTTTACCGAAACTGCTCGCTGGCAGTGCTCAATTGCGGTAACGAACTCGACGACGGCAAGGAATTGCTTGATAGATACCGGTCATTCGATATCAAGATCATCCAGCGCGAGCGCGGTATCAAGCTCGATATCAAGGGAGCACCCGCAACTGCCTTCGTCGATGGGAAGATGATCCATGGGATCCAGGAGCACCTGTTCGCCGTTCTCCGCGATGTCATCTATGTGAATAGCGAAATCATCGGCAATCCGAGATTTGACCTCGACACCTCGAATGGGACCACCGATGCGGTGTTCCATATCCTGCGCAAGGCCACCATTATCCGGCCCATGAGCCAACCCAATGTGGTGGTCTGCTGGGGCGGACACTCGATCAGCCGGGAGGAATACGATTACAGCAAACTGGTTGGATACCAACTGGGTCTGCGCGGCATGGATATCTGCACCGGCTGCGGTCCAGGCGCCATGAAGGGGCCCATGAAGGGCGCGGCAATTGCCCACGCGAAGCAACGCATCGTCGGCGGCCGTTATCTGGGGTTCACGGAACCAGGCATCATCGCGGCCGAGGCGCCGAATCCAATAGTCAACGAGTTGGCCATATTCCCCGATATCGAGAAACGACTGGAGGCGTTCGTCCGCGTCGGTCACGGCATTGTCGTTTTCCCCGGTGGCGTCGGCACGGCCGAGGAAATACTTTATCTCCTGGGCATCATGCTCCATCCTGACAATGGCGATCTGCCATTTCCTATCGTGTTTACCGGGCCGAAGAGTTCCAAGGACTACTTCATGCAAATTGATCAATTCGTCGGTGAAACCCTCGGTGCAGCTGCTCAGCAGCGCTACAAGATCGTCATCGACGATCCAGTGCAGGCGGCGCGGGAAATCAAGGCCGGCATCAAGAAGGTCCGTGCATTCCGCAAGGAGAAGCAGGATGCCTATTATTTCAACTGGCTACTGACTATCGAACAGGAGTTCCAGCGTCCATTCCACCCCAGCCACGCAAATATGCGCAACCTCAATCTGAAGAAGGATCAGCCGAGGCACCAGCTGGCGGCGAACTTGCGCCGCGCCTTTTCCGGTGTGGTAGCGGGCAATGTGAAGGATGAGGGCATCCGGTCGATCGAGAAGTATGGCAGTTTCGAAATTCAGGGCGACGCTGCGATTATGGCGCCCATGGATGAACTGTTGTCGTCGTTTGTGGCGCAGCGGCGGATGAAGTTATCGGGAAGGAAATACACCCCCTGTTACCGCATCATTGGGGATGCGGGTGCCTCGTGCCGCTAGCTGCAGGCGCAACTATCCCGGGCCTGGCGCCCACTTTAACTAAGATACCGACAAGCCAGCCGTTACGCCCAGCGAAACCGGAATCGACAACAAGACACTGGAACTCCACCACCTGAAATACCCGTAAGCGGGTATGGCGGCACAGCGGCGCACGAGCATACTGGCGACGTGAACGCCATCCGTGCCGAAGAGCGCACCGTTGCACTGGATTGGCGTCACGCCGTTTCCTACCTACGCTCTTGCGAGGACGCGATGAGAATCCTCATTGTGGATGACCACCCCTTGGTGCGGAGTATTCTGCTGGAACGCCTGCAACATCTTGGCGCTGGCGTGACTACCGCAGCTGCCCAGGATGCCGATGCCGCGATGGGGCAACTGCTCGATCAGCACTTCGACTTGATGCTGCTTGACGTGATGATGCCGGGTATCGACGGACTGGCCTTTCTCGGCGTGGTGCGGAAGCGGTTTCCCTCTCTGAACGTGGTGATCCTTTCGGCCATGAACGACCCCGATACTGTTCGGCGAGCCTTGCGCTACGGTGCGTCAGGATTCATTCCAAAGGATTGTTCGAGCAATGATCTTCTTGTCGCCTTGCGGCAGATATTGGCTGGTGCGGTTATCGTGCCGGCGCATGTTCAGGCGGCGCATAAGAGTCGTTCCCTGGAGCAACGTTACGGCCTGTCCGCCGCGCAGATGAGAGTCCTGGAACTACTCGGGAACGCCAAGTCGACTCGTGAAATTGCCGAGTTGCTAGCTATTAGCGAGGGAACGGTGAGGATCCACATTTCCGCCATACTCAAGCTGCTCAAGGTGCACACCCGTAATCAGGCCATCTTGCTTGCGAATAAAAAGCAGCCTTCCCGCTTCCTCAACGGGTCGATGTTCGGAAGGCAGCGCTCAGTACCTGACCGACGGCGCAATAATCTGCTCGTCGAGAGCGTCAACTAACGGGCGCCGGGGTTCGGCGCCGAGTGGCCGGCTGACGCGACGCCACTGCAGCGCTTCAGGATAGCGCCACATCGTTCTATCCATCACGCCGGCTCAGGGCGCGGAGCAGGATCGCAAACAAGGTTTCGGGGTCAAAAGGCTTGACCAGGAAGTCAGTCATCCCGGCATCGAAGCAGCGTGCTTTGTCCTCGGAAAAGGCATTGGCAGTCATGGCGATAATCGGCGTTTCCCGGTATCCGGGAAGCGCTCGTATCTTTTGGGTCGCCTCCAGGCCGTTCACGTTGGGCATCTGCATGTCCATGAAGATCGCGGCATAAGCGGTCTCCTGCGCCAGTGCAAGCGCAATTGCGCCATCCTCCGCAGCGTCCACGAGCAGCCCTGCTTCCTCAAGATAAAACGCCGCCACTTCCCGATTCACCGACTCGTCATCGACGACCAGAATGCGCTTGCCGAAATGGCGCTGCGAAATGAGTTGTTCGGCATCGGTACCCGCTTCCTGCGAGGGCTGTGCGGACAGCCGCCGCTCTTCCAGCTTCTTCAGCGTCACGGTGAACCAGAAGGTGCTGCCCAGCCCCGGGGTGCTCTCGGCCCCGGCTGTCCCGCCCATCATTTCTGCCAGGCGCCGGGTGATCACCAGGCCGAGGCCGGTGCCGCCATACTTGCGGGTCATTGAGCTGTCGGCCTGCTCAAAGGCGCTGAAGAGTCGGGCCATCGCTTCCGGAGCGATGCCAATGCCCGAGTCCTGGACTTCAAAGCGCATCTGCAGGGTATCGGCGGTCTCTGCCAACTTGTGGGCGCGCAAGGTCACCGAACCCGCCTCGGTGAATTTGATAGCGTTGCTGGCATAGTTGAGCAACGCCTGTTGCAAGCGCATGTGGTCACCGACGAGGTTGTGCGGCAGACGCTCGGATTCGATCAGCAGGCGGATACCCTTGGCCTTGGCGCGTTCAGAAAGAATGGATGTGACATTGGCCAACAGGCTGCTGACGACGACGGGGGCCTCCTCCAGGAGGAACTTCCCGGCTTCTATCTTGGAGATGTCGAGGACGTCGTTGATGATCGCCAGCAGGTGCTGGGCCGATGCGTCTATGGTGTCGAGCCGTTTCGCTTGACTGGGAGTAACGCCTTCACGTCGGAGCAGGTGCGCCATGCCGACGATGCCGTTCATCGGGGTACGGATTTCATGGCTCATATTCGCGAGAAATGTGCTTTTGGCCAAGTTGGCCGCTTGCGCCGCATCGCGTTGGCGGCGTGTTCGCAGCGTCACGATTCCATAGGCAAGATTGCTGGCAAGTTCTTCCAGCAGGAGAACTTCCTCTGTGCTGAAGACGTCCGGATCGGCCGCATTCATGGTCAAGGCACCGAGTATTTCCCCCTGATTGATCAGGGGCAGCGCGATGCTCGACCGATAACCTCTTTGGGCTGCCGCTTCGCGCCACAGTTTCATGTTCTGGTTAGTGGCATAGTCCTGGTTGATCTGGGTGGTTCCGGTCCTGATTGCCGTGCCTGTCGGCCCGCACCCCGAGGGTTGCGTTTCGTCCCAGGTGAGTTTGATGCTTTTCAGATAGATGCCATCATCCCCGACTTGCGCAGCAGGGCGGATGGTCTTTTCTGCATCGTGCTCAGGAAATCCGACCCATGCGATGAGATAGCCACCGACTTCGACGACCAGCCGGCAGATATTGGAGAGAATCGTGCTCTCGTCATCGGCATGCGCCAAAGCCAAATTACAGTCGCTCAAGAGGCGCAAGGCGCGATTGAGCCGCAGCTTCTCAAACTCGGCTGCCTTGCGTTCGGTAATGTCGCGGATGATTTTCGAGGCACCGACGATACCTCCGTGGTTATCCAAGATTGGCGACGCGGTCACCGACACGTAGATCAAGCCGCCCCCCTTGCGCATGCGCGTTGTCTCAAAATGCTTGACCGATTCTCCGCGTCTGATGGTGCCAATCACCATCTCCTCTTCGTCTAGCTGGTCAGAGGGAATCAGGAGTGAAATGGATTGCCCTATGACCTCCTGTGGCGCATAACCGAAAATCGCTTCACCAGCCCTGTTCCAGCTGGTGATGACGCCGTCCATAGTCTCGCCGATGATGGCGTCACTCGATGAATCGACAATAGCGGCAGCAAGCATCTGTTCTTTGAGCAGGCTATTTTCCACTGCCTCTTTCGCCAATCGCAGGTCTTCTTCGATGCGCTTTCGTAAGGCGATCTCGTTTTGCAATTCCTCATTTGCGCGCAATATTTGATCAGGGCTGGGCATCTTCAGGGCATGCGGTATCAATGGCCAGAGGACCACGGCGGTCACGACCGAGACGACCGCTGTTATGGCCTTAAGCAGCGCGTCCAAGCCATACAGCGGTTGCCACAGTACGATGACCCCCATCAAGTGCGTCGCGCCACAGGCCATGATGAAGGCGGCGAACAGCCACAACAGCCACCGATAAGGAAAATCCTTCCGCTGCTGTGCGAAATAGGCGAGTGCCACAGGCATGGAGAAATAGGAAAGAAAAATCAGAATGTCGCTAATGACGTATGTTGTCACCAATGGCGGCGACCAACTGATGCAATAGCCATGGGGCAGGTAGCCGTTGACGGCCAGTAGTCTGGTTAGTTCGTCAATCATGAGCAGTGTCCTTTGCGGAACCGAGCATGGTGCATAGACTGAGGGATGGTCGCGAGCGCCACGATCGATATAACTAAAGACAGATTACTCTTGGGCATAATTGCTAGCAAATTGTTTTGCCGGGGACGCAGTTCGGCGGCAACAAGTTCCGGGGGCGAGGCGTCGAGATCCTTCTTGCTATCATCTCGCCTGCCATCACCCGGGGATGCACCATGAACGACATCAAGATCATTGCCTTCGACATCTTCGGCACCGTCGTCGACTGGTATGGCTCGGTTGCGCGGGAAGTCGATAGCCTGGACCTGGGCGTCCGTGGCAGCGAATTCGCCATGGCCTGGCGGGCCGGTTACAAGCCGGCGATGCAGCGGGTCGCGTCGGGGGCCTGCGGGTGGACCATCATCGATGATCTGCATCGCCAGATTCTCGACGAACTCCTCGAGCGCTACGCCATTACCGGCCTGGACGAGCAGGCCAAGCGCCGGCTCAACAAGGTATGGCATAGGCTGGATGCCTGGCCCGATTCGGTGGCAGGGCTGACCCGACTGAAGTCGAAATACACGATCTGCTCGCTGTCGAACGGCAATATCGGCCTCCTGGCCGACCTGGCGAAGCGCGCGGGCCTGCCCTGGGACTGCATCCTGTCGGCAGAAGTGTTCAGGAAATACAAGCCGGATCCGGACACCTATCTGGGCGTCGCGCGGATCTTCGATGTCGCGCCGGGAGAGGTCATGCTCGCGGCGGCGCATCACGACGATCTCGCCGCAGCCCGGGCCTGCGGACTGGCGACGGCCTACATCGAGCGCCCGACGGAGTTCGGCGCGGAAAAGCCCAAGGATGTCTCGGCCCGGCCCGAGAACACCGTGCACGCCAGCAACATCGAAAATCTGGCGACGCAGTTGGGCTGTTGAGTCAGGCGCTGCTGAACCAACGGGGGAAAAAATTATTTACCGCCAAGGACACCAAGGGCTCACCAAGTAGCGCCAAGAACTCAAACCTTACCCCGTTGGTGAAACATTTACGCTCAGGTTGTTTGCGAGTTGTCCTGCTTTTCTTGGTGTCCTTGGTGCCCTTGGTGGTGAATGAATTTGAATTGCTTACAACCCCATCTGGTTCAGCGCCCGTTCGAGATTGCCGACGGTGCGCTCGACATTGTGCAGTTTGTCCAGACCGAAAAGGCCGATGCGGAAGCTCTGGAAGTCCGCCGG
>CAILCO010000147.1 GCA_903832735.1 uncultured Sterolibacterium sp.
CAGCCGTTCTCCCGGTAAACCATCAAACCGGGTTACTTCCCAAATACATATTTGCTATGAGGCCGGCGCTCAGGATCGGGCTCGTCCAACAAACGGTTCAGATCGTGGCTTCGCACGATCTAACCTTATTCGTTGGGCGTCTTGGCTACGGACTGGACAATTAACATTTTGTACTGTACATTAATACGTACATATAAGGAGAGCCACCATGGATGCAATGACCTACACTACTGTTCGCGCCAACCTCGCCAGCACGATGGATCGGGTTTGCAACGACCACGAAGCTTTGATCATTACTCGCAACGGCGAACAGGCCGTGGTGATGCTCTCGCTCGAAGATTTCAAAGCGCTTGAGGAAACCGCTTATCTTTTGCGCACACCCGCTAACGCCAAGCGCCTTCTTTCGGCTGCCGCGCAACTGAACGCTGGTAAAGGCGTTGAGCGGAAGCTGGCAAAGTGAAGCTGATTTTCGCGGACGAGGCATGGGATGATTACCTCTACTGGCAAAAGCAAGACAAGCGCATGGTTGAACGGATTAACAAGCTGATTCGTGAGACCCAGCGCGAACCATTCTCCGGCGTAGGCAAGCCGGAAGCACTGAAGCACGCGCTATCAGGCTTTTGGTCACGCCGCATAACAGACGAACACCGCATGGTTTATCGTGTTGAGGGTGATGCTCTGCTGATTGCTCAGTTGCGTTTTCATTATTGAGACACCCAACAGCTACTCAGGCGCAGAAATGTCCGGGTTATTATCAATAATACGGACACGCTAGAAATGCCTCTAAGATAGTGAATGACAACGAGATTATCCTATTCCGGTCTCCTTATCAAACAACGATCATACGGACAGGATGACAACCGCTGCAATGCGCCGACGTTGGCGGGAATTACCCGACCGGCTCTTGTGGGCGCTAACCGGAACCTTTCGAATTGGAGTCTGGACTCCGAACTAGAAAGCGCAGCGGAGAATTTGATTCAACCATCCCCTCTGTCCCGCCGAGCGGAGGACCGCCGGACCGGGGCAGTCCGGACGCGTTGTCTGAGCGTAGCGAGTTTAGCGGCCGGCCGGGCTGGCGGTTCGGAGCGAGGGGAGCCCGCAGGGCCGGGGCGGCGGGGCGCCTCAGTTGGCAAACCCGTTTGGATACTTTCTTGCCGCGCAGCAAGAAAGTAAGTCGCCCGCCGGGGCGAGACCCGGCAATGCCTAGCACCTGCTTCTCTGGCACAAGTGCCCTGGGTTGTCTTTCAGACAACTACGGGCTTTGATTGACACGAATAACGTCGTCATGCAGTATCCGGGCGAACCGTAGCCCCCGACAACCACCGTGGAGTGAACATGCTCAAATTTACCGTCAATGGGAGTCCTCGCGAGCTCGACGTCGAGCCGGAAATGCCCTTGCTCTGGGCGCTGCGCGACGTGCTCGATGTCAAGGGGCCGAAGTTCGGCTGCGGGGTGGCGGCATGCGGCGCCTGCACCGTGCTGGTGAACGGTGAGCCGGTGCGCTCCTGCGTCATGCCGGTGTCCGCGGTGGCGGGCAAGAAGGTGGTGACCATCGAGGGCCTGGCGCAGCAGGGGCGGATGCATGCGGTGCAAAAGGCCTGGATCGATCATGAGGTGCCGCAGTGCGGCTATTGCCAGGGCGGCCAGATCCTGGCGGCGGTGGCGCTTCTGGAGAAGAAGCCGAATCCGACCGATCGCGACATCGACGAGACGATGACCAACATCTGCCGCTGCGGCACCTATGCGCGCATCCGCACAGCGATTCACGCCGCCGCGAAATCGCTGAAGTCCACGAAAGCGTGAGGGCCCCGGACATGAAAACTTCCTTCCAGCAGACCCGTCGTCAGTTCCTCAAGCATTCCGCCGTGCTCGGCGGCGGCTTGGTGATCGGCTTCCATCTTCCCGATTCGTCGGCCGCAGGCAGCGAGGCGAGCGAAGTCAATGCCTGGGTGGTGGTGCAGGCCGACGACACCGTGATCATCCGCTATGCCCGGGCCGAGATGGGGCAGGGCAGCTTCACCTCGGCGCCGATGCTGGTCGCCGAGGAACTCGAATGCGACTGGAAAAAGGTCCGCGTCGAGTACGCCTCGCCCAACGAACATATCCGGCGCAAGCGGATCTGGGGCAACATGGCCTCGGCGGGCAGTTGGACCATCCGCACCTCGCAGGAATACCTGAGAAAAGGCGGGGCGACGGCGCGCGAAATGCTGGTCGCCGCGGCGGCGCAGCAGTGGGCGGTGCCCGCCGCCGAATGTTCGGCGTCCAAGGGCGTGATCACGCACCTGCCGAGCAAGCGCCGGCTGAGTTTCGGCAAGGTGGCCAGCGCCGCGGCGAAACTCGAGGTGCCCAAGGACGTGAAGCTGAAGGATCCCAAGGACTGGAAGCTGATCGGCACGTCGGTGAAGCGCCTGGACATTCCCGACACGGTGATGGGCCGGCAGCGCTACGGCATCGATACCCAGTTACCCGGGATGGTCTATGCCGCGGTGTTGCAGTGCCCGGTGTTCGGCGGCAAGATCAAGTCCTTCGACGACGCCAAGGTCAAGGGCCGGCGCGGCATCATCAAGGTGATTTCGGTCGACAACGGCGCGGTGCTGACCATCATCGCCGACAACTGGTGGCGCGCCAAGGAAGCGCTGAAGGAGGTTACCGTGGACTGGGATCTGGGCGCCAACGGATCGGTGTCGAGTGCCAGCATCATGGATTTCCTGCGCGCCGGGCATGAGCAGGCCAAGGTGCCGCTGGTCAAGCGCACTGGCGACGTCGATGTCGCGCTGAAGTCCGCGGCGAAAGTCGTCGAGGCCGAGTATTTCACCCCCTACCTGGCCCACGCGACGATGGAGCCGATGGGCTGCACCGCGCTGGTGAAGGACGGCCGGGTCGATGTCTGGTGCTCGACGCAGAATGCCGAGGCGACGCTGGCGGCCGCGGCGGCGGTGGCCGGAGTGCCGCTCGAGAGCGTCGAGGTGCACAAGACCCAGCTCGGCGGCGGCTTCGGCCGGCGCGCTGGCTCCCAGGATTTTGCCCGCATCGGCGTGGCCATCGCCAAGGCAATGGAAGGCACCCCGGTCAAGTCCTTGTGGACGCGCGAGGAGGACATGCAGCATGACTACTACCGCCCGGCGGCGCTGTACCGGCTGAAGGCGGGACTGGACGCGGCGGGCAATATTACCGGCTGGAGCACGCGCATCGCCACGCCATCCCTGCTCGCGACGTTGCTCAAGCTGCCGCTCAAGGACGGCGTCGATGCCACGGCGGTGGAGGGCTTTTCCGAGTTTCCCTACGAAGTGCCCAACACCCTGTTCGAGTATGCGCAGCGCGACACCCATGTGCCGGTGGGTTTCTGGCGCACCGTCGGCTGGTCGCAGACGCCGATCGCGCGGGAGTGCTTCCTCGACGAACTGGCACACCTCTCCGGCCGCGACCCGTATCAGGTGCGCCGGGCGCTGCTGGAGAAGGAGCCGAAACCGCTGGCGATCCTCGACGCCGTGGCCAAGGCCGCCGGCTGGGGCAAGCCGCTGCCGCCCGGGGTGTTCCGCGGCATCGCCGTGACCGAACCTTTCGGCAGCTTCACCGCCGCGGTGATCGAGGTCTCGGTGGATGGCAAGGGCGTGCTCAAGGTCCATCGCATCGTCCAGGGCATCGATTGCGGTTACGCGGTGAATCCGGACAACATCCAGGCGCAGATCCAGGGCTCGGCGGTGTTCGCCCTATCGGCCATCCTCTGGGGCGAGATCACGATCAAGGACGGGCGGGTGGAGCAGTCGAATTTCAGCGACTATCCGATGCTGAAGATGCGCGACATGCCCAAGGTCGAGATGGTCATCGCGCCGACCGGCGGTTTCTGGGGCGGCGTCGGTGAGCCGGCGCAGGCGCCGGTCGCGCCGGCGCTGCTCAACGCGATTTTCGCCGCCACCGGCCGGCGCATTCGTTCGCTGCCGCTGAAGCATCACGGCATCACGCTCGACCAGGCGTGAATGAGCGGCCGGCGGCGCTTCCTGGTCGGCGCGAGCGCTATCCTGGTCTTGCCCGCCGTGTTTCCCGCGCGGGCGCAGCAGGTGCTGCAGCTGCGCCTGATCGAACCCATGATCCGCGCGGTGACGCAGGGCGCGAAGGTGCAGACGGGCCGGGTCAGGCTGGTGCTGCCGCAGCTGGCCGACAACGGCAATGCCGTGCCGCTGGTCGTCACTGTCGATAGCCCCATGTCGGCGACGGATCATGTCCTGCGCATCCACCTCATCGCCAATCGCAACCCCGTTGCGGAAATGGCGACCTTCCATCTGGGACCGCGCGCCGGCATCGCGACGGTGGAGACGCGGATCAGGCTGGCCGGTTCGCAGACCATTACCGCCATCGCGGCCCTGTCCGACGGATCGTTCTGGATGGACAGCGCGTCCATCGTGGTGACGATGTCCGCCTGCGTAGACGAGACATGACCGCGCGGATACAGGTGCCGGCCAGGCCCAAGCGTGGCGAAGCGATCGAGTTGCGCATCCTGATCCAGCATCCCATGGAGCCGGGCTACCGGCGCGACGAGGTCGGCCAGGAGATTCCGCGCAACGTCATCCATGCCTTCGTCTGCCGCTACAACGGCGTGGAGGTGTTCCGCGCCGATCTGTCCTCGGGCATTTCGGCCAATCCCTATCTGCGTTTTTACACCGTCGCCGAGGACTCGGGCGAGATCGAGTTCGCCTGGTCGGACGACGCCGGCAAACAGGAGTCGGAGCGCGTCGCCATCGTCGTCGATGGCTGATCGCGTAACAAGAAACTGAAGCGGAGTTGTGGAGTTGCTATGGTCGAGTTTGTCTATTCGAATGTCGAGAAGGAGATGGAGAGCTACGGCTTTGATGCCGTAACGCACAGCCATTGCCGGATGTGCCACGGCGGATGCGGCGTCCTGGTCTACACCAAGGACGGCAAGGTGGCGAAGATCGCCGGCGATCCGGAGTCCCCGATCGGCCACGGCACCCTGTGCAGCAAGGGCCTGGCCTCTGCGCAACTGGCCTACCACCCGGACCGCCTGCTCCATCCGGTGAAGCGTGTCGGCGCCAAGGGCAGCGGCAAATGGCAGCGCATTTCCTGGGACGAGGCGCTCGACACCATCGCCGAAAAGATGAATGGCTACCGGGAGAAGTTCGGCGCCGAATCGGTGGTCCTGGGCTACGGCACGGGGCGGGAGAACGAAGCGGCGATCTACCGCTTCGCCAATCTCTTCGGCACGCCCAATGTCCTCACCGCCGGGCACCTCTGCTATGGACCGCGCATCTCCACCGGGATCATCACCTGTGGCTCGAATCCCATCGTCGATTACGAGAACAAGCCGAAGTGCGTGATGGCCTGGGGCAACAATCTGGTCATCGCCAATTCGGACGAATACAAGGGCGAGGATCTCTCGGTCTGCCTCGACTCAGGTTCCAAACTGATCGTCGTCGATCCGCGCCTGACGCGGCTGGCGGCGCGCGCCGACATCTGGCTGCAGTTGCGCCCCGGCACCGATGCGGCGCTGGCCCTGGGGATGCTCAACCACATCATCAGCGAGAAACTCTACGACCGGGATTTCGTCGACAACTACGTGCATGGCTGGGAGCCTTTCGTCGCAAGGGTGCGCGAGTATCCGGTGGACCGGGTGGCGGAAATCACCTGGGTTCCGGCGGAGAAGATCCGCGCCGCGGCACAGCTCTTCGCCACCACCAAGCCGGGCGGCATCCAGTGGGGCGTGGCGATCGAGCAGCAGATCAACTGCGCCGACAACAACCGCCTGCTTCTGGCGCTGATGGGTATCACCGGCAATATCGACCGGCAGGGCGGGCAGGTCCTGTTCAAGACGCCGAAGATCAACAACGTGGGCAAGTTCGGCGCTCACGACCAGTTGTCGCCAGAGCAGATAGAGAAGCGCCTGGGCGGCGAGCGTTTCCGCCTCGCCGGCCACTTCGCCATCGTTAATCCGAAGTGCGTCTGGGACGCGGTCGTCACGGAACAGCCCTACCCGGTGAAGATGCTCTTCTTCATCAGTTCCAATCCGGTCATGACCCGGGCCAACGCCAATGCCGTCTATGAAGCGCTGGAGAAGGTCGAGTTCATGGCGGTCGCCGATTTCTTCATCACGCCGACCGCGGAACTGGCGGACATCGTCCTGCCCGCGGCGACCTGGCTGGAGATGGACTATATCGGCGACTTCTGGAAGCGCCACGGCTATATCCTGCCGCGGCGCAAGGTGGTCGAGATCGGCGAGTGCCGCTCCGATCACGAAATGCTCAACGATCTGGCCCATCGCGTCGGCCAGGGCGAACATTGGTGGGACGACTTCGAGCAGGGCCTCGATTACATCCTGGAGCCGATGGGCATCAAGTGGCAGGAGTTCAAGAAAATGAAATATGCCCGGGGCGAAGTCAGCTACGAAAAGCACAAGACGCGCGGCTTTTCGACGCCGACGAAGAAGTTCGAACTGTACTCGACGCTGCTCGAAAAATGGGGCTACGACCCGCTGCCGATCTACCGCGAGCCAGTCGAGAGCCCAGTCAGCACGCCGGCGCTGTATGCCGACTATCCGCTCATCCTGGTCACCGGCGCGCGCTCGCCTGGCTACTTCCACACCGAGAACCACCAGTTGCCCCACTTGCGCGAACTGCAGCCGGATCCCTTCCTGGAGATCCATCCGGACACCGCCAGGAAACTCGGCATCAGTAACGGCGACTGGGTGCTCATCGAGTCGCCGCGGGGCCACGTCAGGCAGCGGGCCAAACTGTTCGGCGGCATCGACCCGAGAGTCGTCGGCGCCCAGCATGCCTGGTGGTATCCCGACAAGAACGTCAAGGGCCAGGGCTGGAACGAATCGAACATCAACGTCCTGACCGAGGATTCCTACGAGTCCTGCGATCCGGCGATGGGCGCGAACAGCGTGCGCACGCTGCTTTGCAGGATCAGCCGCGATCCCGAGCAGCGCGGCCGGGGCCAGGCCGCGTCATGAAACGGCTTGCCGTCGTTATCGATCACGAGGCCTGCTGGGGTTGCCTCGCCTGCGAGGTCGCCTGCAAGCAGGAAAACAACGCCGATGCCGGCATCAAGTTCATCGCCGTGTCCGAGGAGCCGGTGCGGACCCGAAATGGCAAGGCCTACTTCAGCTTCCAGGTCAATCTTTGCCGCCACGCCGAGTGCCCCGGCACGCCTTGCGTCGCGGTCTGTCCGACCGATGCGATAGCGCTGCGCGAGGACGGCATCGTGGTCATGAACATCGAGGACTGCGTCGGCTGCGACCTGTGCATTCCCGAGTGTCCTTATGATGCGATCGTCTTCAATCACGGGCGCAGGGTGACGCAGAAATGCAATCTCTGCAGCCACCGCGTGGATCGGGGCCTGATCCCGGCCTGCGCCGACAATATCTGCCTCGCGCACTGCATCTATTTCGGCGATCCGGCGGATATTCACCCCAGAATCGAGGCCATGCGCCGGGTTCGCGAGAGAAATTAGCGCCTTCATGCTAAGCTAACCGGCTTCTGAATTAGTCATTTCCCGGAGCTTACCGTGCCTAGCCTATTGCCAAACGTCGATCCCGAGGGTCTGCTTGAATACTCCGTGGTGTTCACGGACCGCTCGCTGAACCACATGTCGCAGACCTTTCAGGGGGTCATGCGGGACATTTCCGGCGTCCTCAAGCGCGCTTACAACGCCAACGCGGCGATCGTCGTGCCCGGCGGCGGCACCTACGGCATGGAGGCGGTGGCGCGCCAATTCGCCGGCGGAAAGAAATGCCTGGTCATCCGCAACGGCTGGTTCAGCTACCGCTGGAGCCAGATTTTCGACATGGGCAAGATCCCGTCGCAGGAGATCGTGATGAAGGCCCGGCGCATCGGCGAAGGCAAGCAGGCGCCGTTTGCGCCGCCGCCGATAGCGGAAGTGGTGGCCGCGATCAGGGAGCAGAAGCCCGATCTGGTGTTCGCGCCGCATGTCGAAACCGCCGCGGGCATCATCCTGCCCGATGCCTACCTGCGCGCAGTGGCCGATGCCGTGCATGCCGTCGGCGGCCTGTTCGTGCTCGATTGCGTCGCTTCCGGGACGATCTGGGTCGATATGGTCGCAAATGACATCGACATCCTGATCAGCGCGCCGCAGAAGGGCTGGAGCAGTTCCCCCTGCTGCGCCCTGGTGATGCTGGGTGAGCTTGCGCGGGCAAGAATTGCCGATACCCAGAGCAGCAGTTTCGCCTGCGATCTGAAGAAGTGGCTGCAGATCATGGAAGCCTACGAGAACGGCGGCCATGCCTATCACGCCACCCTGCCCACCGATTCCCTGACCCGCCTGCGCGATGCGATGCAGGAGACCGAAAGCTACGGCTTTGCTAAAGTCCGCGCGGAGCAGCAGGAACTGGGCGACAAGGTGCGCGCGCTGCTGGCCAAGAAGGGCTTCAAGAGCGTGGCGGCGGAAGGTTTTCTGGCGCCCGGCGTGGTCGTCAGCTACACCGACGATGCCGGCATCCAGAGCGGCAAGAAGTTCCTCGGACTGGGCCTGCAGACGGCCGCCGGCGTACCCTTGCAATGCGACGAGCCGGCGGACTTCCAGAGCTTCCGCATCGGCCTTTTCGGTCTGGACAAACTGCACAATGTCGAGCGCACCGTCGGCAATCTCGAACGGGCGCTGAACCAGATGGGGTTGTAAGCAATTCAAATTCATTCACCACCAAGGGCA
>CAILCO010000148.1 GCA_903832735.1 uncultured Sterolibacterium sp.
CAATGTCCCGATGAGCCTTGCCAATTCTCTCGTCCTCATTTTGCATCTCCTGGCTCCAGCGCCCGTGCGCTATGTAGCCAGTATCCACTTCCACAGGCTCGCTAGATGAGCCAGCCACGTTATTCGCTAAATGAGCCTACCCAAAAGCCTTCGCCTTGGCGTGTGACGGTGTACATGCCTTCACCACGGGGAATAACGCCCGTTGTGGGCGTTGCACAGCCCGCCAGCATGGCGAGGGGTAGTAATAGTGTTATGCCAAGTTTCATCTTTTTCTCCCAAGTAATCTGTGGCATCTTATCCGACCCACAATTGAAAACACCCTCACGGGGAGGGTGTCTTGGGTGCCTACTTGGGGGAAAGTCTCTCAATTTCAGGTTGCAAAAAACAACACGGGAAGAGAGGGGCTTGGGTGAACCTGGCCTTTTTCTTGGCTTGGGTCGTGCTACTCAGCAGCGACTACTTCGACTTGTTCAGGCTGGTCGAGTAGTTGCACCAGACACATCGGCGCATTATCGCCGATACGGAAGCCCATCTTCAGTATGCGCAGATAACCGCCATTGCGGTTGGCAAAGCGCGGGCCTATTTCAGCGAACAGCTTGACCACGTTTTCACGATCGCGCAAGCGATCGAAGGCCAGGCGGCGATTCGCCAGCGAGGGCTTCTTGCCCAGCGTGATCATCGGCTCCACCACCCTGCGCAGTTCTTTGGCCTTGGGCAGCGTCGTCTTGATCGCTTCATGGCGAAGCAGGGAGTTGGTCATGTTGCGCAGCATCGCCAAGCGATGCGCCGAAGTGCGGTTAAGCTTTCGCAATCCATTACCGTGACGCATGTCAAACCTCTTTCAGTGTTTCAGTGGTCGCCCCGAGCAAGGCTCAGGAGAGTTTTTCGAGTCCCAGCGGCGGCCAGCCTTCGAGCTTCATGCCCAAGGTCAGACCGCGCGAGGCCAGGACTTCCTTGATTTCATTTAGCGACTTGCGGCCGAGATTGGGCGTCTTGAGAAGTTCCGTCTCGGTGCGCTGGATCAGGTCGCCGATATAGTAAATATTCTCGGCCTTGAGACAATTGGCCGAACGCACGGTAAGTTCGAGATCGTCGACCGGGCGTAACAATATAGGATCGACCGTGGTCTGCTTCGGCGTCTCGATCGACATCGGCGTACCTTCGAGGTCGGCGAAAACCGAAAGCTGATCCACCAGGATGCGAGCCGCATAGCGAATCGCTTCTTCAGGGTCGATGGCGCCGTTGGTCTCGATATCGATAATCAACTTGTCGAGATCGGTGCGCTGCTCGACGCGGGCGGATTCGACGGCGTAACTGACCCGGCGAACCGGGCTGAACGAAGCGTCGAGCATGATATGGCCTATGCCCTTGGTTTCCTTGTCGGTGGGCCGCTGGTTGGCAGGGACATAGCCGCGCCCCATCTCAACCTTGATCTGCATGTCGAGTTTGCCGCCAGGGGCAATATGCGCAATGACATGATCAGGATTGATGATTTCCACGTCATGACTGACTTCGATATCGCCGGCGGTGACCACGCCCTCGCCCTTTTTGGTCAACGTCAACAAAGCTTCGGGGCGGTTATGCAATTTCAACACGACACCCTTGAGGTTGAGCAGGATATCGACGACGTCCTCGCGGACACCTTCAAGCGTCGAGTATTCATGCAACACACTCTCGATGGCTGCTTCGGTCGGTGCAAAGCCAGGCATGGATGAGAGCAGGATACGGCGCAGGGCATTGCCCAGCGTATGGCCGTAGCCACGTTCAAACGGTTCCATCACGATGCGGGCATGAACCGGCGAGAGCGTTTGCACGTCGATGATGCGCGGTTTCAGAAGTGCACTGCTTTGCATCTGCATTCCTTCAAATTGGGAGCGCTTCTGGCTCGGGCAAAATAGCCCTTACCGGGCGCCTGTTAGCGCGAGTAAAGTTCGACGACCAAACCTTCGTTAATCGTCGCCGGCAGTTCGGATCGCTGCGGGTAGGCCTTGAACACGCCCTTGCCTGCCTTGGCATCGACTTCAACCCACTCGGGGAAGCCACGTGATTCCGCTGCTTCGACGGCCGCCTTGGTGCGCAATTGTGCGAGCGAACTTTCGGTCATCTGTACCACGTCGCCGGGGCGAACGCTGTATGACGGAATATTCACCCGTTTGCCATTCACCAGCACGCCATTGTGACGCACCAATTGACGAGACTCGGCGCGCGAACCGCCAAAGCCCATGCGATAGGCGACAGTATCGAGACGCGCCTCAAGCAGTTGCAGCAGGTTCTCGCCGGTTTGTCCCTTACGGCCTTCAGCGGTAGCGAAGGTCCTGCGGAACTGGCGCTCGAGGATGCCGTAAATGCGGCGTATCTTTTGCTTTTCACGCAGTTGGGTGCCAAAGCCAGACAAGCGCTGACCAGATTTTTGGCCATGCTGGCCGGGTGCATATGCACGCCGCTCGACCGAGCACTTGTCCGTGAAGCACTTCTCTGCTTTCAGGAACAGCTTCTCGCCTTCACGACGGCATTGGCGGCACTTGGGATCGAGGTTACGGGCCACGTTTACTCCTTCAATTCAGTCAATAACGCCAATTATTCAGATCGGCGTTTAGATGCGGCGGCGCTTCGGCGGCCGGCAGCCATTGTGCGGGATCGGCGTGATGTCGGTGATGCTGGTGATCTTCATGCCGAGCGCATTTAGTGCACGTACCGCGGATTCGCGACCCGGGCCTGGGCCCTTGATGCGCACTTCGAGATTCTTCACACCACACTCCAGCGCGCCCTTGCCTGCAGCCTCGGCAGCCACCTGAGCGGCGAACGGCGTACTCTTCCGCGAACCCTTGAAGCCGGCACCGCCAGATGTCGCCCAGGCCAGGGCATTGCCCTGGCGATCGGTGATGGTAATGATGGTGTTGTTGAACGATGCGTGCACATGGGCAATGCCCTCGGCAACGTTCTTCTTGACCTTCTTGCGGACTTTAGTTGCAGTCTTAGCCATGGTTCATTTCCCTGATCATTTCTTCGAGCCGGCAATGGCCTTGCGCGGTCCCTTGCGGGTGCGCGCGTTTGTGCGGGTGCGCTGGCCGCGCACCGGCAAACCGCGACGATGACGCAAGCCGCGGTAGCAGCCGAGGTCCATCAACCGCTTGATGTTCATTGTCACCTCGCGGCGAAGATCGCCCTCGATGCTGAACTTGCCAACGGCCTCGCGCAGGCGCTCCATTTCCGCGTCGGAAAGATCCTTGACCTTGGTCGAACGCTTGACAGATGCCGCGTCACATATTTTTTGCGCACGCGAACGGCCTACCCCGAAGATCGCGGTCAACGCTATCTCCGTGTGTTGATGGTTCGGGATGTTTACCCCAGCGATGCGGGCCATATGCTCACCTATTTTCCAAAACGTTCCCTGAAATGGGGAACAGAAAATTATAAATTATAATTCAAGCCAAATCAACCTTGGCGCTGCTTGTGCCGGGGATCAGTGCAGATGACGCGCACCACGCGCTTGCGGCGGACGACTTTGCAGTGACGGCAGATGCATTTGACCGAAGCCAGTACTTTCATGATGCTTCTCCGAAATAGTTACTTGCTGCTCACTTGGCGCGGAAGACAATGCGGCCCTTGGAGAGGTCGTAAGGTGTCAACTGAACCGTGACTTTGTCGCCGGGCAATATACGGATATAGTGCATACGCATCTTGCCCGAAATGTGCCCAAGAACGACATGCCCGTTCTCGAGTTTTACTCTAAAGGTTGCATTGGGCAGGTTCTCTGTCACCTCGCCCTGCATTTCGATCATGTCTTCCTTAGCCATTGATCACTTACCGTGTCGGAAAACTTGAACCTTTGAAGTTGGCTTTCTTCAAGAGGCTTTCATACTGATGAGACATGATATAAGCCTGCACCTGAGACATGAAGTCCATGGTGACGACGACGATGATCAATAGCGAGGTTCCGCCAAAGTAGAACGGCACGTTCCACTTCAAAATCAGAAATTCGGGTAGCAGACAAACCAAAGTCACATAGATCGCGCCGGCTAGCGTCAATCGCATCAGGATCTTGTCGATGTAGCGCGATGTCTGGTCGCCAGGCCGTATGCCGGGGACAAAAGCGCCGCTCTTCTTTAAATTATCTGCGGTCTCTTTCGAGTTGAACACCAGCGCAGTATAGAAAAAACAGAAGAATATGATTGCCGTAGCGTATAGCAGAACGTAGATCGGCTGACCGGGGGAAAGCGTCGCCGCGATATCCTTGAGCCAGCCCATGCCTTTCGAAGCGCCGAACCAGCCGGCCACTGTCGCCGGAAAGAGGATAATCGACGAAGCGAAGATCGGGGGGATCACCCCGGACATGTTGAGCTTAAGAGGCAGATGCGAACTCTGGCCACCGTATACCTTGTTGCCGACCTGACGCTTGGCGTAATTTACCAAAATCTTTCGCTGCCCGCGTTCGACGAATACCACCAGGGCCGTGACCAGAACCACCAGGACCATCACAAACAGCGCCGACAAGGGATGCATGGCACCGGTTCGCACCAACTCGAAAAGGCCCCCAACAGCATTCGGCAGGCCGGCGGCAATACCGGCAAAGATGATCATGGAAATGCCGTTGCCGAGTCCGCGTTCGGTTACCTGTTCGCCAAGCCACATCAGGAACATTGTGCCGGTAAGCAGCGTCGTGACCGCAGTCAGGCGGAAAACCATGCCCGGATCAAGCACTAGGCCCGGCTGAGACTCCAACGCGATGGAGATGCCAAGGCCCTGAAACAATGCCAGGGCAACCGTCCCGTAACGCGTATATTGGGTGATCTTGCGCCGACCCGCCTCGCCCTCCTTCTTCAACGCCTCGAGTTGGGGCGAGGCGATCGTCATGAGTTGCATGATGATCGACGAGGAGATGTAGGGCATGATGCCCAACGCAAATATGGTGAACCGCGACAAGGCCCCACCAGAGAATAGATTGAAAACGCCGAGGATGCCGCCCTGCTGCGAAGAGAACAATTCAGCCAGACGAGTAGGATCGATTCCCGGCACCGGAATATGCGCACCTACCCGATAGACGACCAACGCGCCCAGCAGGAACCAGAGTCGGCGCCAAAGGTCGCCGAACTTGCCGGTTTTACCGAGGTTGGTCGCTGCCGGATTGGCCATTTCGGTCTTGCCTTAGGCTGCGGCGACGTCGGCAATGCTGCCACCGACCGCTTCTATCGCAACGCGCGCACCCTTGGTGACACCGACACCCGTCAAATTGATCTTCCGCGTGAGCTTTCCGGAGAGGATCACTTTGGCCGACAGTGCGTCGCCAGGAACGATGCCGGCCTGCTTGAGCGACAGCAGGTCGATGTCCACCAATGGCAGCTTTTCCAGTTCGGAGAGGCGAACTTCAACGTTGCGGCTGTGCGTCAGAGAGACGAAGCCGCGTTTAGGAAGGCGGCGTTGCAGCGGCATCTGACCGCCTTCGAAACCAGTCTTGTGGAATCCACCGGCACGGGATTTCTGTCCCTTGTGGCCACGCCCCGCAGTTTTTCCCAGGCCGCTGCCGATACCACGGCCAACACGCTTCTTGGCATGAGTGGATCCGTCACCGGGCTTCAGGTTATTGAGTCGCATCGTCTTATCCCTCGCACTTCACTAGGTAGGCGACCTTGGTGATCATGCCTCGTACCGCCGCAGTATCCTCGAGCATGGCGGAGGAATTCAACCGGCGCAGTCCGAGGCCACGTACCGTGGCGCGATGATCCTGCTTGGTGCCGATGACGCTTTTCACCAGCGTCACCTTTAGTGTCTTTTCAGCCATCTTGCTTACTCCGAAATTTCCTGCACGCTTTTGCCGCGCTTGGCCGCGATCTGCGAAGGTGTGCTCATGGCGAGCAGCCCGTTCAAGGTGGCGCGAACAACGTTGTACGGGTTAGAGGAACCAATGATCTTGGCCACCACATCCGTAACGCCCGCAACCTCGAAAACTGCGCGCATAGGACCGCCGGCGATGATACCGGTACCTGCGGCAGCAGGCTGCATCAACACCCTGGAGGCGCCATGCTTGCCAATAACAGCATGCTGCAGGGTGCCGTCCTTAAGGCTGGCGCGGTTCATCTTGCGCCGCGCCTCTTCCATCGCCTTTTGCACGGCCACGGGAACTTCGCGCGACTTACCCTTGCCCATGCCGACGCTGCCATCTCCATCGCCGACGACAGTCAGCGCGGCAAAACCGAGAATACGGCCGCCCTTGACGACCTTGGTAACGCGGTTGATGGCAACCATCTTTTCGCGTATGCCATCGTCGCGCTGCTCGGTGGTGGTTTGCTGCTTCCTGCTTTGCGGTTTAGCCATTGCTTGCCTCGCTTAAAACTTGAGCCCGCCAGCGCGCGCCGCTTCCGCCAACGCTTTGACGCGACCATGGTAGTGGAAACCTGAACGATCGAAAGTTACCTGCTCGATCCCCTTAGCCTTAGCCCGTTCTGCTATCAGCGTGCCCACGAACTCGGCGGCCTTGACGTTGCCGCCATTTGCAATCTGGCTGCGAACTGCACTCTCTGCAGTTGAAGCAGCAGCAAGTACTTGAGTGCCGCAACTTGAGTACACCTGCGCATAGATATGGCAGTTGGTTCGATGCACGCTAAGGCGCACCGCATTGAGTTCGGCAATCTTGGCCCGGGTTTTACGGGCTCTGCGCAAACGCGCCAGCTTCTTATCCATGATTTATACCCTTACTTCTTCTTGGTTTCCTTGAGAGCCACCTTCTCGTCAGCGTAACGCACACCCTTGCCCTTGTAAGGCTCCGGTGAACGATAAGCGCGGACTTCGGCAGCCACCTGGCCCACCAGTTGTTTACTGATCCCCTTGATGAGGACTTCAGTCTGAGTCGGGGTCTCGACCTTGATGCCCTTGGGCATTTCATGCACTACCGGATGCGAAAAACCAAGCGATAGATTGAGCTTATCGCCCTGGGCCTGGGCACGATATCCCACACCGATGAGCGTCAATTTCTTTTCAAATCCCTTGGTAACGCCGAGCACCATATTGTTGATCAGCGCACGCATCGTGCCGGACATGGCGCCGCCATTGTCAGCACCGGCAACCGCCCGACACTGCAGCATGTCGCCATCGCGCTCGATCTTTACGGCCGGCAACATGAACTGCGTAAGCGTGCCAAGCGGCCCCTTAATGCTGATATCGGACTCGCTAAGTACCGCCTCGACACCCTTCGGCAATTCAACCGGGTATTTTGCTATTCGTGACATCGTTTATCCCCCTATGCCACGATGCAGAGAACTTCGCCACCGAGATTGCTGGCGCGTGCCCTGCGGTCAGTCATCACGCCTTTGGGCGTCGAAACAATGGCGACACCAAGGCCGTTCATCACTCTCGGCAAATCACCGCAGCCCTTGTAGACGCGCAAACCCGGGCGGCTGACACGCTCAATGCGCTCAATCACCGGATGGCCGGCGTAATATTTGAGCTCAATATCGAGCTCAGGCTTACCGGAATTCTCACGAACCGCAAAATGCTCAATGTAACCTTCGTCCTTAAGCACCGCAGCAATCGCCAGCTTGAGCTTGGAGGAAGGCATAACCACAGCACCCTTTTGCGCCATTTGCGCGTTGCGGATGCGGGTCAACATATCGGCGATCGGATCAGTCATGCTCATAGCGATCTCCTTACCAGCTGGCCTTGGTCATGCCCGGCACTTCACCGCGCATGGCCGCTTCGCGCAGCTTGAGACGGCAAAGGCCGAACTTCCGGAACACACCACGCGGACGGCCGGTGATCTGACAGCGGTTGCGCTGGCGCGTGGGATTCGCGTTGCGCGGCAACTGCTGCAGCTTCAATCGGGCCGCCATGCGTTCTTCTTCCGAAAGCTTGGCATTGTTGATGGTAGCGAAGAGCTCGACACGCTTGGCGGCATACTTCGCCACCAGCTTGGCACGCTTGGCTTCGCGATTAATAACTGAAAGTTTCGCCATGACTCCCTCAGTTCTTGAAAGGGAATTTAAATGCCGCAAGGAGAGCCTTCGCTTCCTCGTCGTTTTTCGCTGTCGTCGTGATGCTGATATTCATCCCGCGCAACACATCGATCTTGTCGTACTCGACTTCCGGGAAAATAATTTGCTCTTTGACGCCAATGTTGTAGTTTCCTCGGCCATCAAAACTCTTCCCTGACACGCCGCGAAAGTCGCGAATGCGCGGCATGGCAATGGTGATGAAACGATCGAGAAACTCGTACATGCGATTGCCGCGCAATGTCACCATGCAACCGATCGGGTAGCCTTCGCGGATCTTGAATCCTGCGATGGCCTTGCGGGCAACGGTGACAACAGGCTTCTGACCGGCGATTTTGGTCATATCGCCCACCGCATGCTCCATCACCTTCTTGTCCCCGATCGCTTCGCCAACACCCATGTTTAGGGTGATTTTGGTGATGCGAGGCACTTCCATGACCGACTTGTAGCTAAACTTCTGCTGCAACTCAGGCATCACGGTCTGTTTATAAAATTCCTGCAAGCGCGCCATGATTTGTCCTTACGCGTCCACAACTTCGCCGTTGGCCTTGAACACACGCACCTTGCGGCCGTCGTCCAGGGTCTTGAAGCCAACGCGATCCGCCTTCTGAGTGGAGGGGTTGTACAACGCCACATTGGATATCTGAATCGGCATCTCAATCTCGACGATGCCACCCTGCTGCCCCTTCATTGGGTTGGGCTTGACATGCTTCTTGACACGATTTACACCCTCGACGACAACGTGATCGTCACCGACACGGCGTAGAACTGTGCCTCGCTTGCCCTTGTCCTTGCCCGCGATGACGATAATCGCATCGCCCTTGCGCATTTTGTTCATGACCAATCCTCAGTTTTACGGGTATGCACTCAATGCGCCATCACAGAACTTCAGGTGCCAGCGAAACGATTTTCATGAAACGCTCGTTGCGCAACTCGCGGGTAACCGGTCCGAATATGCGGGTACCGATCGGCTCAAGCTTGTTGTTGAGCAACACCGCAGCATTGCCATCGAACTTGACCAGAGAGCCATCTGCTCGGCGCACGCCCTTTGCGGTACGCACCACCACCGCACTATAGACTTCACCCTTCTTGACGCGTCCACGCGGAGCGGCATCCCTGATGCTGACTTTGATGACGTCTCCGATACCGGCATAACGCCTCTTGGAACCACCCAGCACCTTGATGCACATAACGGAGCGGGCGCCGGTGTTATCGGCAACATTCAGCACTGTTTGCATTTGAATCATTTCTTCTCTCCAACTTAATCCGCGCTTAGTCTGGCTATCGCGATCAGTTTTGGAACCCGTAAGTACTAAACGTACCGTGGGTAGGCTGTCGGCGCGCCAGCTGCTGAAGCGCCGGAGGGTGATGCAAAGACGAATATTATGGGGCCATTATCGCTTACTGTCAATAGCCCCAAGCAATCAAATTGCTCGCCCCTTTTCCAGTACCTGCTTGACGCGCCACGCCTTGGTCTTCGATATCGGCGCACATTCCTCGATCATTACCACGTCGCCGGCCTTGACTTCTTCGCTTTCGACATGAGCATGATACTTCTGCGTGCGGGTCAAGATCTTCCCGATCACCGCGTGCTTCACGCGACGCTCGACCAGTACCGTCACCGTCTTCTGCATTTTGTCGCTAACGACGCGTCCGGTCAGGGTGCGCCGCTCTTTTGCTATCGTCTGGTTCATTTGGCGTCGCCTCTTTCGCGCAGGATGGTCTTGACGCGCGCGATATCCTTGCGCACCTTGCCGATCTGGCTATTGTTGGTGAGCTGCTGCGTCGCCATTTGCATGCGCATGGAAAACTGCGCCTTGCGCAGATCCAAGAGCTCCTTATTCAACGCAGCGGTGTCCTTGGTTCTAAATTCGGTCGCTTTCATAATTACCCCACTTGACGTGTCACGAACGTCGTCTCGATAGGCAACTTGGCGGCAGCCAGGCGAAACGCCTCGCGCGCCAACGTTTCATCGACACCATCCATTTCGTACAATACTTTACCCGGCCGAATCTCCGCGACCCAATATTCCGGGTTGCCCTTGCCGTTCCCCATGCGCACTTCGGCAGGTTTCTTCGAAACCGGCTTGTCCGGGAAGATGCGAATCCAAATGCGCCCGCCGCGCTTTATGTGACGGGTCATGGCGCGGCGCGCCGCTTCGATCTGGCGCGCCGTCAGTCGGCCGCGGCCGACTGCCTTGAGGCCGAATTCACCAAAGCTAACTTTGGCGCCGCGAGTCGCAACACCGGTGTTGCGCCCTTTTTGCTGTTTGCGATATTTCGTACGTGCAGGTTGCAGCATTGTTATGACTCCTTAACTTCCTTGGCCGCCGCATCCGGTTCTGGTGCTGCGGTCTTGCGCACACGCTTGACCGGCGCCTTGGCCGCTGCCGGCTCTTCAGCAGGCGCAGTTCCTTCAGCTTTGACAGCGGGCTTGCGTTCGCTGCGTTTGACCGCAGATTTAGCATCAACACCTTCAGCACTACGCGGCGGTGCTTTGCGCGTCCTACGCGGATCATCAGTACCCGCCTCCGGTGCCGCAGCAGCGACATCCTGCTTGGCAACCATGTCGCCCTTATACACCCAGACCTTGATACCAATCTTGCCGTAGGTAGTGTTGGCCTCGGCGGTGCCGTAGTCGATGTCAGCGCGCAGCGTATGAAGAGGCACGCGGCCTTCCCGGTACCATTCGCGGCGTGCAATTTCGGCGCCATTTAGACGGCCGGAACTCATGATCTTGATGCCCTGGGCACCCAGCCTCATGGCGTTTTGCATTGCGCGCTTCATGGCACGGCGAAACATTATTCGCTTCTCAAGCTGCTGAGCAATCGAATCGGCAACCAGTTGCGCGTCGGTCTCGGGCTTCCGGATTTCTTCGATATTGACATGGACCTGACCACCTAGGATCTTCTGCAGATCAGCCTTGAGGTGCTCGATGTCTTCGCCCTTCTTGCCGATGACCACGCCGGGGCGGGCGCTATAAACGGTGATCCGGGCATTCTTGGCAGGCCGCTCGATGACGACGCGCCCAACTGAAGCATGCGCAAGCTTCTTCTTGAGATACTCGCGAACCTTGAGGTCCTCGTTGAGCATCACTGAAAAATTCTTACTGTTGGCAAACCAGCGCGACATCCAGTTGCGCGTGACCGCGAGTCGGAAGCCGGTCGGATGTATCTTCTGTCCCATAGCTTCTCCTTAATCGCCGACCGTGACGTAAATGTGGCAGGTCGGCTTGAGGATGCGATTTCCGCGTCCCTTGGCACGCGCCATGAAGCGCTTCAAAACTGCGCCTTTTTCGACGTGTATGACTTTAACCTTGAGCGCGTCGATATCGGCACCGTCATTGTGCTCGGCATTGGCTATCGCCGATTCGAGCACCTTCTTGATGATCCCCGCGCCTTTTTTCGGATTGAAGCTCAGGATGTTGAGCGCCTGGTCGACCGGCTTGCCGCGCACTAGGTCGGCGACTAGCCTTCCTTTTTGTGCCGACAGGCGGACGCCGCGCAGTATCGCATTGGTTTCCATCATCATTCCTTACTTCTTCACCGCGGCCTTCTTGCCGGCAGTGTGACCCTTGAAGGTTCGTGTCAAGGCGAATTCACCGAGCTTGTGGCCGACCATATTCTCCGAGACATACACCGGGATATGCTGCTTGCCGTTATGGACGGCAATGGTCAGACCGACAAAATCCGGCAGGATGGTCGAACGACGCGACCAAGTCTTGATCGGGCGCTTGTCGTTAGTACCGCGAACTGCATCGACCTTTTTTAGCAGATGGGCGTCGATGAACGGGCCCTTTTTAAGCGAGCGTGTCATGGTTTACCTCTTATTCCTGGGCCGGCGTGCAACGATCATGCTGCTGGTGCGCTTGTTACGGCGCGTGCGATAACCCTTGGTCTTGGTTCCCCAAGGACTAACCGGGTGCATACCCGCAGCAGTCTTGCCCTCGCCACCGCCATGCGGGTGGTCAACCGGGTTCATCGCCACACCGCGCACCGTCGGACGGATGCCGCGCCAACGTTGGGCACCGGCCTTGCCGATGGAGCGCAAGCTATTCTCTTCGTTGCCGACTTCGCCGATGGTTGCCCGGCACTCGACATGCACACGGCGGATTTCACCCGAACGCAAGCGGAGCTGGGCATAAGTACCTTCACGCGCCATCAACTGTACCGAAGTGCCGGCGGCTCGCGCTATCTGCGCACCTTTGCCGGGGATCATCTCGATGCAGTGTATCGTCGTGCCTACCGGGATGTTGCGGATCGGCAGCGTGTTGCCCGCCTTGATCGGCGCTTCCGCGCCGCTGATGACTTGCGCCCCAACCGCCACGCCCTTCGGGGCGATGATGTAGCGTCTTTCGCCGTCTGCGTAGCAGAGCAAAGCCAGATTGGCAGTGCGATTCGGGTCATACTCCAGACGCTCGACCTTGGCCGGAATTCCATCCTTGTTACGGTGGAAATCTACCACACGATAGTGCTGCTTATGACCGCCGCCCTGGTGGCGCACGGTGATATGTCCGTGGTTGTTGCGACCGGCCTTGCTGTGCTTCTTCTCAAGCAGCGCGGCATGCGGGCGACCCTTGTGCAGGTCGGGATTGACGACCTTGACCAGGGAGCGGCGACCCGGCGAGGTCGGCTTGACTTTGACGAGCGCCATTTTATACGCCCCCCCCTTCAGCAAAGTTGATTTCCTGACCCGGCATCAAGCAGACGAAGGCCTTCTTGACGTCGTTCCTCCGGCCCATGAAGCGACCGAAACGCTTGGCCTTACCCTTAAGTACCGAGATCTGAACCGACTTGACCGCAACCTTGAACAACAGTTCGACCGCGGCCTTCACTTCCGGTTTGGTCGCATCGGATGACACGATGAACACAACCTGTTCATTCTTGTCGGCGACATAAGTGGCCTTCTCTGATATCTGCGGTGCTCGCAACACCTGCAACAGGCGTTCCTGATTGAAGTTGCTCATCCCAGCATCTCCTCCATCTTGGCCACAGCGCTCTTGGTCAGCAGCACCTTGGGGAAACGGATCAGCGACAGCGGATCGGTTTCGGACACTTCAAGCACCAGCACATTGGGCAGGTTGCGTGAAGCCAGGTAAAGATTCTCTTCGAGTTCTGCGGTGACGACCAGAACCGAGCCCAATCCCATGCTCTTGAGCTTCCCAGCCAGAATCTTGGTCTTCGGTGCATCGAAACTGAAATCCTCGATCACCGCGAGACGATCTTCGCGGGCCAACTGCGACAGGATCGCCGCGAGACCGGCGCGATACATCTTGCGATTAACCTTCTGGCTGAAATTTTCTTCTGGGGAATTCGGGAAGATACGGCCACCACCGCGCCACAATGGGCTTGATGTCATACCGGCACGCGCACGGCCTGTACCCTTTTGACGCCACGGCTTCTTCGTGCTGTGCTTGACCTGCTCGCGATCCTTCTGCGCGCGATTGCCGGCACGGGCATTGGCCTGATAGGCGACGACCACCTGATGCACCAGTGCCTCGTTGTAGTCGCGTCCGAACAGCGCATCCGACGCGCTATGGGTCGACGACGGCTGGCCTTGTTCATTTATGAGTGTGAGTTCCATCTTTTTCTCGCTCCTCAGTTGCCGCTAGGCTGGCCGACTGCGCCAGACTTCGCTGCCGGGCGAACAACTACGTCGCCGCCCTTGGAGCCCGGTACCGCACCCTTGACCAACAGCAACTGTCGAACCTCGTCGACGCGGACCACTTCGAGACTCTGCTGAGTACGAGTGATATCGCCGAGATGGCCGGCCATGCGCTTGCCGGGGAATACCCGGCCGGGATCCTGAGCCATACCAATAGAGCCCGCCGAATTGTGCGACCTTGAATTACCATGCGATGCGCGATTGGACGAGAAGTGATAACGCTTGATCGCGCCGGTAAAGCCCTTGCCGATCGAGGTACCGCTGACATCAACCTTCTGCCCGACGGCAAAAATCGTCACACTGACGACATCGCCCGGCTTGAAGGTCACGAGCTGATCTTGCGTGACGCGGAACTCCTTGAGTACAGTGCCGGCCTCTACGCCGGCCTTGGCTAGGTGTCCCGCCTGCGCCTTGGTGACGCGACTGGCGCGGCGTTTGCCGAAAGTCACCTGGACTGCAGCATAGCCGTCAGTATCCGGGGTTTTGATTTGGGTAACACGGTTGTTTGACACATCCAACACTGTCACCGGGATGGTCGAACCATCATCGGCAAAGATACGTGTCATGCCAACCTTGCGCCCGACAAGGCCTAAAGTCATTTGTTGTTTCCTCCAAAGAGGTGCCGACTGCTATTGGCCGGCAAATCACTAAAAGTGGGGGAGGCAGGGCAACCGCCCCTACCATCCAGATCCCGCTCGCTACTTACTGCAGTTTAATCTCGACATCTACACCCGCCGGCAGATCCAGTTTCATCAGCGCATCAACCGTCTTGTCGGTTGGGTCAATGATATCCATCAGGCGCAGATGCGTACGAATCTCGAACTGGTCGCGCGAAGCCTTGTTCACATGCGGCGACCGGAGAATATCGAAGCGCTCAATCCGCGTCGGCAGAGGCACTGGACCGCGTACAACCGCACCAGTGCGTTTCGCCGTTTCAACAATCTCAAGAGCCGATTGATCGATCAGTCGATAGTCGAAGGCCTTGAGTCGGATACGAATTTTCTGTTGGTTCGCCATGGTATTCCTTTAAAGAGCGATGCGCTTTGTTATGGACGCGCGAAAGAGCGGAATTGTAACGTCATTCCGCGATAGTTGCAAGGATGTTACGCGATGACCTTAGCGACGACGCCGGCGCCGACGGTACGACCGCCCTCGCGAATGGCGAAACGCAGCCCTTCTTCCATGGCGATCGGCGCTATCAGCTTCACCGTGATCGACACGTTGTCACCCGGCATCACCATCTC
>CAILCO010000149.1 GCA_903832735.1 uncultured Sterolibacterium sp.
AGCCACGAAATACCTCGCAAATTATCTCGGTTGGTTCAGGGCGCTCGACCGGTCGCCGCGATTCAGCCCGGATCCCGTGCAGTTGCTCGCTCTCGCCGTCAGGGTATGAGTTCAACAACATCATTCGCTAAATGAGCCAATATAAATGAAAATTAAAGGCATGCTGCGCAGGATAGTTTGCGTTTTCTTATTCTCTCTATGTGCATCGACCTTTGCGGTCGATGAGCCTTCCCATGTGAATGAAGTCAAGAACGAGACCAAGAATCAGGCCAAGGTGGCGCCATCCCAAATGCGTGTCGGCACTTATCTCACTTCGCTATACGATTTCAACCCGAACAACAATACCTTCACAGCAGACCTCTGGCTCTGGTTCCTTCACGACAAGAGCCAGGATCTCAACCCGCTCAAGTCGCTTGAAATAACCAATGCACGCGACTTCAAGACCGGTCTTTCTTCTTCCCAGGATCAGGGAGCCGAACGCTACGACACTGTAAAAATACACGGCATCTTCAATTATGACTGGGACGTCAAGAATTTCCCCTTCGATCGCCACGAACTGAAGATTCGCGTGGAAGACGGCGTCGCGGATGCCAGTAAAGTCATTTATAACCCCGACAGCGCCAATACCGCCTTCGATCCTGCCATCAAAATAGATGGATGGCATATAGACAAGATTGCGATAGCAACCGGCAACCACAACTACAACTCGTCATTCGGTATCGGCGGTGCAACTGGCTCGACATATTCAAACAGCATAGTTTCGATTTTCATCCAGCGCGATGCGGCCGGGTTGTTCTGGAAATTGCTCTCTGCTGTTTATATCGCTTTTCTGGTCAGCCTTGTCACCTTTTTTATGGATACGTCCAAGGATGGCCTCTTCAATGGGCGCATCAGCGTGCTGATCGGTATGATGTTCGCGGTCGTAATCAACTCGCAGCGCGTTTCATCCACGATCGGGCAGAGCGTGGCCTTTACGCTTGCCGACAAGATCCATGTGGTGACATTGATATCCATTCTTTGCTCCCTGATCGCCGCTCTCGTATCGCGCCATCTGATGATAACTAATCGGGCCGAATATTCGGTTCGCCTTGATCGCCGTTTGGCCGGAATTACTTTTGCAATTTTCGTCGCAATCAATGCGTTCATGATTTTAACGGCGGCAAATGCGGGTGCTTGAGCGCACTGTCATAAAAGGCTATATAACCAGCCATACCAGCGCCCTCTCCCGGGAAAAAACGGGGGAGGTTGGGGGGGGGGCGTTACCAGACAGCCCAAAGACGGGTTGGGAGGGTGCTTCATCTAATCGGAGGGCAGGACGCCAAGGCTCTGGCTGCATGTGAGGACGATGCCGGCGGTTGCGTCTATGGTAACGGCTACGTCGGCTTACTATGCAAAACCGGCCGTAGGCAATTATTTTGGTTGTGGGTCCGGTTAGGGCACATACGGTGAGTTCGGGTTATCGGAGAGCTGCCGCTCGGTGAAAAATTGCAGGCCTTTCGCTCGGCAGCTTTCGAGTGGCAGCTTTCGAGTGGCAGAAAACGGCGTCGAGCCCCAGAGCGTATTTCCGGCCATTGGACATTCAGATTTTCTACTGAAAGCGGACAACCAGCCTCGATTACCTAGGTAGCACTCCGAGGGGTTCCTGCAATATTTGCCCAGCACAAGGATGGAATGATTGCGGTGAAAGCTTCAAAGAATACCTGTAGTATTCAGAAGCGTTGAACGGGGGCTACTGAACCAGCAACGGCCCAATAGCCCCTCGCGGCAAAACTGTTGGTTTCTTAGTTTAGTATCCGCTTCGGATTGCTTGGGGTTTACGTCTGTCCAGTAGTTTGTCAAGTTCATTAAATCATCGGGGAAGTTGTTGTTCAACATTCCCTTTCTGAAAATCCACAACCAACGCGTACAAGGATCATTTTATGGACCGCTCGATTAGTGTAATTGTCACCGCTGTATTCATAGCTTGCGCTTCAATTGCGACCACCGCCCAGGCTGAAGCACCCATGGTCAGAACGCAGGCGCCCGGTTATTACCGGGTCATGGTGGGTGACTTTGAGATTACTGCGCTGTCAGATGGCACTGTCAACTTACCTGTGGTCAAGTTGCTGACCAATGCCAAACCCAAAAAAATCTCCTCGGCTTTGAAAGCTGGTTTTCTAAATGAGGCGGTCGAGACTTCAGTGAATGCCTTTCTGGTCAACACAGGCAGCAAGCTCGTTTTGATCGATACCGGTGCAGCGGGTCTTTTCGGCCCAACGTTGGGCAATCTTCTTTTGAACCTGAAAGCTTCGGGTTACAAGCCCGAACAGGTGGATGAGATCTACATTACCCATATGCACGCCGATCACGTTGGCGGGCTCATTTCAGATGGTACCTTGGCTTTCCCCAATGCAGTTTTGAGGATTGACAAGGCGGACACGGACTACTGGCTGAGTGAGTCAAACATGAACGCAGCACCTGAAGGAGCAAAGGGATTTTTTAAGGGTGCGATGGCATCCGTCAACCCCTACGTGGCAGCTGGAAAGCTGAAGACTTACGAAGGTAATAGTGAGTTGGTTCCTGGCCTGCGAGCCCAGTCGGCTTACGGACACACGCCTGGTCATACCGTGTACGCAGTGGAAAGCAAGGGTGAAAAGCTTGAACTCTGGGGCGACTTGATGCACGTTGCCGCAGTTCAATTTGAAGATCCCGGTGTCACGATCCAGTTCGATACCGACAGTAAGCGGGCCGCCAAAAGCCGTAAGCAGGCTTTTGCCGACGCTGCCAAACACGGCTACTTGATCGGCCTGTCTCATGTGGCATTTCCCGGACTTGGGCACTTGCGCTCAGCACCGGGAGGCAAGGGCTATATCTGGGTTCCTTTGAATTATTCGTCCTTGAAATAGATCAGACATTCAGCTGAAATCACTTGCCGTAAAGCCGTCCTGTCTGCCACGTAACTAGGTTAGTTGAACGACTGCTTATAACGTTGAAGTAGGACGGCTTTGGGCAATCTTGAGCCGCAGGCATGTTCAAAATCGTCGCCAGATAGCTGCCGCTGAATTTCTGACTCTCTATACCAGACGCTGGCCAGATGGCAATCCCGGCCATCAGCCGCCGCTCGTTCCCGCTCCTCCAATCCGGACATTCGCTTCACGAGATCACTTCGAACCGCTTCCCCATGAGCACTCTCAATTGCACTTGTCTGAGCGGCGGCACCGCAGGGTCAACTGACATTTACTGGGCAGATTTGGCGAGGAAACCCCGCCTTCTTGGCAGTAGCTTCCCAAAATATTCGAAGGGAACATTTGTAGGGAAATAGCCTACCAGAACTATAACGAAATATTGATACAAGGTATTTCGAGCACTTCCTCCCGTGTGTAGTATGGTTGCCTGTCAGACAGGATCTTTACCCGCAGTGTTGAGCGGCCTATTTTCCAATCTAGGTAATGCCACATTGGGCACACTGCTGAAATTGGACCCATGAGATTCGTGGCCAGAAAGGTGCCGCTGAAATTAGGTTTCCCTGAAACTGTCGCTGGTGATTTCACACTCCCGGCCAACTGCCGCCGGTCGCTGTTACGTTTCAATTTGCACACAATGCCCGCTAAAACTGCATGTTGTGGTGCATGTGTTAATCCCCTAGTATCGGTCGTGGAAAAGCTGCTGGCGCTTGCATAGCGCTCCGTTACTTTGGCGTATCGCCCATGTGCCATAAAACGAGGGAGGATCATTCGTGAAAGCGCTCAAAAACTCTTTGCTTCATGCGCTGGGTGTATTGGCCATTGCCATCAGCAGCAGCCACGCCCAAAGCGGCGGCTCGCCCGCCGCGCCGGCTACCGACGGACTTCCCAATTGGGCCTTTATCTGGGACCCGAACGTCAAGGTGCCGGCGCCGGATGACAAGCCAAATCTGCTCCCCGGCAGTAGCGCGAGTTACAGTTGGAAGCAGGCGCGCGATCTGTTCGTCGCGCCGGACTGGCATCCGGGCGATCATGGGCCGATGCCGGATATTGTCGCCAAAGGCCGCAAGCCAGATGTTCGCGCTTGCGGCTCCTGCCATCGCGCCGAGGGTACTGGCGGTCCCGAGAATTCAAATCTCGCCGGACTGCCCGTCAGCTATTTCGTGCAGCAAATCGCCGATTTCAATAGCGGCGCGAGAAAGATGTCGGGCCCTGACAGTCCAGCCAAAACATTTATGATAGGCTCGGTCAAAGGCGTGACCGATGCCGAGGTTCTCGTCGCTGCGCAATATTATTCGGCGTTGAAGCCCACGCGTAATGTCAAGGTCGTCGAGGCCGAAACGATTCCGAAGATCGGCGAAGCGCGGATGTTTTTCACCAAGAGCCCGGGTGGTGGTATCGAGCCTCTCGGCCGCCGCATCGTCGAATTTCCGGATAACAATGAACAGTTCGAACTTCGCGACACGCATTCGACTTTCACGGCCTATGTGCCGGTCGGAAGCGTGGCCAAGGGCGAAGCGCTGGCCAAGACCGGCGGCTCCGGAACCACCCTAGCCTGTGGCATCTGTCACGGACCTGCATTGAAGGGCATCGGCCCGATTCCCCGGATCGCCGGACGCTCGCCGACCTACATCGTGCGGCAGCTCTATGAATTCAAGACGGGCGGTCGCTCGGCGAGCGCCGGTGCGCTGATGAAGCAAGTCGTCGAAAAACTTACGCCGGAAGACATTATTGCGCTCGCGGCGTATGTCGGCTCTCTGGAGCCGTAGACGTCCCAACGGGTATTTTTAGATGAGGCTGGCTGGCGATTGCGCGTTAAGAAGAACTGGTCAGCGCGATGTCGCCCTTGAGGATGCTTGGTGGGCTCTTATGATCAACCTATGGCACACGATTGCCCCGTTTGGCTGGCCATCCGCGCGGCACTCACTTCGATGGTGAAAGCGAGGCGATGATATGAACCTGCAGTCCGACGGTCGCGTGAGTTTGGATCTTGTTCGGGGATACGCTGCCGGTTGATGCTGCCTTTGGTTAAGGTTTGTTCGATGTCTGCCCTGCACGCGCTGACGGTTGATGACACTTGAGCATCGGTGTGAAGCGAACCCCGCGATGATCAGGAAGAGTAATTCCAGAGAAGGTGACAGGAGAGGAACCCGCATTGTTCCCCCTTGCACTGATCAAGCCCTGCGTCTTTGCATGCTGCGCACAACAAGGAGAATGCCTCATCCTGGCTGTTGTTTTGTAAAAAGGCATACTTGCTGGAATCAGCCAATTCGAATGCTCTGGAGAATAGTACTCGGGAGGAATCAGACAAACGCTCGTCTTTACCAAAGTACCTGCTAACTTCTGCAATCCTTTCCAGATACTGATGGTTACAATGCGCCATACTTGCCTCCTGAATGCTCACTTGGTGTTGCCAATATTTAACGAAGTATCAGACAAGATAAAGTCATTACGTACGTAGTGTCTTTGATCTGCGTCAACTTCAGTTATGGCCTGTAGCATTTGGTTCGCACTGCTTTACAAGCTTGGAGATTTGAGCAAAGGATTCCGAAGTACCGTAACAAGCGAATATGAATCCAGGAGGAGCTTGCGTCAAGGATTGGCCGGATTTCGACCCAGTAGAACCAAGCCCCTTGGTCGGCAAAGCGCTACGCTTCTTACGTTCGGCCAAGATGCGAGGCTGAGCATCGTCAGCGCCAGCAACTGTTAGCCGGTCTCCCGTGGTGGTAATCCGCCTTCATTCTCCGCCGGTGACGGCAAAGGGCACAGTCCGGGCGCCTAGGTTTTTCGTAAGCCGCCTCTCAAAACGCCAGAGACAATCACCGCCCAAGAAATTTCCCAGCGGCTGTAAAGGCCGATGAGTTGGCGAAGCGGCGGCAGGATTGAGCGGCTGGTCCCGGATCAGTTACCGGTCGTTGGTATCACCTGCTTCGCTGGCACAAGAGCCCTGGGTTGCCCTTTGGGCACCTACGGGCTCTAGCGGCCGGCCGGGCTGGCGGTTCGGAGGGAGGGGAGCCCGCAGGGCCGGGGCGATACCCGGCAATGCCTGGCACCTGCTTTGCTGTCAGTGAAGTGCCCGTGTTCCCCGCCCAATTTCGCTGATACGGATGCGGAGATCTTGCGCCGGGAGCGGATCTTGTAAGCGCGGTTGTCCTGTGAACAGGGCTATCATTGGCATCGCGATGGCGAAATTTAGCAATTCGCCGCTTTGGAAAAAGGAAAGCATTTTCGATGAGCTTCGCCCTTGAATATCTCGCGCAACTAGCCGCATTTGCCGCCCAGGGCCCGTTGCCCCGGATCCGCGCCCTGCACCTGCCGAGCGTCCAGTCAGACCAGGATTACCGGGGTGAATTCTGCGCGCTGGAGTTGGAGGATGGCTCTCTCGGCTTGTCCTACGTACTTCTCGACGACACCTTGGCCAGGCTGCAGGAGGGGCTAGACGGTTTTGGACTCGCCGGCGCCGATGCGCTCGAGGTGGCCAGTCGCTTCGCCCGGGACCAGGGGATCTGGAAGACGATAGGCTTCGCGACCGCCAACGCGCTCACCCGCTGCCTGTTCGACCGGGCGGGCTTCCGGCCGGAAAACAGCAGCGACTCGATCGGTCAGATGAATCCGCAACCGGGCGAGCATCTCGGCATGATCGGCCTGTTCAAGCCCTTGCTGAAACGGATCGTCGGCAGCGGCGTCCGGCTCACGGTGCTGGAATTGAAGGCGGGGCTGGTCGGCGAGCATGGCGGTTATAGCGTGACCCTGGACGCCGCAGAACTCGCCGATTGCACCAAGGTGATCACCACCAGCACCCTGCTCCTGAACGACACGCTGGACCAGATCGCCGGCTATTGCCGCAATGCCCGCTGGTTCGCCATGATCGGGCCGAGTGCGGGCTGCCTGCCCGATGCGCCCTTTGCCCGGGGCGTGACGCTCCTGGGCGGCAGTTGGATCAACGACCGCGAAGGCTTCATCGCCGCGCTGAAGAGCGGCGAACCACACAGCGACTGCACCAGCAAGTTCGCCCTGACGCCGGAAAACTATCCGGGCTTTGCCGCGTTGCTGGCGCGCAGCGCCCGGTGAGGCCGCCGGGGTGCGGCCAGCCGCGCTTCAGTTGGCGTTTTTCTTGCGCTTGCCGCGATACAGAGCGTCAGGTTGATCTTCGAGCAATTCGGCTAGTCCGCGCAGCGCCGTCGCGGCCCGCGAAATTTCCTTCAGCGCTGCATTCGCTTGCTGGACCGTCGGCGAATCCTGGGAGCTCAGGCTGCGCAGCGAGGCTGCGGCATTCGCCAGTTCATCACTGGCCCGGATCATCTTCGTGAGCACTTGCGAGTCGGGACTGGCCAGCGCGCCCACCCGGTCCGCCGCCGTATCGACCTTGGCCAGCGCCGCTTGCGCTGCTGCCAGCGCATTGCGCATTGCGCCCAGATCGTCGCGCAGATCGCTAAGGATGGGGCCGCTCTGGGCATCGAGGCGGTTGGCCAGCGATTCGAGGTGGCGTAGCGTGGCATCGAGTCGTTTCGGCAAATCCTGGGTGGCCGGGGCTGTCGTCAGCTTGTTGATGGCGCCGCTGATCGCCGCGACATCGGCCAGAAAGCGGTCCACGGCAAAACCTTCGACCTTGTTCGTCATTTCCTCCATGGCGGTAAGGATGGTCGGGATTTCGCTGAGTTCCGGGTCGAGCGCGGCGTAGTGCGCCGGCTTGTCCGGGTGAAAATCGAGGTCGACGTAGAGTTGTCCGGTGAGCAGGCTCTGGATGCGCAGTTGACCGCGCAGGCCGCGCCCGACCAGCTTGCTCACGGTGGCGCGATCGCGCAGGTCGATAGATTCGCCGCCGCGCTCACGGACGACATGCGGTTCGATTTCGATCAACACCGGCACGAGGAAGCGCAAGCCATTCTGGTCCAGCCCCAAGCGGATCTCCTTGACCGTTCCCACCTTGACGCCGAGAAAGACCACCGGGGCGCCGACCTGTAAGCCTTGCGCGGCGCGTTCGAAGTAGAGTACGTGCTGACGTTTCTCGCCGAACCAGGTGCCGCCGGCGAGCAACAGGGTGGCGATGACGGCCAGGGCGATTGCGCCGAGAACGAAAGCGCCGATGAGGGTGGGACTGGCCTTTTTGCTCATGCTGCACCCCGCGTGAGGAAATGCCGCACCTTGGGGTGCCCCGACTCGAGCGCGTTGCGCGGATTGCCGGTGGGGATCATGGTGTGGGTTTCGGAATCGAGATAGATCGAATTGTTGCCGATTGACAGTATGCTGGCCAGATCGTGCGTCACGACCACGATGGTGGTGCCGAGGCTGTCGCGCAGTTCGACGATCAGCTCGTCGAGCCGCCTCGCCGTCAGCGGGTCGAGGCCCGACGAGGGCTCGTCGATGACCAGGATCTCAGGATCCAGCGCCATGGCGCGGGCAACACCTGCGCGCTTTTTCATGCCGCCGGAAAGCTCCGCCGGGTAGAACTCTTCGAAGCCCGCCAGGCCGACCAAGGCCAGCTTGAAGGACACCAGTTCGGCGATGCGCTGTTGCGTCAGGTCGGTATATTCGGACAACGGCAGCGCAACGTTTTCCGCGAGGGTCAGCGAGCTCCACAGCGCACCGACCTGAAACAGCACGCCCAGCTTGCGGTTGAGCCGCTGGCGGTGTTCTTCGTCCGCTCCCCAGAAGTCCTCGCCAGAGAACAGCACGGCTCCGGCCAGCGGAGGCTGCAGGCCGACCAGGGCGCGCATCAGCGTGGTCTTGCCGCAGCCGTTGCCGCCCATGATGACGAAGATGTCGCCCTTGTTCACGACGAAGTTGAGATCCCGCTGAACGACGAAGTCGCCATAGCCTATGGCGAGGTCGCGGACTTCGACGTGGGGCGTGGCGAATGATTCAGCCATGGTTCAGATATCGAGCTGGTAATAGACGATGGTCATGATCGACGCCGCGATGGTGATCAGCAGAATGGCCGTGACCACCGCCGAAGTTGCCGCGCGGCCGACGGCCTCGGCGCTGCGCCCGCACTGTATGCCGCGCAGGCATCCGGCGAAAGCGATCATGGCGCCGTAAACCGTGCCCTTGGAGAGACCGACGAGGAAGTGCTTGAGCTCCAGCGCGCGCAGGGTCTCGGTGTAGTACTCGAACACGCCGACGTGGAAGATGGTCACCGAGATCAGCAAGCCGGCGAGGATGCCGATGATGCCCGAATACAGCGTCAGCAGCGGCACCATCAGCATCAGTGCGAGGATGCGCGGGAGTACCAGGAAGTCGACCGACGAGATGCCCAGCGTTTTGTAGGCGTCTATTTCCTCATTGACCTGCATGGTGCCGAGCTGTGCGGCGAAGGCTGCTCCGGTACGGCCGGCGATGATGATCCCGGTCATCAGCGCGCCGACCTCGCGCACCATGCCGATCGCCACCAGGTCGGCGATGAAAATCTGTGCGCCGACCAGGCGCAGCTGGTCGGCGCCGAGGTAGGCGAGGATCAGTCCGACGAGGAAGCTGATCACGGAAACGATAGGCAGTGCGCGCGGTCCGACTTCCTCTATTTCCAGCCAGAAGTCGCGGGCCCGGAAGCGCGCCTGGCCACGCAGCAGCCGCGCCAGCGACAGGCTGATCTCGCCGAGGAAGCGCAGCATCAGGGGGCCGTCGCGGAGGAATTCGATGGTGGCCGTGCCGACGCGGCTGCGCAGATCCTGTGGACTGTTGTCGCGCCCGGCCAGCTTCTGCTCGGGCACGGCGAGCGCCAGCGCCAGCAGGCGTTGCGCGCCTGGCGGCAGTCCGGCGGTATCGGCCGTGATGTTGCGCAACGCACAGGCCCTCAGCGCGGCGCAGAGATAGGTCAGCAGGCCGGAGTCCCACCCGGTCAGCTTGGTCGCATCGAAGCGCACGTGCCGGATCGGCTCGCCAAGCGCCTCGGTCAGCGTGGTCGACGCCGGCAGATTGGCGGCCAGGCGCCAGCATCCGCCGAGGATGATCTCCAAGCCGTCGTCGCCGGCCGGCCGGATCTCAAGCTGCCACGGCGCGTCGTTTGACATGGCTGTCGTGCCGCAGAGTGGGGATCGCACCATCCAGCCTCATTCCGGTATTCATAAGCAGGGCTGTGTCCGGAATGAATGCCGCCAAATCGATGGCGCCCGGCAATTTCCAGTAAGCATATTCTGGCTATGATAAATCAGAATAAGGCGGGGTTCGCCACAATTCTCTTGCTGGCCGGGTGGATGCTCACACTGTCCGTTGAACTGGTCTGGGTGCTTCGCACCGGGCAAGCATCAGGAACGCTTGCAGTTATCCACGAACAATTTCGTGAACCAATTGCCTTTCCACAGGCAGCCATTCGCCCAGTTACCAGCGTAGACGCTGGCATCTCCCGGCTGCTCGCTTTTCTTGTCGGGTATCACAAAAGCACCCTGCCCGTCGGGCAGGTCATTGACGAAATGGCCGAGGTACACCTTGCGCTCGCTCGGCCAAAGGAAGATGCCGTTTCCATGTAATAGAAATTTATTATTCGCGTAGCGAAATGAGCCGGCAGAAACGGATTGCTGGGCGATCGATATGACGCCGCGCGCGGAGCCGCCGTCGCTCGCATCGATCTCCGACGACCATTGCCCGTCCGCTGAACTGCGCCGACGAATTCCGACGATCCGGCCGTTGATCCAACGTCCCGAAACGCGGACGCCATCCTTCTCGATATGGGTGCCGATCCCGTTGGGATAACCGTTCGACCATTGGCCCTCGTGGCTGCTGCCGTCCGCATAGCTGCACTTCCCGTAGCCATGGAGATTAATATCGCGAAACTGCCCCTCAGCATGATAGCCATCCGCGGCAGTCAGCTTCCCGTAGCCATTTGCCTTGCCGCCGGCCAGGGTTCCTTCATAGCGCGCCGCGAGGAATTTTCCGTCGGCGTTGTATTCCCATGACAGTACCCCCGCGCCCTGTGCCGTGCCTTCGCGACAGGCCCCGGTCCAGCGGATACTTCTGCGCTCGGGCATGTTGGAAAACCACACCTTGCAGTCGGATCCCTCCAAGTTTTCCCAGTGACCTGACGCCGCCGTTGCGGCAACCGGCATGACCAGCAGCCAGGAGAGCGTTGCGCAAGCGAGGGGAAATCGGCGCAGTAGCCGTAGTAGCAGTGTCCGCAATGGCAGGACCCGATTCACTGCCGAATGGCTGGTGTCCGGTCGCGCGTTCATCGTTCAGTTCCCGAATTTGGCATTGAATGTTCCTAGCAGTCCATCGATCTTGCTCTGGGTCTTGACCGGATCCAGCGAGAAGTCCTTCATGCTCTCGTACCAGAGATTGGGGTCGTGGAACGCCACCTGACATTGCTGGAACTTCTGCCGGTCCTCGGAAAATTGGCCGATGCAGAACGAGGCGTTGGACAAACAGTTGCCTGGGTCGCTTGACTGGTCGCAATATATCCGGCGCTTAGAGGCCTGCTGGCTTCGCGCCTCGGCCAGGGCGAGATCCCTGTCGGTAGGCGTCTCTTGGCCACCGTTCCCGTTCGTTTGCGGGCCGGCATCGGACGCGGGCGGCGTTGGAGGATAAAGGGAAACGGGCGTGTCGGTGGCATTGCTCAGCGCCGCCCACTGCTGCTCATCGCGAGAGAGCAATCGCCTCAATTCGTCCAGCAATTCGTTCCGCAGTCGGCCGCCGCTTTGTACCGGGTCATCCTTGGAGCGGTTCGATTCTGGCGGCAGGTTTTCGATTTGCAGATCGATCAGCGATGCGATCAGGGCAGCGGATGTCCCTTGGCCGCAATTGCCCTGTAGCGCGCGGAGCCGGGTGAGGCGATCTTCTGGATTTTGTCCGGTGGCGAGAATCGCCGTAATCGCGTTACGACAATGCAGTTCGAATTGCTGCTGCCGTATTTCTGCGGCCAGCGCATCGTCACCGGCTTCGGTGGCGGCGGCGTAGGCCGATTGGTAACTGCTCTCGGCATCGTCGGGATCCGAGGCCAATTCGAAGGCAATGCCGTTCAGCAGGTACTGGATGGCAGCTGCAGCCATTGCTTCCGCCGAGGCGAAGGCAAGGCCCCCCGGCGATGCGACGCCGTCGCGGTCGAGGTTGCGACCGAAGAGAGAGGCCCAGGCGCCTGCAACAGTATCAACCTGGCCCAGGATTCCGCCGAGCATGCCCAGGTTTGCCGCCGCACCGCCCAGTCGGCTTGCTTCTGCGGCCGGCACGGGCCGTTGGGGGATCGACGCCAGGCGCCTCGGGGTGACCGAACCGCCTGTCGCTGATGAGGGCTTGTTCTCAGGGAGCAGGGCGCAGTCGCTGCCGCCCACGATGGGCAGATCCTGCCAATCGTAGAAGCGGATGCCGGCCTGTCCGGCCACCCGGGTGCATTCGGCTTGACTGATATTGCGGACATGGCAATAGGCGTCACCACCTCCGAGCGCGCGCGGGTCGATCGTGGCGCAGCTGGCCGACGCGGTGAAAAATGGCACCCCCGCCGCCGCAGCGGTTGCGGCGGATACGACCCAGAGGGGGACGCAGACGAGGTAATGTAGACGCATCAAGTATCAAGTTACGATTACTTTATAAATAATATATTCGAGAAACCATGATTGCAATACCTTGAGTCTGCGGCATTTGCCCACGGGGAAAGTCCGGCAGGGGGAGGAGGAGGGCAATATCGCGTGGATCACGCGTAGCGGCGTCAACTGCCCGGCCGCGGGCACGCCGATCAGGGCCAGGGTGCGCGCGCTGTCGTCGGCACCGCCCCCCAGATAATCGAAATCAGCCGCGACAACCTGCGTCTGGCGCGCGCCCGGAAAGTGGCGACGCTCGAGGGTATCGTTTCAGGCGTTGGCCGAAATGATGTCCGAGGGCCCGTCGCCGCGAAGGGCGATGAGTTCTCGGTCGAGTTCCCGTTCAAGATTGTCTATCGTCTCGCGCCCGACATAGTCGCTGCTGGCATCGAGCGACTCGACCGCTTGGAGATAGGCCCGGCCGATCAGCCGACCGAGCGGCTGCGGGTTGTAGAGCAGCTTCTTGATGACGAAGGGGCGGAAGGTGAGGGGGTTGTAGTCCGGCTTGAGATAGCCCTGGTTGATCAGCAGGCGCTCGACCGGCGTACCCGGCTGGATGCCGATGAAGAAGATGAAGGGCAGCACATGATCGCGGCCGAACATGGCATACAGTTCCTTGATCTTGGCTATGGTCATCCTCAGCGTATCCGCGGTCTCGCCGGGCGCGTTCAGGGGAATGTAGAGTTTGATTTGCTGATTGCTGTAGCCGTTCGCCTTGAGCATGCGAAAGGCGTCCATCTGCTGTTCCAGCGAGTAGCCCAGGGTCAGCGTATCGATCACTTCCTGCGAGCCGGTGAATGACAGATCGACGCTGCACATGCCGCTGGCCAGCATCTTCCGGGCGATTTCCGGAGTCAGGTGATTGAGGCGCAGATAGCCGGACCAGCTGATATCGATCTTTCTGGCCAGGATTTCATCGAGCAGTTCCTCGACCTGTTCGGTACTCCTCTTGGTCGAACAGAACTGCGCATCGGTAAACCAGATCCGCCTGACGCCGTACTTGCTGCGCAGTACCTCGATTTCCTTGGCGATCTCGGCGGTCTCGCGGTAGCGCTGGTGGCCGCCCTCGATCTTGTTGTAAAGACAGAAGTGGCATTGGAACGGACAGCCGCGCTTGGTATGAACGCCGATGTCGCCGCCAAGATAGTTGCCGAATTTCGGGAAGATCGATTCGATATAGGCGAAGTCGACGGCGGTCACCTGGCGCAGGTCGAAGGTCTCGCTGCGCGGGCGGTGCGTGATCTGCCCGGAACGGTCCTTGTAGAAGTTTTCTCCGAGGGGTTTGGTGAAACCGTCGACGATCGAGAGCATGGCATCCTCGCCTTCGCCGATGACGACGATCGTGTCGGTCGGGCATTTTTCCGCCACATACTTGCCGAAGATCGAGACCGCCGTGCCGCCGACCACGAGGCGCGTGGCCGGCAATAGCCGCCTGACCATTTTCATGTAGCCGAAATTCTTCAGCCGGCTCGCCACGTAGTCGTAGATGATCGCCAGCGAATCCTTGGCCGCCTTGAGTTTGCGCCAGGGGTTCGGCGAGTGATCGAAGTTCATCACCACGTCGAGTGCGTCGTCTTCGGGATGCGGGCCGAAAGACTGCATGTTGCGCCAGGAAAACGCCACCACGTCCGGGCGCAGTTCGAGCAGATGCTGCTTCAGCGTCCGTTTTCGTTCAGAGGGTGCGACTAGCGCCAGGTCGAGGAGATGCTGGCGGATGCCGGGACGTTGCTTGTGGATGTAGTCGGCGACATAAATGACGCCGCCGGGATAGATTTTCCAGCAGGGCAGACGAACATAGAGTACGGATTGGGTTCCGGAAGACATAGCGACGACGCCTAGATTTTTCGCCTATTCTACCGGAATAGCGTCAATAGCCGAGCCAGCGCGCGCCCTGGTAGAAGCCCAGGCTGAGGCACCAGGCCAGGACCAGGGGCCAGGCGACGGCGAAGGCCGTGAAGCCCAGGCTGCGCGATTCCGCCTTGAGGGTCGCGACGGTGGACAGGCAGGGCGTGTAGATCAGGGTAAACAGCATGAAACTGTAGGCTTCCACCCAGTCCAGTTGCTGCGCCAATTGGGCGGACAGGTTGGCGCCGTCATGGGCGAAGATCACCGCCAGTGAGCCTATCACCACTTCTTTCGCGACGAAACCGAAGATCAGGGCCACGGCGAGCTTGTCGCCGATGCCCAGCGGGGCAAGCAGGGGCTGGAAGGCGTGGCCGAGCAGTCCGGCATAACTCTCCGGGCCGCCCGGCGCGGCCGCGACAGGCAAATGGGTCAGCAGCCAGACGAGGACGACCCCGGCGACGATGAACTGGGTGGCGCGCTGGAAGAAGTGCCGCACTTCCTGCCAGGCGCGCAGCAGGATCTGGCGGAGCGTGGGCAGGCGATACGGCGGCAGTTCGATGACGAACGGGTCGTCGGAGTGGAAATGCCGGCGGAAGATCAGGGCGGTGATGATCGCCGTCGCGATGCTGAAGAGGTATAGGGAAAACAGCACATACGGGGCCTGTTGCGGCGGGAACAGGGCGGCGATGATGAACAGGAACACCTGCAGTCTTGCCGAGCACAGCGACAGCGGAATCAGCAGCATCGAGAGCAGGCGCAACGGGCGGCTGCGCATGATGCGCGTACCCATCAGGGCCGGCACATTGCAGCCGAAGCCCATCATGATCATCACGAAGCTGCGTCCGTCGAGACCCAGCCGCGCCATCAGGGCGTCGGTCAGGAAAGCGGCGCGGGAAAGATAGCCGGTATCCTCGACGATCGCCATGAAGACGAAGAACAGGACGATGATGGGCACGAAGGAGGCGACGGTTGCGACGCCGTTCCACAGGCCATCGATGAGCAGTCCCTGGACAAACGCCGGGGCGTCCGTCAGCAAGGGCGCCAGGGCAACGAGGCGCAGCCAGTCGAAGAGGGCGGCCATGCCCGCCTGCAGCGGCGCGCCGAGGGCGAAGACCGCCTGGAAGAGCAGCAGGATGACGCCGAGGAACAGCGGGAAGGCCAGGACCGGATGCAGGACCAGCCGGTCGATCCGGTCCGTGAGCGTGACCGACATCGTCGCGGGTACCCTCACGGCCGCCGACAGGACGCGCTCGAGCTTGTTCTCTATGGTCTGATCGAGGATCAGGGCGGCTTGCACCGCCGCCACCGGAATCGCGGTCGAGGTCCTCAGGGCGGCGGTGATGGTGGCTAGCGCCGCCTGGTAGCCTGAGCCGAACTTGGCGCTGCAGAGCACGGTGGCAATCGACAGTTGGCGGGAAATCGCGCCGGTGTCGATCCGGATGCCGAGTTTGTTGGCTTCGTCCTCCATGTTCAGCAGGAGCACGACGGGCAGGCCCAGCGCCTGGATCTGCAGAGCCAGCGCGAGCTGGCGCTCGATCTGAACAGCGTTGAGGATGAGCACGGCCAGATCGAGCGAATTGCTCTCCAGGAAGTGGCGCACCACCCGTTCGTCCTCGGAGAAGCCGTGCAGGTCGTAGATGCCCGGGAGATCGATCACCTCGACCATCTGTGCCCCGAGCAGAACCTTGGCGCTGGCCAGTTCCACGGTCACGCCGGGCCAGTTGCCGACCCGGGCCGCAGCCCCGGTCAAGCGGTTGAAGAAGGTGGACTTGCCGGTATTGGGCATGCCGAGCAGGGCGATTTTCCTCATTCCCGGCTCATACGGCGATCTCGATATGGCGCGCGTCGCAGCGCCGGATGATGATGTCGGTGGTGCCGATACGCACTTGCAGCGGACCGGTGAAAAAGCCCCGGCGTACGACCTCGATGCGCTTGCCGGGCTTCAGACCCAGCGCCACGAGCCGCCGGCGAAAGTCCTCGGTGGCGTGGATCGCGACGATACGGCCGCCTTGTCCCGGTGAAAGAAACTCGAGCAATTGGGTCAATTAAGGAAGCCCTGAACAGGACCCGAAATGATAGCGGATTTCCCGGCTCAGGGCCCTGCCTAATTCCGGCCGCGGCAAACCATGTTCACCAGTTGGACTGATGGTACTCCGGGGTCTGCAGGATCCGGATGCGCCGCTCCAGGTCGGCAAGATTCTGTGCCTTGGCCAGGAAGGCTTCTTCGGCGCTGATCGGGCGCAGCTTCTCGACCAGCCAGCTCCCGGCCTGGACGATTGCAGCGAACAGCCCCTTGCCGAGCGCAGGGCGCTGGCGCTTGGCCTGTGCAAAGCCGATGTGGGCCCAGGCGTCATTGAAATCGAAATCCAGCTGAGCCTTGTGTACATGTGCGTTCATAATGAGATCTCCTAATCCGTAGCTTGTGGCCGCTTGGCCACCGTGTCGCCAATGTAAAGCTATTGTTGCGACGCAACAAACGATAAAATCAGGGATATGAATTAGCTGAGCTAAGTTATACTGTGTCATGACCGATAGACTTCCTCCCCTCAACTCGCTCCGGGCTTGCGAGGCGGCCGCGCGACACCTGAGTTTTCGCAAGGCCGCCGAGGAGTTGCATGTCACTCCGGCGGCGATCAGCCATCAGATCAAGTTGCTCGAGGACCAACTCGGGGTGCAGTTGTTTCGCCGCCTGACCCGGGCGATCGCGTTGACCGAGGTGGGGCGCAGTTTTCTGCCGAAGTTGCGCGAAGGCTTCGAGAACATCGCCGAGGCTGTGGAGATGGTTCGTGCCCATGAGCGGACCGGGGCGCTCACCGTGAATGTTCCGCCGTCATTCGCCGCGAAGTGGCTGATGCCCAGGTTGCACCGCTTCGTCACCGCCTACCCGGACATCGACATCCGGATCTTGGCCAGCATGAGGCTGGTCGATGCCCGCAGGGACGAGGCTACCGATGTCGCAGTGGGCACCGGCGAGCAGGCGAGCGATGCCGACATCGACATCCGCTTCGGCGCGGGCAAGTATCCGCGCTGCCGGGTGGACAAACTGTTCCAGGTTTCGGTCACGCCGCTGTGCAGTCCCAGCCTGTTGAAGGGCATGAGGCCGTTGCGCAAGCCTTCGGATCTGCGCTTCCACGTCCTGCTCCACGACGATACGCTGTACGCCAGCGAAGATCGGCCCGACTGGGCGCAGTGGCTCAAGGTGGCCGGCGTCGAAGGCGCGGAGGCGAATCGCGGCCCGCATTTCAACCATTCGATACTCGGCCTCGAAGCCGCGGTCGATGGCCTCGGGGTGGTGCTCGGGATCCAGGAACTGGCCGCCCACGACTTGGCGGCGGGCAGGCTGGTGGCCCCCTTCGAGCTCAGCCTGGCGATGCACTCCGCCTATTACCTGGTCAGCGCCGAGACCAGCGCCGACCGGCCCAAGGTCGTGGTGTTCCGAGACTGGCTGCTCGAAGAGGCGAAGGATCCGCTGATGCGCAAATCGCCCAAGGCGATCAACAGCTGAACGCTATTTTCCGTACAGCGCGTTGGGCAGATAGAGGGCGATTTCCGGGAACAGCAGGAGCATCGCGATGAGTGCGATCGGGGCCACCAGGAAGGGCAGCGTGCCCTTGTAGATGGTCATGGTCGGCACTTCCGGGATCTGCGCCTGGATCACGAAAAGATTCATGCCCACCGGCGGATGGATCAGACCGAGTTCGACCACGATCACCACGATGACGCCGAACCAGATCGGATCGAAGCCGCTGGCGACCACCACCGGCAGGAATACCGGCACGGTGATCAGCACCAGGCCGATGCCTTCGAGGAAGCAGCCGAGGATGATGTAGCAGACGATCAGGGTGAGCATCAGCGCCATCGGCGACAGGGCCATGCGCTGCGTCCAGGCGATCAGTGCCGTGGGCAGTTGCGCCTGGACAACGAAGTAGGAAAAGATGATCGCGCAGATGATGATGATGAACAGCATGCAGCTCGATTTCAGCGTCGCCTCGAAGCATTCCCAGAGTTGCGCCCAGCCCAGCTTGCCCTGCGCCACGCCGATCACCAGGGCCATGAAGGCGCCGATCGCCGCCGCCTCGGTGGGGCTGAACAGGCCGGCATAGATGCCGCCGACGGAGACGCCGAAGAGCAGCACGAATTCCCACATGCCCAGGACGTCGAGGATACGCTGGCCGAGCGCGCGCGGCTCGCCCCTGGGCGCCCAGTGCGGCTTGACCAGCAGGATAATGGCGGCGACGATGATGTACAGCGCGGTCAGCACCAGACCCGGAATCATCCCGGCGGCGAACAGCTTGGGCACCGACTGCTGGGCGATCATGGCGTAGATGACGAAGATCAGGGACGGCGGAATCAGGATGCCCAGCGTTCCGCCGGCGGCTACCGAGCCGGTCGACAGGCGGTCGTCGTAACCGTGGCGGCGCATTTCCGGGACGCAGATTCGGGTCATGGTTGCGGCGGAGGCCACCGATGAGCCGCAGACAGCGCCGAACGCTGCGTTGGCGCCGATGCTGGCATAGGCGAGGGAGCCGCGCAGCCTGCCGAACAGCGAGCTGGTGCCGCGGAACAGGCGCGAGGACATGCCCGAGGCGGAACTCAATTCGCCCATCAGGACGAACAGGGGCACGACCGATAGCGCATAGCCCGAGGCGATGTCGAAGGGTGCATTGCCCATGACGATCGCCGCCCGGGCCCAGCCTTCTAGAGCGGCGTAGCCGAAAAAGCCGACCAGGCCCATGCAGATGGCGACCGGGATGCGCAGAAATATCAGGACGAGCAGGGACACCATGCCGATGGCGCCGATCAGTTGCACGGACATGGTCAGGCTTCTCCCGCGTTCTTGCGCAAGGCGGCAACGAGCACCGCCAGCGCCGACAGGCTGGTGCCGACGAGCATGGGTACCCAGAGCACGTAAAGCGGCAAGCCGAGTTCCGGCTTCTTGTCGCCGAAGCGGTAGGCATCCTGCGCCTGGGGCAGCATGTTCCAGACCAGCAGCACGAGGAAGGCGAAGGAAGTGACCGCGGCGAGCACCTTCAAACGTTTGATGGTCGCAGCCGAGGCGAAGAAGTCGACGACATCGACAACAATATTGCCGTTGTGCAGGAAGGTCGCCGGAATTCCCAGGAAGACCGCAAAGACCAGGGTGGTCTCGACGATGTCGTAGGTGCCGGTGATCGGCCGTTTGAACAGGGTGGCCATGGCGACATCGGCGACCGATGTCATCATCATGGCGACTAGCGCCAGCGTGGCGATGAACGAACTCGCCCGCACTGCCTGATCGAGCCAGGACTTTTGTTGCATCGGCATCTCCGGAATCGGCTGCTGGGAAAGAACCAGGCTGCCTTGCCACTCGTCAAGGCAGCCCTGGCCGGCTTCAGTTGGCTTTCAGCAAAGCCTCATAGATTTGACGCGCAGGCGCGCCCTTGGCTTCGAGTTTCTGCAGTTCGCCATCAATGATCGGTTTCACGGCGGCACGCATCTCGCGTTTGGTGGCGTCGGAGAACTGCACGATCTGGACGCCCTTGGCGGTCATGTAGGCGCGGCCTTCGACTTCGGCATCGTCGAGCGCGCGGCCGATTCGCGCACCGGCGGCAGGACCGGTAGTCTGGTCGATCAGCGCACGCAGATCGGGCGGCAGCTTGTCATAACTCTTCTCGTTCATGACGAAGAAGAACGACGCGGCATTGATCCCGGGTTCATAGGAGTACTTGGCCACGGTGCCCACCTGGAAGCTCTGCGCGCCTTCGAAGGGGAACATCGCGCCGTCGATGGTGCCCTTGCCCATGGCATCGGTCACTTCGCCCGGCGGCACGGCCAGCGGCGTGCCGCCGAAAGCCTTGATCGAGTCGGCAAAGATCTCGCCGGCGTAGCGGATGCGCATGCCCTTGAAATCCGCCATGGTGCTGATCTTGGACTTGGCCATGTGGAACTTGAGCGGCGTGGTGGTCATCAGGTAGAGGATCTTCACGCCCGGAAATTCGCTCGCCAGATATTTCGGCGCGAGTTCGGTCAATACCCTGGAGGTCTTGGCGCTCTCGGTCACCAGGAAAGGCAGGTTGGAAATTTCGGTCAGCGGGAAGCGACCAGGCGTGGTACCGGTCAGGCCGATGGCCATGTCGGCTACTCCGGTCCGGGCCAGATCGAACTGACGCGGTGCCGGACCCATCTGGCCGGCGGGGAATATCTTCAGGACCAGGCGGCCATTGGACTTCTTGTTCAACTCTTCGCCCCAGCGCAACAACTCCTTCTGGAAGGTATGGTTCGGCGGCAGGAAGTGGGAAACCTTCAACTCTATGGTCTCGGCCATGGCATTGAAAGTCAGGCCAGCCATGGCAACGGCGCCGATCAAGCCCAAGCGCAAGCTGCGGACAAAGCGCGAACGAATCTCCATCATTTCCCCCCTCCGTTATTTTAGAAAATGCCGTGTCACAGGATACGCTTTTCAAGTTACCGCAGCATAGCCGCCATCGACGGTGACGATCACGCCGCTCACGCCCTTGTTGCCCTGGATCAGGCTCAGGGCGGATTCGGCAACGTCGTCGGCGGTGACCACGCGGCGCAGCGGTGTCTGCTTGGCGCGCGCCGTCATCAGCTTGTCGTAGTTCTCGCCGAGCATGCGTTCCATCCATTCGCCCGCCATCCAGCCCGGCGCGACGCCGTTCACCCGGATGCCGGCGGGGCCGAGGGCGCCGGCAAGCGCCTTGGTCATGGTCCACAACGCGCCCTTGCTCGCCGAATAGGGCAGTGGCTGCGGGCCGGGACGCGCCCCGACCGAACTGTTGGTGTTTATGATGCAGGCGTCACCGGACAGGCGCAGCAGGGGCGTGGCGTGCTTGGTGACCAGGAAGACGCCTTTGACGTTGACCGAGAAGACCTGATCCCACTCTTCCACCGTGACCTTCTCGAAATCGCGGGCGAGGGTCTTGATGCTCGCGCCGGCATTGTTGCAAAGCACATCGAGGCGCCCGAAGCGCTGCCTGATCGCCTCGAACATCGCGATCACGCTCGTCTCGTCGGCGACGTCGCAGCGCACCAGCAGCGTCTCGGCGCCAGCCTGCTGGCATTCAGCCACGGTTTTCCGGGCGCCGGCTTCGCTGCTGCTGTAATTGATGACGACGTTATAGCCGGCTTTCGCGATGGCGATCGCTTCCGCCCGACCGATGCCGGAGGACGACCCGGTGATCAAGGCGACGCGCTTTTCATTACCCATTGCATTCTCCTGTTGGCAGCGACGGCGGCAATTTTGTTGCGCTGCATCAATAATTTATGAGCACGTTCATATTTTTGATCACGCCGTATCGTTTGTCAACATAGCAGAAGATTCAGGCACACTGCTGTTGACAAAAACAGGGCCCTTGTCGAAAATGAACAGGTTCAATAATCGCTGCAGCGGAGAGGAGAATAGAGGCATGACCAATACTTCGGAAGCGCCCGGAATCATACGTAGGCGAGGTAGTTCGCCGGTGATCGATTTTCACACCCATATCTTCGTGCCGGAGGTCTGCGACTACGTCAAGCAGAACCGGCCGCCGGAAGCGACGGAATACCAGTTGGTCGACAATTATCGCCGCGGCGAGGCGGCGCAGCGCAAGCGCCATCCGCGCCCGACCGGCGACGAGGTCGAAGCCCGCCTGATGGATATGGACGAGTTCGGCATCGATATCCAGGTCGTCATCTGCCATGTCGCCACCTACTGCTACTGGGCGTCGCCGGCGGAAGGCGTCCGGCTGACCAGGATCAGCAATGACCGGTTGGCGGAGTTCATCCGGATCAAGCCCGACCGCTTCGTCGGCATGGGTTTTCTGCCGTTGCAGGATCCGCAGGCAGCGGTCATCGAACTGGAACGCATCGTCCGCGATCTGGGGTTTCGCGCCGTCGCCGTCAATACCCATGTCGATGGCGTCGAACTCGGCGATCAAAAGCTTTGGCCGGTCTGGGCGAAGGCGGAGCAACTGGGCATCCCGGTGTATATCCACCCGTCCGGATTTTCGCATCCGCGCTTCACCAGGCATCTGATGTGGAACGGCGTCGGTCAGCCGATCGAGGAGGCCATCGCCATGTCCTCGCTGATGTATGAAGGAGTGCTTGACCGCTTTCCGAATCTCAAACTGGTCATCGCCCATGGCGGCGGCTTTCTGCCTTATTACGCCGGCCGCATCGACCGCAATTTCCGCAACCGCCCGCACGAGACGCCGAACATCAACAAGGAACCGAGCGAGTACATGCGCCAGTTCTTCTACGACACCGTGATCTACAATCCGGACATGCTGGAATTCCTGACGCACAAGGTGGGGGCTACGCAAATCCTGCTCGGCGGCGATTACCCGGTCGGCGAGGACAACCCGGTGGCTTTCGTCAATAGCGCGAATATTTCGGCAGAGGCGAGGCGCATGATCCTCGGCGAAAATGCCGCGAAGCTGCTCGGCATCCTGTAACCGCCCTACACTTCTATACTCCGGGAGTCCTGATGACAACTCATGTTTTGATTCTGCTGACCTTGCCCGAGAAGATCAGGTTGCAGTATTCCTCGGGCATCCGGGAACGGTTTCCCGAACTGCAGATCGATGTCGTCGATCATGTAGCCAAGGTGGATCCCTACATCGCCTCCACCGATGTGCTGATCACCTTCGGTCCGCAACTGGGCGAGCAGGCCGACGCGGTGTTTGCCGCCGCGCGGAATCTGAAGTGGGTGCAGGCGCTGGGCACCGGGGTCGATAACATCGCCGACCGCCCGACCTTAGGTCCGGACGTCCTGCTCACCAGTGTCCGCGGCATCCACGGCGCCCCGGTGTCGGAAGCGGCCCTGATGGCGATGCTGGCACTGGCCCGGGATTTTCCGCGCATCGTCAAGAGCCAGGAGCAGCACGCCTGGGACCGCTGGCCGGCGCGGCTGCTTTCCGGCAAGACCGTGGGCATCTTCGGGGTCGGGGTGATTGCGGAGGCGCTGGCGCCCAGGTGCCAGGCTCTGGGCATGAAGGTGGTCGGCATTTCATCTGCGACGCGGGAGGTCGCCGGCTTCGATCAGATGCGCCATAGCGACGAGCTTCGCGACGCCGTGCGCGACCTCGATCATCTGGTGCTGCTGACGCCCTACACGGCCCGGAGCCATCACGTCATCAATGCGGACATACTCGCCGCGATGAAGCCGAGCGCGTATCTGATCAATCTCGCGCGGGGCGGCGTCGTCGACGAGCAGGCGCTGATCCAGGCCTTGAACGAAGGCCGGATCGCCGGCGCTGCGCTGGACGTCTTCAGCCAGGAGCCGCTGCTCCAGGAGAGCCCGTTCTGGGCGATGAAGAACGTCATCGTCACGCCTCATTTCGGCGGCTTTTACGACCAGTATGCCCATGACGCGCTGCCCGTGATCCTTGAAAACATGCGCTGCTTCCTCACCGGCGATAGCGGGAAGATGATCAATCTCGTGACCAGAAAACAGGAAAATTGATATGGCCGAAGCCTCTGAACAGATCAACACGCCGATTTCCAGCGCCGAACTGGAGCGGCGCTGGCAGGCCGTGCGCGGCGCGATGAAGGATGCCGGCATCGACGTCCTCCTGATGCAGGCCAACAACGATTTCATGGGCGGTTACGTCAAGTACTTCACCGACCTGCCGGCGACCAACGGTTATGCGGTGACGGTGGTGTTCCCGCGTGATGACAGGATGACCGTGGTCGGCCAGGGCCCGTTCGGCATGGTTCGCGACTTCCCCCCCGGCGAGCAGGGTTTGCGCCGCGGCGTGGCGCGATTCCTCGGCGTGCCGAGCTACGCCTCCAGCCATTTCACCGCCGACTATGACGGCGAGCTGGCGCAGACCGCGCTCGAGGCTTATGCCGGTGCGACCATCGGCCTGCTCGGGACGGCGGCGATGTCCTTCGCGCTGGTCGATTTTCTCAAGCGCGGCAAGTTGTCCACGGCAAAATTCGTTGATGCCTCGGAGCTGGTGGACCAGATCAAGGCCATCAAGAGCGAAGAGGAAATCGCCCTGATCCGGCGCACGGCCGCGATGCAGGACGAGGCCATGGGTGCGGTGTTCGAGGCCATCAGGCCGGGCATGCGCGAGCTCGAGGTGGCGGCGGTGGCGGAGCAGTTCGGCCATCGCTTCGGCAGCGAGCAGGGCTTGTTTCTCTGCGCTTCCGGTCCGGTCGGCACGGCGGCGGTGTTCGGCAATCGCCATCTGCAGAACCGCGTGCTCCGCGCCGGCGACCAGTACACGCTGCTGATCGAGAACAGCGGTCCGGGCGGCTACTACTGCGAGATCGGCAGAACCTGCGTGCTCGGCCGCGCCTCGCAGGAGATGAAGGATGAATTCGTCTTCGTCCTCGAAGCCCAGGAGTTGATGCGCGGACTGCTCAAGCCGGGCGCCGCCTGCAAGGACATCTTCGCCGCCTACAACGAGTTCATGCGCAGCCACGGCAGGCCGGAGGAGAAGCGCCTGCATTGCCACGGCCAGGGTTACGACATGGTCGAGCGGCCGCTGGTCAGGCACGATGAAACCATGTTCCTGGCGAGCAACATGGTGCTCGCCGCCCATCCCACCTATGTCACGGCTGGTGCCTACAACTGGGTGTGCGACGACTTCCTGATCGGCGCAGACGGAGTCGCGGAGAAACTGCACAAATTCCCGCAGAAGATTTTCGAGATCGATTAATCGGCGTGCCACGGGGACGACCTACGAAGTGCGGACCGGGTTTAAAATGAACTTGTTCGGAGTTCGAAGCAGCAAGAACTGAGGAGTGTAGAGATGCTCGAAGGTGTTGTACCCTTTCCCCCAGAATACGCCCGGTTGTGTCGCGAGCGCGGCTATTGGCAGGACAAATCGTTGGCGCAGGAGTTTGCGCTCGTGTTCAAGAAGTACGCGGAGCGCATCGCTATCATCGACCGCGAGCAGTTGTACAGCTACGGCGATCTCGACCGGCTAAGCGACCGGCTGGCGCTCAATCTGCTCTCGCTCGGCATGCGCCCGCTCGATCGCGTTGTGCTCCAGTTGCCTAATGTGGCCGAGTTCGTCATCCTCTACTTTGCGCTGCAAAAGATCGGCGCGATCCCCATCGCCGCACTGGCTACCCACCGCTATGGCGAGATCAGCCAGTTCGTACGCATCGCCCGGGCGGCGGCTTGCGTATTCCCGGAGGCGCAGGGAGATTTTCAGTTCGGCCCGATGATCAAGCGCGTCGAGGACGAATCCGCGACGCTGAAATTCCGCATCGTCCTGGGCAAGCCGGGGCCGGGCGAGCACTCCCTGACCGAACTGATCGAACGCGAGCCGCTCCTGCCGCGCTCGGAGCTGGACAAGATCGTCATCGATCCGACGGACCCGGCGATATTCCAGTTGTCCGGCGGCACCACCGGCGTGCCCAAGCTGATTCCGCGCAGCCACAACGACTACGCCTACAACTCGAAGACGGCCGCGCCGATCTGCGGCATCACCGCCGACTCGGTGCTGCTCCTGGTGATCCCGATCGCGCATAATCTCGCCCTGGCTTGTCCGGGTATCCAGGGCTATCTGTTCAATGGCGGGAAGGTGGTGCTGTCCACCAGCGGCCGCCCCGAGGATATGTTCGCCCTGATAGCAAAGCATCGCGTCACGCATATCAAGGTCGTTCCGGCCCTGCTGATCCGGCTGATCAACAGCCCGGCGATAGCGGACTTCGACCTGTCCTCGGTGAAGGTGATCCAGAGCGGCGGCCAGCGCATGCAGCCGGAAGTTCGACTGCGCACCAAGGAACTGATCCCGAGCGTGACGGTGCAGGAAAATTTCGGCATGTCCGAGGGCATGCTGTTCTTCGTCCGCCTCGACGATCCGGAGGATGTGCGCCTGGAAACCTGCGGCCGGCCGATCTGTCCAGACGACGAGGTGCGCCTGGTCGACGACGACGGCCGCGAGGTGGCGCCGGGCGAGGTCGGCGAACTGACCTGCCGCGGCCCCTACACGCTGCGCGGATACTTCGGCGTGCCGGAGTACAACGCCAAGCAATTCACGGCGGATGGCTTTTATTGTTCCGGCGATCTGATGCGCCAGCACCCATCGGGAAATTACGTCGTCGAAGGGCGGAAAAAAGATCTGATCAATCGCGGCGGCGAGAAGATCAGCGCGGAAGAAGTCGAGAATCTGATCCTGTCGCACCCGGCGGTGCAGAACATCGCCTGTGTCGCCATGCCGGACGCGAACCTGGGCGAGAAGATGTGCGCCTGCGTGGTGCCGAAGAGCGGCATGACCCTGACCCTGAAGGAACTACTAGCCTTCCTCGCGGAAAAGGAGATCGCCAAGTTCAAGCTGCCCGAACGGCTGGAGCTGATGAGCGAGTTTCCCCTGTCCACCTTCGGCAAGGTGTCGAAGAAATCGCTGGTGGAAATGGTCATCCGGCATCTCGAAGAAGAACGCAGCGCAGTTTAAAGACACCTCAACATTAGGAGAACCTCATGCGCATCATCGATCTGCACTGTTATCCCGGCACCCAGGAATGGATAGACTGCCAGGGCCCTTATGTCGATGCCCTGGCGAAATACTGGAACCGCGACTGGTCGGCGAAGAGCGAGGACGCGGTCCTCCAGGATTTCACCGACGCCGGCGTCGAAGCGGTGCTGGTGGCGCTCGACCTCGAGACGACCATCGCCACGCCACCTTGCACCAACGAATACGTACATGCCATGTGGCAGCGCCATCCCGAGCGGATCATCGGCGCATGGGGCGCGGTCGAACCGGCCAAGGGCGAGATCGCCATCATCCAGGCCAGACGCGCGGTCAAGGAACTCGGCTTCATCGGATTCCACTTCCATCCGATCATGCAGCACTTCGCGGTCAATGACCGGCGCCATTATCCGCTGTTCGAGGAAATTGCCGCGTTGGGCGCCGCAGTGATGATCGACGTCGGCACCACCGGCATGGGTGCCGGCATGCCCGGCGGCATGGGCGCACGGGTGCGCCATGCCCATCCTTCGCATATCGACGATCTCGCCGCGGACTTCCCTACTCTCAAGATCCTCATGGCCCATCCGGGCTGGCCCTGGGTCGACGAGACGACCGCCGTGGCCTTGCACAAGGGCAACGTCTATTGGGAAATGTCCGGCTGGGCGCCGAAGTATTTTCCCGCCTCGCTCAAGGTCGATATGCGCGGGCGCCTGCAGGACAAGATCATGTTCGGCAGCGACTACCCGAGCATGCCATACAGCCGCATCCTCAAGGAATGGAATGAGCTGGGTTACAAGGACGAGGTGATGGAAAAGATCTTCCACGGCAACGCCGAACGGATACTCGGACTTTGAGCCGGGAGGACGCCGTGCCCGGCGAGTCAAGGTTGTCATCCTTGCTGCTGATCACCCGCCCGGCTGACGGCGTGGCGCGGGTCAGCCTGAATCGTCCGGAGCGGCGCAATGCGCTCAACATGGCCTTGCGCGTCGCGCTGGCCGAGGCCTTTCGCGAACTCGGCAGCGACCCCGGCGTGCGCGCGATCGTCCTGACCGGCGAGGGCAGTTCGTTTTCCGCCGGCGCCGATCTCAACGAATACCTCGATGCCACGACCATCGAGGTATTCAAACGCGACATGCATCTGCTGTGGGGCGCGATCGCCGAATGCCCGAAGCCGGTCATCGCCGCAGTCAATGGCTATGCGCTGGGCGGCGGTTGCGAACTGGCCTTGCACGCCGACATCATCGTCGCCGGTCGCAGCGCGGTGTTCGGCCAGCCCGAGGTCAAGATCGGGTTGATCCCGGGTGGCGGCGCTACCCAGCGGGTGACGCGCGCGGTCGGCAAATACGCCGCGATGCGTCTGCTGCTCACCGGCGAACCACTGCCGGCGGCCGAGGCGCTGGCGCTCGGCCTGATCAGCAAACTGGTCGACGACGGTGAAGTGGCCGCCGTCGCCCTCGATTACGCGACGCGCATCGCCGCGCTGCCGGCTATCGCCGTGCGGCAAATCAAGGAACTGGTAGTGGACAGCATGAACAGCGGCCTGGATTCCGGACTGCGCCTGGAACGCAAGGCCTTCCAGATCATCTTCTCAACGGAAGACAAGACCGAAGGCATCAAGGCCTTCCTGGAAAAGCGTCCGCCGAGGTTTGGCGGTAACTAGCGTCCTACTGGGACTTCCTGCGAAATACCACATCCCAGACGCCGTGGCCCAGGCGCAGGCCGCGGCTCTCGAACTTGGTCTGCGGCCGGTAGTCGGGGCGCGGGGCATAAGCGGCGGCGGTATTCTCCAGCAGCGGTTCGGCGGACAAGACCGCCAGCATCTGCTCCGCGTATTCTTCCCAGTCGGTGGCGCAATGCACGATGCCGCCGATCATCAGGCGCGACGCCAGGAGGTGCACCAGCGGGGCCTGGATCAGGCGGCGCTTCTGCTGGCGCTTCTTGGGCCAGGGATCGGGGAAGAAAATATGCACGGCGGCGAGCGCATCGGCCGGAATCATCTCGCGCAGGACGGGGACGGCATCATGCTGGATGACGCGCAAGTTGGTCAGGCCGCGTTCGGCGATTTCCTTCAGCAGGCTGCCGACACCTGGGGTATGCACCTCGATGCCGAGATAATCGTTTTCCGGATGGGCGGCGGCAATTTGTGCGCTGGTCTCGCCCATGCCGAAACCGATTTCCAGGATCTTTGCGGCCGACCTGCCGAAGACCGCATCGAGGTCGAGTGGGGCGGCGGCATAAGGGATGCCCCAGCGCGGCATGCCCTGCTCGTGGTGGCGTCCTTGGGCGCTGGAGACGCGGCCCTGGCGGAGCACGAAGCTGCGAATGTGCTCGGGGTGCTGCTCTGCAGTCAAGAAATCAGGCCCGTCGTCGGCGAGCTGGGGCTGGCGGCATAGAGCTTCTTCGGCATGCGTCCGGCGAGATAGGCTTCGCGTCCCGCTTCGACCGCCTTCTTCATGGCGCCGGCCATCATCAGCGGATTCTTGGCCAGCGCAATGGCGGTATTCATCAGCACGCCATCGCAGCCGAGTTCCATCGCCACTGCGGCGTCGGAGGCCGTGCCGACACCGGCATCGACGAGCACGGGCACTTTCGCCTGCGCGATGATCAGCTTCAGGTTCCAGGGATTCAGGATGCCCATGCCCGAACCGATCAGCGAGGCCAGCGGCATCACCGCGACGCAGCCGATGTCCTCGAGCAGCTTGGCCTGAATAGGATCGTCGCTGCAATAGACCATCACCTTGAAGCCGTCCTTGACCAGGGTTTCAGCCGCCTTCAGGGTCTCGGGCATGTGCGGGAACAGGGTCTGCGGATCGCCCAGCACTTCGAGCTTGACCAGGTCGTGACCGTCGAGCAGCTCGCGGGCGAGCTGCAGCGTGCGCACCGCGTCCTTCGCGGTGTAGCAGCCGGCGGTGTTGGGCAGCAGCGTGTATTGCGTCGGCGGCAGGACGTCGAGCAAGGAGGGTTGTCCCGGCTCCTGGCCGATGTTGGTGCGACGGATCGCCACCGTGACGATCTCGGCGCCCGAGGCGTCGATGGCGGCTCGGGTCGCGGCGAAATCCGGATACTTGCCGGTGCCGACGAGCAGGCGCGAGGAATAGGCCTTGCCGGCGATGATCAGGGAGTCGTTGTTCATTTTTGAGTCCGGAGTCCTGTTAGCGTGAAAAACATTGCCAAGCGCGCTGTGTCATTACCGAGCAAAGCGAGCCGGATAGTAGCCTCCCCGCGAGGGGAGGACGGGAGGGGCGGGCCGATCTGCCCGCTTGTGAAGTGTTACGAAGATCCGCCTTTTCATGATACGGGGTGGTTCATCGGAGCCGTGAGCGTTAGCCGCCGCCGACGGCGACGACGATTTCGATGCGATCGCCCTGGCTGACGATCGCCTCGGCATGATGGCTCTTTGGCACGATCTCGCCGTTCTTTTCCACCGCGACGCGTTTGCCGGCATAGCCCAGTTGTTCCATGAGCCCTGCCACCGTGGTTTCCGCGGCGAGGCTTCTCGCTTCGCCGTTCAAGCTGATGACTATCATGGAGGCTGATTTTAACACGCCGCTCGCGCGTCTTTTTCAGTTCACGGGATGCCGCGCATGCGTTTTGTCGCCAGACAGAAAAGCACGAACATCAGGCTGCCGAAGACGACCGGCCAGTCGCCGAAGCACGCGTAGGGCGTCAGTCCCTGCATCGCCTGGACCTCTCCGCTCAGCGTGCCCTCCTGCATTTCGGGCAGTTGCCTGATCACCCTGCCGCGCTGATCGATCTGCGCCGTGATCCCGGTGTTGGTGGCGCGGAGTATTGGGCGGCCGGATTCCATGGCGCGCATGCGGACGATCTGCAGGCGCTGCGCGATCGCGGCAGAACCCTCGAACCAGGCCAGATTGCTGGGGTTGATGAAAACCGTGGCGGCAGGCAGCCAGCGACGGGCGTCCTCGCCGATCAGGTCTTCATGACAAATCAGCGTGGCGATGCTTTGCTCGCCGACCCGGAATGCTTGTTGATCCGAGTTGCCGGGGCGAAGGTCCTTGAGCGGGATCGCGAGCGCCGCAGAAAACCATCCGAACCCTGCCGGGCCGTATTCGCCGAAGGGCATCAGGCGCACCTTGTCGTATTGCCCGATGCGGCTGGCACCAGGGGCGAGGTGAAGCACGCTGTTGTGTCCTTCGGCATTGGCCGCCAGGGTGGCGATGCCGAGAAACAAGTGGCTGCCGTTGTCCTGGCTGAAGCGCTGCAGTCGCGACAAAATGCCGCTCGGAAGCTCGTTGAAAAACACCGTGAAGGCGGTCTCCGGCGTGACGATCAGATCGGCCGGCTGATGCTCGATGCTGGCCACCAGGCGTTGCATCTGTCGGACTCTGCTCGAGGGATCGAATTTTCTTTCCTGCGCCACGTTGGATTGGAGCAGGCGGTATTTCAGCGGCGGCCCGTTGGCTTGCACCCAGTCGACCGAGAGGAGTGCGACGCCGCTGACGAGCAGGGCGGCAAGCACCAGCGTCGGAGCAGCGCGTCGGAGCGTGAGGATTAGCACCAGTGACGCGGCGAAATAATAGCCGAGCCAGCCCAGACCATAGACGCCGGCGATGGGCGCATACCCGGCCAGCCAGGTATCAATCAGAGCGTAGCCCAGGGAGAGCGAGGTAAAACCGTTGAACGGCAGGCTGCGTCCCCATTCGCCCAGCGTCATCAGCGAGGCAAATGCGGCGCATGAACTCAGCGTAATATCCGGCGGTTTGCTTGCAGCTGCCTTGACGATGAAGCGCCAAATCACACAGGGCAGCGACGAGAACAGCGCCAGATAGGCGGCAAAGATCAGCGAGCTCAAAGCAGCCGGGGCCAGCGCCATGCCCGACTTGCGGTGCAGCGCATCGAGCACCCAGCCGTGACCGAAGAGTTGCAAGGCCAGGCCGAAGACTAGCCCGAGCAGGCCCGCCTGGACTGCCGTGCGGGTGTGGCGCAGCAAGTAAAACAGCGCGGCATAAGCCAGCATGGCCAGCCACCACCAGGCGAGGGGCGCCCAGCCTTGCACGGCGATGACGCCGGATGCGCCCGCCAGAGTCAGCGCTGTCGCTATTCGCATCCCGGCTCTGCCACCGTTGTTGCATCTGTCGCGAAATTCATCGGCTCGCTATCGCAATATGCATACGACATGATAGCACCGCGTGGGGGGCAGTCGCAGGCCGGGCGGGCGCGGCACGAAGCGTGGAAATAGGGGGGGAAAGCCCGGGTCCTTTTCTTGCAAGAACCTCTATATACAA
>CAILCO010000150.1 GCA_903832735.1 uncultured Sterolibacterium sp.
GGCGTGCAAGAGTCGATAGCGCAAGACGGTCATGGTGGCTTGGTGCGAGGCTCTGGGTCCTGAGGGCTAGTGCCGCAGGGAAGGGTCAAGACCCAACTGCTGGCACAGGACCTGGTACCGTTCCAGGGTTGATTGCGGCCAGGCATACATGGGCGCTGTCGTGCGCAGGATTGCGAGCAGGGCGGAGAAACTCCAGGCTCTGTTTGCACAGTCGCCGGCAGACAAACCCCCGTAGTTGGGTGTAAGTAGCATCTCAGCAATACGCCGCGGCGCGCAGGTCAGCGGAGGCCGTTTCGAAACTGCAACAGCCCCGGCTATCAAGGTTGGCGCAGTGACAAGCCAAGCGCTCAATTTCCGTCAGGTCATGGTTCATGGATGGAATAACGGCAACATACGGCAATCCTGAAGTTTCGACGGGGGGGCTTCGCGGGAGTCCTGGGGATTGGCTGTTGCAATATGGGCCAGGAGATTCTGGCGTCGCCGGACGGCACCGCTTCATGCGAGTCTACGAAAAGATACCCGCAAAGTCTGGTCCGTCGAGCCCCAGGCATCCACCGGACCGAACGGGGTACAACATTCCAGACTGTTCAGCGAGCGCCAAGGCGACTTCCCGGTCAATGCCGAGATGCAGCCGGTAAAACCTTCTGAATTCTTACAGTTATCGCTTGTTCCTTGCCTGCCCAGCAGCCCGCTGGCCGTAACCTACTGATCACACGCATATATCTCTATTAGGCTCGGCATATGCTTAATGACGGCTGAAGGCTTATTTAAGGGTTGCCAATGCTAAGAACGCTCGTTGTTGATGACCATGCCATGGTCCGGGAACCGGTGAATCGGGAGGTGGCGCAACTGAATCTGGAAGCGGTCGGGCTGGTCGTGGCAACCGCAGAGGACGGCGCGGCTGCCGTGGCCATGGCGCAGGACAAAGCCTATGCCGCGATCTTCATGGACATGCAGATGCCGAACATCAACGGCCTGGAGGCGACCCGGCAGATCCGCAAGCTACCGGGCTACAGCGACACGCCGATCATTGCCATGACTGCCAACGCCTTTGCTGAGGATAAGGCGCGCTGCTTCGCTGCCGGGATGACCGATTTCCTGGTCAAACCCTTCGACCCAGACACCCTGTTTGCTACCTTGTTACGCTCTTTGAGTCGGCGCGATGGCTAGCGGATGGTAGTGCGCTGTGAGGCGGGGAATCGGGATTGCGGCGCCTCTTGGCGGTACGAACTTGCCTACCTAAGCTTATCCGGCGCCAGCCTCAATGACGTGTTCGGAACGTCAACTCCGCGTCCGCTTCAACGACGGTATCGAGGACACTCTCTGCAAGTACCTTGTCGGTATCCGACCATTCCGCCCGTGGATCAGTTGATCGGGTTGCGAAGGGCACGAGGTCCAACGAAACGAAGTGATCGTCGATCTTGAGAACCCGGATACCTGAAGGATGCTCGACCAGTTCCCAGGTGTCGGGGATTTCCAGTTCGGTGCGAATGACGATGGTCAGATGCTTCAAGGCCTGGGTCCTCGACAAGAAAGGGCAACAGTACCTGACATCGGCACCTTGGGTGATGACGATAAAGCGCAGTAAACCGCGCTAGCTTTGATCACCGGATAGAGCACCCAGAGCGCCGGGTTGTCGACGTCACGATGAGTATCAATAACTTACCGTGCCGTTTGCCGCGCCGAAGGCGCGGCGACGGCGCCATTACATCTGCGGCTATTCGAGCGTGAATCCAATCTTCAGCGAAACCTGCCAATGAGCCACCTTGCCATCGACGACATGTCCACGTGTCTCGGTGACGGTGAACCAACTGATATGACGTACCGTCTCATGTGCCTTTGCGATAGCGGTAGTCACAGCATCTTCGATACTGATGCTGGATGACCCGGTCAGTTCAAGCAGCTTGTAGATATTGTTGCTCATTGCTTTGCTCCCATGAGTTGATCGGCTTGCAACTTGAGTCAATGCCAATGTTACCTCGTCAAACGAGGCGACTAGGTTTGTACTGCAGAAACACCTGCCATAGCAACCTGAGAATCTTGGCTTGGTTCCATGCCTGCTACGCCGATAGCGCCGACAATTTGACCCTGAACAATAATGGGAAGTCCGCCTTCGACCAGAGTCAGGTTGGTGATTGATAGGAGAGTAAGCAAGCCAGAAGATAAGACCTCCCCTAACACTTTCGTCGTCACACGAAAGTTTACGGCGGTCTGTGCTTTGGCCTGAGCAACGGCGACGCTGCCAAGGTCCGCTTGATCGAGCCGATGCAGCATGTAAAGTGGACCCCGAAGTCAAGACAGAATCCTGCCGAGTTTAGGCTGCACACGTGACTGCATCTACAGCTGGTCGGCGCTGCCCCGGTTTTGCTTTTGACTTGGTTGTTGCTGTTGCTTCTGCGGGGGAGGAAACACC
>CAILCO010000151.1 GCA_903832735.1 uncultured Sterolibacterium sp.
GTGTTTCCTCCCCCGCAGAAGCAACAGCAACAACCAAGTCAAAAGCAAAACCGGGGCAGCGCCGACCAGCTGTAGATGCAGTCACGTGTGCAGCCTAAACTCGGCAGGATTCTGTCTTGACTTCGGGGTCCACTTTACCTTCTGGCTCGCGACGAACGCAAACGCACCCTTGGCGTCGAACCAGACCTGCGCAGGGCCGTTGATGGTGTTGATGTAGCGGAGGATCGCGCCCGACTCCACACCTGCTGCCTGGCGCATGGCGCGATTCACATCGAGAATAACGATACGATCCTCGCCGCGCAGCGTCACCCACAGCTCCTTGCCGTTGCGCGCGAATGTCGGCTCGTGCGGCTCGCGACCGATGAGAATGCCGCTCGAAAGCCGTTCGGCATTGGTATTGGAGCCGGCAAGCGGATTGGGCGCATTGCCCACGACCTTCTTGTTGACGGCATCAATAAGGTAGATGTTGCTTGAGCCGCGGCCGCTGGTGGCGAGGAACTTGCCGTCCGGTGAAGGCACCGCCCCGTGCGCGTCGATGCAGCCGTGATAGAGCGGTTTGTGGATCATCGCCGCGTGGGTTGGCATTATCCCGGCAGTCACTAGGCGGAACGGTGGACGCGCGTCCTCGTCGAAACTGGTCAGGTTGATGGTGGTCTCGACCGTGTTGCTGCGTGGATCGATCACTGCGATCGTGTTCGAATCCTCATTGGTAATATACACCCGGTCGCTGGGCTCGATGCTCGCACCACCCTGCGCAAACGCCCACTCTTGGCCAAATGTGCCAGCCACAGTTGCAGCGGCAGCGAGTTTCAGAAAATCACGCCTAGTTTCATCCATGAGTGTTCTCCAAGGGATTTAGACAGCACGATAATAAATGGAAAAAGTGATTTGGAAAGCATCGTGACCGGTTTTCACTCTCTACCGTTCGGTTCCATTATTTCATTATTTGTAACCATGTGTCGTCAGCCGCCGAAGACAGGGCAATCAGCAGTCCTAGCAGAACAGCAAGTCGACGCAGAATCATCTCCAAGACCTTGGCACAGGAGAATGTTACCCTCGGCTGTGCGCCCCACAACGGATCACCCCCCACTTAGTTCTTTGCGATTGCAATGATAACGCTTGCATCGTCACAGTGTCCGGACAAGCCGCAACGGGCCTAGCTTCAACGGGATTGAAAGTTTCCTTCGTTTGGAGGTACCTGCCGCTTAAGGAAGCATTTGCTCTCTTTTTCAGTGTCTCCTGCTGCCCGGGATTACTCGCTGGCACTGATGCCATTTTCTGCCGGTCGCAAGTTGCTAAGGGAAAAGCTTGCAAATCGTCACCGAGCGGCAGCATTCCGAAAACGCGAACTCACCGATTGTGCCCTCACTGGACGTCCGACCCGGCGTTTATCAAGCGACCGCTTCCGTCAGCATCGGACGTTCATATGCTCGGGCTATCGACTGCGAAACCAATTAAGAAGACGCGAGTGTCCCGGGGTTTTCGTGTGCTGGAAAACTTGCCCGAACCCCTCAGGCTGACGCAGCACCCACGCACTTGACCAACTGGATACTGGCTATGCCCGGAATGAGGCTGGCGTATTCGACCTAAATCGACCAACTGCTCAATGCTCAATGATGGAAGGGCCGAACGTGCCCTTCAACCGAGTGTTGCAGTGGATGGTGGCGCCGACCGGTGCTCCGCACGAGAATTTACAGTACTGACACAATTGACCGATCATTTGCTGCTCTAATTCGCAGCTAGTCGGAGGCGTTCCGTGCGCAAGAGGCATTCGATTTCGACAGTGGGTCGGGTGCATGTAGCCTCGGCAGATCGAATAATGGAGACACACCATGGATAGCAAGGATACCGACCGAGGATACCCGCGAACATCACCGTCGGCTGCACCATTTTCGCTCCTACCGTGGTCGCGTTTGGCAACTATGACCCTATTTCTGCTGTCAACTCGACCGCCACTGGCGCCGTGACTACGAGCTCGAACTACCCGTTCCAGGAAAACATTCGTGTTCGATCTTTTGTCTCCCCTTTTGGACAACAATAGGGAATCCTCGATCAGAGTGCCCACCATGCCCCATCTTCGCACACGATTCTTTCACATCATTTCTGGCGCGACGAGTTGCGTTGGCGTCGCTCTACTCGGCATTGGTACCGCCTGCGCTCAGGCACAAACTGGCACCGAGGAATTCCCAATGCGAATCGAAGGAGATGTCGGCGCGGGCGCCTATTACACCCGCAGCATCGTTCGTGGCAAGACGGAGCGCGCCTCTGTTTTGCCCTATGGCTATTTCGACTATGGCAGGATGTTTGCGCGCATTGATACAATGGGTGTCAAGACTATCAAGTTGGGCTACGGCTATCTTGAGGTGGCGGGGCGAGTGTCTCTCGACGGATTCAAAGCTGATGCTGCCAACTTGCGAGGACTAACCGACCGGAGCAATTCCATTCCGTTAGGAATCGGTACTTTTCAGGTTACACCGGTCGGCGCCTTTTTCGTCAACGCCTTTCATGACGTCAACAAATCTCAGGGCAGTCTGTTTGAAGCGATCTACGCCGCGGAGGTGGCGACACCAAGAGCTACGCTCTATCCGCAGATTGGGGCTGAGTATCTTTCGAAGAAATATACCGGCTACTACTACGGCATTTCAGCGCACGAGGCAACCGCCAGCCAATACAGCCTCTATCAACCCAGCGGTGCATTCAATCCCTTCCTCGCCGCGCTGATCGACACAACAATTACCGAAGAAGTCCATCTGAATTTCTATTGGCGCCACAAATGGATGGCCAGCTCAATCCAAGGTAGTCCTATTGTCGGGCGCAAAGGCATGGACACCACGGTTGTTGCACTCACCTATCGTTACAAATAGTTCGGCTGTGTTGACGCAATAAGGTCGAGGCCGGCAAGCTGGAACTGGAGCGCACGGCTTTTTCCCCCGAGGACCTGCTCAAGGAAATCGCCGCCCTGTTCGCCGAGGAGGCCCGGGGCAAGGGGCTGGCCCCGGATACCGCTGGATCGGCCCCAAGCAGCGCTACCGGGACGACCAAATCCGGCTGCGCCAGATGCTCGGCAACCTCGTCAGCAATGCCATCAAGTTCACCGACCAAGGTAGGGTCGTTGTCGAGGCCCATTAGGTCAGTACCGACAACGGCCGGGGGCCGCCTGAGAGACAGAGCGAATGCCGCCGTGAACTAAACTTAAGTCCTGTAGTTCCGCGACACAGATCCACCTTGGGGTGGATTCAGCAAAAGGAGGGAGCAAGCACGAATGGCGCTTACTTAAGCTTTTCGGGGTGACCATGTTTTCTGACGTGGGCTCTGGCGAGATCTCGTGATCGGGTGAGTAGCGGGTAGGGTTTGTTCCGTCGCTTGATGGCTCTGGGCTCGATGGGGCCAGGACGCTCACCGACACGCTGCTGAGCAATGAGAACAAACAGTGCATAGAGGTTGTCGTCGTGGTTGGCGATTTTGCCGTGCTGGCCCCAAGCGATCCATAACTGCACGGTATGCTTGAAGCTGAGCTGGCGTTGTGCTCTTTTTGTGGGGAGGCCGCTCTTCGGGCGACCCCAAGTATCCACGTGAGTTTCTGGATTTGAGTTTGATCGTTAACTTGGTAGGCGGCGGTAGTGACCCGGGTCAAACTCGGGTGCCAGCCTTCATCCGCGGCGTGATCAACCTGCGCGGCAGCGTGGTGCCGGTGATCGATCTGTCGGCACGCTTCGGCGGGCAGCAGATCGAGGTGTCGCGGCGCACCTGCATCGTCATCATCGAGATCGGCAGCGAGGAAGAGCGGCACGATATCGGCGTGGTGGTCGACGCCGTATCGGAAGTGCTCGAAGTATCCGCAGCCGACATCGAGCTGACACCTTCCTTCGGCGCCAAGATCCGCGCCGATTTCATTGACGGCATGGGCAATATCGGCGGCAAGTTCGTTATCATTCTCGATAGCCAGCGCGTGCTCTCGGTAGAAAGCGCCAGCTAGAAAATGGCTGGATAGTTTTCTGATGACTTGACAAGTCCGTTCGCACACAATCATAGTGACCGAATGATCCTTGACGGTTAGATGCATAAATGAATACAGCAACCACCGCACTGAAGGGCAACACGACCACTGCCACGGTCACGACCAACTGCCGTCTGTGCCTGGTGCGCTGTGGGATGAAGGTTGAAACTGAGAATGGATTGGTCAAGAGGATTGTCGGCGACAGGCATCATCCCTTAAGCAAGGGCTATTTATGCGTCAAGGGCAAGGCGTCGCTCGACATGACACTATCGCCCAAGCGCGTCATCTACCCGCAAAAGCGGGTGGGGGAGCGCGGATCTGGAAAATGGCAACGGGTCACCTGGGATAACGCGCTGGAGGACATTGCCACCCGCCTCAACGCCATCATCGGTAAACATGGCGCTCCGGCAGTGGCGGTCCAGGCATTGCCGCCCAAGGAGTATTACGCCTACGACATGTTCTGTGATGCAATCGGCAGCCCTACCTTCTTCAAGCACGACTCGCACCAATGTTTCACGCCGCAACTCATGGCGGATGTGCTCACGTTCGGCAACCTGATCACCTACCCCGGGTTTACTGATGTGCAGGGCGCAGAGGTGATCCTGCTCTGGGGCGTCAATCTCAGCGAGACTAACGGCTCAAAACACCAGCGCGTACGCGACGCACAGAAGAAAGGCGCTCGAACGATTGTGGTCGACCCGCGCCCGACGCAATCGGCGCGAGAAGCTGCCCTGTGGTTGCGCATCCGCCCCGGCACCGATGCCGCCCTCGCGCTGGGCATGATCAACGTCATGATCGAGAACGGCTGGTACGACAAGGAGTTCGTCGCCGAATGGACGAGCGGATTCGACGCCCTTGCGCAACGCGCTGCGCAGTATTCCCCCGATCGGGTTGCCAAGATAACCTGGATCCCGGCTGAGGATATACGCCGTGCCGCCGAAATGTTCGCCACTGCCCGATCATCTGCGTTATACACCTTCATCGGCGCGACCATGGGTGGCAACTCCATCGCCACGCTGCGCCTCATGGGCTTCCTGCCCGCCCTGCTCGGCCGTATCGATCAGGTGGGCAGCAACCGCTTCCTTCTGCCTACGGCCGTGCGCATGCCCGGATACTACGGCGCGAGCCAGGGCTCGGGGCTGAAGAAGAACCTCGACCGGCAGTTGAGTGCCGACAAGTTTCCGCTGCTGGCGGGTCCCACGGCGATCACGTCGGCCTATCCCCACCCGCGCCAGGTCATCGATGCCATGCTGACCGGCGAACCTTATCCGGTGCGGGCGCTATGGACGAATTGCAATCCGCTGGTTGGCCTTGAGGACACCTACACTGTCCTCAAAGCTCTGAAGGGCCTGGATCTGCTGATCGTGTCGGACATGTTCGAGTCGCCCACCGCGAGAATCGCCGACTACATCCTGCCGATGACCACGCACCTTGAATCGGACGCGATCACCGAATATTCTGGAATCAACATGATCGCCTGCCGGTCCAGAGCCATGGAGCCGAGGGGAGAGGCACGCGAAGAAGCCGATGTGGTGCTGGAGGTGCTCAAACGCATGGGCTGCGACGCACAGTTGCCCGCATCCAGCTACCGCGGTCTGCTCGACTATCGCCTGGAGCCGCTGGGCATGGATTTCGAGGAGTTCAAGCACCAGGGCACAGTGATCCGGGCCGATGAACCGCAGAAGTACCGCACCGGCAAACTGCGGCGCGATGGGAAACCTGGATTTAACACCCCCTCGGGCAAGATCGAATTCACCTCTTCGATGCTGGCGCAATTCGGCTACGAGGCCACGCCTGATTTCACGGAGCCGCCCATGAGCCCCTACAGCACGCCCGAACTTGCGCGTGACTATCCGCTCATACTCGTGAGCGGAACACGTTCGATCGAATTCTACTCGACGCTTGGGATTGACCTGCCGCGGCTGCGCAAACGCCGGCCCTGGCCGACGCTGGAAATGAGTCCGGAGACTGCCCGGGAATTCGATCTATCCGATGGGGACTGGGTCACCATCGAAGCGCCGACGACGGACAAATCGATCAGGCGCCAGGTGGCGCTGGTCGAGGGTATGCATCCGCAGGTTGTCAATGCCGAAGGGCTCTGGTACATGCCCGGCGAGGACCCGGTCAAAGGCGTGCTAGCCGTCGGCGCCAATGTCCTCACGCCCTTGCGCGATGATGTGGACCCCGTCATCGGCGGCTCCATCGCGCGCTGCATTCTTTGCCGGGTCAGCAAGGAGCGGGAGACAATCAAGACGGCAGCGTAGCTGCTGGGACGGTGCTGCTTTTAAGCGGCTGCTCGATCGGGCATGGGTGGTGGTATCCAAAATTGATGCCTTCGCTGTCGGCATGTCAGTATCAATCAAAAGCTATATTTTGCACATCGCGAACCCAACCCTTTTGGCGATTTGTAAACCTTGCAGCTTTTAATGGGCCGTACCGCGAAAATGGTTCCAGAAATGTACGCGTCATTCCGCCTGAACCAAGCATGCCGACCGTGTGTGCGTCCTCGCGGGGCAGATATTTGGTGCCGATGCCGGCACCACCGCCGACCCGGAATTGCTGGAGGATGCCGTCATTAATGAATGCCAACAACTTGGCGTTGTCAGTCGCGGATGTCCTGCAGGAACCATTCCGTCGGAATCTCGCGACCCAACCCGGCGGCGCTGACTAGTTCATAAACTTTGGCCGCGACAGCGTAAAACTGTGCCCCCTGCAAATTACCTCGTTCAGACCAGGTGATCTGGTGGGGCGATGTGCGACCCGAGGCCCGCCCTTCCGCCAGATCTGCCAAGGTGACACGACGATCCGGCAAGGCTATCCCGTGAGCCCGCTTCCGTCCATGCCGACCATCGCCATGTTTGGCTGAAGAGGGCCTTGCTTCCCAGGCGATGTGTTCGTCATCAAGGAACAATTCCGGGTGGCCGATGGGTGACGGCGCATCGCCGAAACGAAGGTAGACATCGACGCGGCGGATGCTCTCCGCATCGGGTACCCCGCTGCCGCCGATATTGATGATATGCGTCCCTTCTTCCAGCAGCCTGCCATCCAGAACAGGAACGGCCGAGTCGGTGACGGCAGCCAAAATGTCGGCCCCCTTGTAGACATCCTCAGGCCGGTCACAGGCTACCGCCTCGATGCCGTAGGTTTCCGCCATCTCGCGGGCAAACGCCCGCCGGTTTGCCTCGGTGGGACTGTAGACCTGCAGTCTGCGGATCTTGCGCGTCACGGTGAGTGCCTGCATATGGGTTCGGGCCATTCCCCCGGAGCCGAGCATGCCGACCACTGCCGCATCGGCCTTGGCCATGTACTTAGCACCGATGCCGCCGTCAGCCCCCACACGCATGTGCTGCAGCACACCGTCATTGATGAAGGCCAGCGGTACGCCGGTTTCGGTGGAAACGAGTAAGATCAGGCCGCAGAACAAACCAGGCCGCGAGCAATATTTTTCCTGGGTGATCGCGCCTTCGTAGCGGGTCTCATAGATCACATCCGATTTCATGCGGATGGCGAAATAGCCATTGGTGGAGCCACCTTCCATACTGCCCCATTGGTAATTCTTGTTGGGATCGCTGGTTGGGATACGGATGTCGATGCGCGGGCGACAGACCGCCTCACCTTTCGCCAGAGCTAGGTAGGACTGTTCCAGTGCGGCCATGGTTGCTTCCATGGTCAGCACTTTGGCCACGGTGGCGTTATCGATGATCAGCATAACAAATCTCGCTTTGACGGTTTGTGTTCAGTGGCCGCAAAGGCCCGCTGGAAATAGGTCTGCCACGCCCAGTGAGGAGCGGACTAGACCCTGATCGACGGAATAGGCAATCATCCGCTCGAGATTGCTCCGGTTCTCTTCGACGCCCATCACCCAAGGGTCGAACCCGAGTTGCTCTCTTTCCCATTCGAACTGCTTACGACCCCAGACCAAGCTGGACCAGTTTGGATCCGAGTAATAGTCGGCGGCAATGCGGTGCGCGTCGGCAAAAAGGCCCATTACAGCTTGGACCAGCCATGGTTCGCGCGCAACAAGATCCTTGCGGATGGCCAGGATATGCATGATCGGGAAGTAACCGTACTTTCGAAAGTAGCGCAATTCTTCCGCTTGGCTGTCGGCAAAGAGCCTCCGGACCCTGACGGCGCCTGACAAGATCGAATGCGGCGGATGCGGTGCAACGACGGCATCCACTTTCCCTTCCTTGAGGCAAAGCCCTAGGTCGGTTCGTGCGGGCAGCGTTTCAATTCGGACGCCTGGTTTGGGAACGAAAGCCACCTTCTCCTTGGCCGAAACAACCCAGGTGATGCTTTCCCACGGCACGTCATATTCGAATTTTAGGTCTCCCTTGGCCAACAGCGACAGGGTCGTCTGAAACGAGCTGATGGCGACGCGCCGCCCTTCCAGATCGGCTGGCTTCTGGATCGACGAGTCCGCAGCGACGAAGAACAGCCCGGCGCTGAACAGGCGGCGGGGGAAGACCGGGATTCCCGTTAGCGGCAACCCACGGTCGATGGCCATGAGGAAACTCGACATGGAAAATTCGGCGATGTCGAATTCGCCTTCCAGCATCCGGTTGTGACGAGAGTTGCCATCGCGCAATGTTGTGCTCTGCCCGACCTGAAGAACCCGCAAGTTAAGGCCAGGCGGGCTTGCCACGGTGCCGTCGAAAAACGGAAAATGCCGATCGTAGCGATCCAACGCCAGCGACACGTCCATCACCTCGCCCATCAATCCTCCTCGCCTCGGATGCCTACATCAAGACTCGGTCGCTTAACCGAGTTGATTGCTATTAAAGAGTACTGTTTCGAAAGCCATCAGCCGACAATTGGCAGGCTTCGGCAACCGTAATGGTGACGGCACCGATCGCCCTCACCGTAAGCAGTTTCTCGATGTCGTCGTTGGACAGGATCAAGGTCATTTCGCTTCCCCCATTTTCACGGTTGTATATAGCTTAGCGCCATGCTACAGGTTCCCGTCAGTCTAGACGAATGCTAATATTGTTGCCCACAGCCGATTTGCCGAATTTCGACATCGCTGAACGACGACACGCAAGAAGAGGGGGAACGATGGCGGAACATTCGTGGGATGAGCGGTTCGCTGACGTAAACTACGCATATGGCACCCAACCAAACAATTACCTGCGAGCGCAGGCCTCGCGTCTGCGCCCAGGCATGACTGCGCTGTCGATCGCCGACGGCGAGGGCCGCAACGGGGTCTGGCTGGCCGCCCAGGGCCTGGAAGTGCTGTCCGTCGATTCCTCAGCCGTCGGATTGGCCAAAGCCCAGAGTTTGGCCTCGGTGCAGGGGGTCTCTCTGAGCACGATTCAAGCGGATCTCCTGGAATGGAGATGGCCCCCTGGCAGCTTCGATGTCATCGCATCCATCTACATGCATTTTAAGCCAGAGGTCCGGCCCCGCATGCACCAAGCGATAATTAACTCACTGCGCCCCGGAGGGTTGGTCATCCTCGAAGCCTTCAATCAGCGCCAGCCCGGACGCGGCTCCGGCTCGCCTGTCTATGACCGAGACATGCTTCAAGCGGATTTCGCCGACGAGTTACGGGTCTTAGAGTTAACGGTGGGAATGGTCCACCTGGAGGAAGGAGCGTTCCACCGGGGCGCCGCCGAAGTAGTCCGCTTTCTAGGACAGAAGCCCGAGTGACCGGGGGCGGAACGAACAGACTGCTCGGTTTAGAGGCGCAACTGCAACCGACTGGTCCAAGGCCGATGAAAAGTCACTGAGCAATTTGTCCTAGGTGGCAGCAATGTGCTTCTTTCTCAAGACGCCCGCTGGATTGAACTCTATTGAGGTATCCGTAGAAGTAAAGTTGCAGTAGTACCGCCATGTGATACGCGGGGCGCCCTGTTGCCGCTGGATCAACTCCGTCGAAACCGAGCTTGCGAAGATCCAGTTCGTCAACGAAGACATCAACCACTCGCGCCGGATTCGCTTCAGTAACGTAGTCGTCAAGGGCCTCGGGCAGCAGTATGCTTTGTGTTCTGCATTCGCCCTGTATGAATCTCTTCATGAGAGTGCCCCAATCCGCGTTGTCCCGATAAGAACATCAACGCACCCCACCCCCTCAGCAATTACATCGGATACCCTGTTTTCACACACTCTGGGCCGTTTGCAACAATTTCGTCAAGGCGCTTCATTGCGGATATTCCAATCGGGTGCAGATCAGCACCGGACGGGCTCGCCTCAGGCGCCGGCAGAGCCGAAGTCCTTGCGCTCGAGTAGGCGCGACACGGCGTAGCCGATTACCAATCCCCAGAACGGGGCCCCAACGTTGAAGATCGGCACGTCGGCCACCGTAATGAGGAACGTGACGAGCGCACCGAGCGTGAAACGCTCGCGGAAAGATACATTGAATGCCGTCTGGAGCACGCGCAGCATGGCGAGTCCAGCGAGCGCGCCGATGAACGCGGGCGGAGTGGCGAGCATCAGCCGCGTGACCACGGGCGCGAACAGTCCGAACGCCAGTGCGAACACGCCCACGGCGAGGCCCGCTGTGTAGTGCCGGTGCCGCTCACCCGAGCTTGAGATGATCGCGTTGACGGGGCCAGTGAGGCAAGTCGAAACCGCACCGACGAGCGCGGCAAGCATCGAACCCACGCCGCAGGCCACCGTTATCGCATTGATCGGCGGCTTGTGCTCGGCGGTGTTGAGCACCGCGATCCCTTGGCCGTTTTGAACGACGAGCACAGTGATCGCGAGCGGGATGACGAGCTCCACCATCGCGCGCCACGAGAACATGGGCACGTAGAGGTTGGGATGGGCGAGCACGTGCAGCGCCGATCCGTGAGGATGGAACTTGCCAAGGAAGGCGATCGCCGCCGAGCCTACGAGGAGCGCACCGATCAGCGGCGGCAGCCGGCGCGACCATCTGGCCGAGGCGCTTAGTACGAGAAAAACGACGATCATCGGCGCAGCGATCCAAAAGTCGTCGCGCACCGCGTACACCAGGCCCAGGCCGAAGCGCAGGAACACGCCCGCCACCATCCCCATAACGATCGGCATCGGCACGGCTTGCATCGCACGCCGTACCCAGCCCGAGAGGCCCAGTACCAACATGAGCAGTCCGGTGACGAAAAAGGCGCCGATGACCTCGCCCCAACTGAGATGGGCGAGCGCCGGGCCGACCAATACCGTCCCCGGGATCGTCCATAAGAAAACGAGCGGCTGCCGGTACAGCGTGCAAAACAGCAGGGTGATCAGCCCGTTGAGGAAGAACGAGCCGAAGATCCACGACGACAGATCGGACTCACTCAGCCCACCACGCGCGCCTACGGCGAGGACAATCGCTACCGGCCCCGAGGCGGCGAAGATGAATGCGATGACCGCGTTAGCGAGGTAGAGCCCGCCGGAATCGGCGACCATCTGGCGTAGTCCGGAGAGCGGTCTGAGGGCGGCCTCCATGGGCATGGCGAACTCCAGTGCGCGACAATTGAAACGATTATGCCGGAATCGCGCCCGCAATGGACCGGTGCACGCAATATCGGTCATTGGCAGGAAAGGCTCGATGCCGGCGGCAGAGCAGTCGTATTCCGGTTCGAGGAATGTAATGAGCGTATAACTATGTCAATGGACGCCTTGGTTTTCGATCCTTACGAAGCGGTGTTCAGAAATTTCTCGCTGCTTCAGCTACGGGCATCCTTGGGTTTGTCGCCTTTCGGCCAGTCTCTCAGTTTGCCGGGATAGACCGGCCGCGGCTGATGGGTGAAATACTCGGCGACATCCACGGCTTCCTGGTCGGTCAGCGTTCCGCCCTGATTCAACGGCATGTTGTGTTTGACAAAGGCAGCCGCCGTATAGGTCCTCGCCATTCCGGCACCATCGTTGAACGAATTACTGCCCCACAAAGGGGGGAAGATATAGGCGTCAGTCGGAAGCTTCACTCCCTCTCCACCTGCGCCGTGGCAACTGGCGCATTTTTCGGAAAAGACTTGCTTGCCATGATTGGCATCAGGCTTGAGCTTCTGGTCTAGGGGTCCAAAGCCTCTTCCCTTCACGCTGACGCCGGTGGGCACCCCGATCGACAACCACTGCATATACGCGAGAATATTGTTCATTTCTTCTGAGTCGTAAGGCAATCCTTTGCCATTCATTGAACGCTCAAAGCAATCGTTGACTCGCTCTTGCAGTGAAATGATCTTGCCGCTACGTGAGCGGTATTCCGGAAATACGCCCCAAATGCCGACCCATGGCGATGAATATGCGGTAGCTCCGCCTGCGAGATGGCAATTGGTACAGTTCAGCGCATTTCCCACGTTGCTGGGCAGGCGTTGGCGCGTCTCCGTCAGCAGCTTCTTGCCTTCCTTAATAGCAATTCCTCTGGGGCCAACTGGAATGCTTGAATCCGGAGGCGAAGTGAATCCCGTTGCTGTGTCCTGTGCGCCAACATGACACGCCATGAAAACAGCGGCGCCGCCGGCCAATACTTGGAACAAGATTTTCATGTCTGTCAATTGAAGCCAATAATTTAAGGAGTATTTTGTGTCGGATGTGCCCTACGGCAACTTCCAACTGGAGGCTTCTGCTTTAGCTGGTCCGAAGACACTCCATGATAGTTGCCGTAGCAAGCCGCGAATGACTTGCAATGTGCCAATTCATGCCAACCAAATTTCGCCAAGCATCATGGCTGCGAATAAGCGTACTTCATTTCTTACGGCTCTACTCAACTTTCCGACAGCCTTGTCTTAATGACCATACGTCAGCTGCGGCAACTGCATTCGTGTGTCCGATCATCCCCGTGATCGTTAAATCCGTCTCCATTCTCAGCCTGATCTTGGTGGCAATTACCGCTAGCTGAAATCACCCGTCCAGCCAGATAAGCAGCTACCGCCATGGCAGGATCGCTTTCAGCCGTCGCAACTACCTGGACGCCGCGCGCGGCCATATGCCGGATAAAGCCTTCGCCTGAACCAGCCGTGATTAACACTTTCATGTTGTCCAGCGGGTGGTTCGAGCGAGGATCGAAGCCATGGATGGTCATGTTGGCTTCGAGATCCAGACGTTCAATTTCTTGAGGTGTTCCCTTGTCGCCGACTTCAAAGACGATGAAGCGTCTGGCTCGTCCTGCATGACCAGTGACGGAGCGAAAGTTCTGACTGGTAACCGCTATTCGCATGGTGTTTCCTCGTGAGGAGATCTACGTTTGTTGAAAACAAAAATCAGGTGGGCATCTTGAGCAGTCGCCCTGTCAGCTTGCGTGCGATGGGTGCGAAAAAGAAAATCACTGGAACTCCGGCCACATAGGCAATTACAAAAGCTTAACCTCAGCGGGTAGTGAAGTCCGCAACTAAGCTGATGTTCGCAGCACTGATGACGAAGCTCAGCAGGGAAATCATCATGGCGCCAATCACAAACGAAAAATCAGATGAAACAAGTTTTGTGGATTCATGCTATTTAAGCCAACTGTCGATCTTGTCACGGCTAGGAATACCGCCGGCGTGCACTACTTTGCCGTCAATGACCACACCAGGGGTACTCATGATTCCGTAGCTCATGATGTCCTTGAGGTCCTCAACCTTTATGATTTCTACCGGCAAACCTTTTGATAGGGCTGCCTGTTCGATCAGAGCGACAGTATTGCGGCAATTGGCGCAGCCTGTTCCGAGAACCTTAATCTGCATTTTTATCTCCAAGATCAGAGCAGCGTATTGAAGATGTAGCCCACGAGTAGGATGCCGGCAGCAACGACGCCGGCGAAGGTCGCAATGAGTCGTGGCTTCAAGACTTTGCGCAGGATGATCATCTCCGGCAATGAAAGCGCTATCACGCTCATCATGAAGGCCAGCACGGTGCCAAGTGCTGCACCCTTGCCTATCAGCGCTTCAACGATGGGGATGATGCCGGCTGCGTTGCTGTACATCGGTACGCCGATGGCCACGGCAGCAGGAAGCGACCACCATGGCGCATCCTTGCCCATGATTGACGCCATAAAGTCCTCAGGCACGTAGCCGTGGATGCCGGCGCCGACGGCAATACCGAGCAGAATGTAGGGCCAGACCTTGCCGACGATATTTCTTATGTGGCCAAGTCCGGCATCGATTCGTTCGGCCCAAGATGGCTTCGCCACATCGAATTCGGCCGACTGCGTTCCCTGCATGACGCGTACCCAATCCTCCAGATAATCTTCCATGCCCAACTTGCCTATTACCAACCCGGCGACTATGGCTACCGAAAGGCCGAGACCAAGGTAGAGTCCCGCCACCTTCCAGCCGAACAGACCGAACAGCAGCGCAAGGGCGACTTCATTGACCATGGGCGCTGAAATCAGAAAGGAAAAGGTCACGCCCAGGGGCACTCCCGCCGAGAGAAAGCCGATGAATAGCGGTACCGCCGAACAGGAGCAGAAAGGCGTGACAATACCGAGCGTCGCTGCCATTACGTTGCCTATACCGAGGCGACGACCGGATAGCAGCGCACGTGTTCGTTCAGGCGCTATGAAGGTATGGATCACTCCCATCACGAAGACAATCCCGGTCAGTAGCAACAAGACCTTCGGTGTGTCGTAGAAGAAGAAATGCAGGGCTTCGCCCAGGTGCGTTTGTTTCGTCAATCCGAACGAAGCGATTGCGATATCGGCAAAAGGTTCCAGGGCAGCGTAGCCGGCAATCCAGGCGACAATAGCCAAGGTGAGCCAGAGCCAGGGTGCAGGGCGGTTGGTTGAAACCGTATCGGTCAATGTGCTCATCGCGTGCTTAGGCGGCAAATCGTTCTGGACGAGGCCCCATTGCCTTCAGTCGTTTCAGGTCATTCTTGAGATCCGCTCCGGCCCCGGATGATAGCGCTGTCAGCAGATCACTCGTCCAGGAAGGAAGAGTCGCCAGTCGGTAGTGCATCCAGGTCCCTTCACGGCGAGCCTGCACAAGGGCAGCTTCTTTCATAACGCTCAAGTGGCGCGAAACCTTGGGCTGGCTTTCATTCAGCGCAGCCATAAGTTCGCAAACGCAGAGTTCTCCACGAGAATTTAGCAAAGAAAGTATCCGGCGACGCGTAGCATCCGCCAATATGTCGAATAGAACTTGAGTTTCCATATGCGAAATATAAGCTATCGCATATATACGTGTCAACGAATATACCAAGCGTTAAGAACTAGACTCAGTGCAAGCCCGCTGACAACAAGGGCGTTACTTCATGCCGGACCGGGTTGCCCTTGATACTTAACCTGACACGATGATGGCGAGAATCACGGCATCGTCGTTGGATACAGTCAGACAGGAACCGAACGGATCCAGTTGCTTAGGGCGTCCGAGGGCATTGCTCCCGATGTGCGAGCGACCTCTAGACCGCGGCTGAATACAATCAATGTGGGAATGGAGCGAATGCCAAAACGTGCGGCGAGTTCCTGTTCCTCTTCGGTATTCACTTTGACGAAGCGGTAGTTTGGTTCGAGGCGGGCGGCGGATTTGATGAACTCCGGTGCCATCGTTTTGCATGGGCCACACCACGGAGCCCAAAAATCAATTACCAGCGGAATATCAGAATTCTGCAGGTGCTTGTCGAAACTCGTTGCATCGAGTTCTGTCACTGATCCGTTGAACAAGACCGATTTGCAGCGGCCGCAAATACCTTCATCACTCAGGCGCTCGCGGGGCAAGCGATTGACCGTATGACAATTGGGGCAAACGATTTGCAGTGTTGTGGCCATGCTAACTCCCGGGGTTTCATTATGAAATGGGTCCTGGTTCTCATTTCGAGATGGTTGGTTCATGAGCAAGTCTTGCGTTCAATATAGTGCTGATGTTCCGCCTAAGATAGATCAATGTCCTTCGAAAACGAGGCTATTCGAGCAAGGCGTTGACCGCGGCGAGGTCGGCTTCGCCCAAGGCGCCGACGGCTGCCTTGAGCCGAAGCTGGGCGCTCAAGGTATCGAGGCGCGCCTTGGCGAGATCGCGGCGGGTCGAGTAGACCTGCTGCTGGGCATTCAAC
>CAILCO010000152.1 GCA_903832735.1 uncultured Sterolibacterium sp.
AATGTCCCGATGAGCCTTGCCAATTCTCTCGTCCTCATTTTGCATCTCCTGGCTCCAGCGCCCGTGCGCTATGTAGCCAGTATCCACTTCCACAGGCTCGCTAGATGAGCCAGCCACGTTATTCGCTAAATGAGCCATTATGAAATCAATTTAGTAATACAGAAATCCTAGCGCCTGCTTTAAACGCGCACCAGTGCTGCTCATGCGATCCCATCGCGCAATGGAAACATCACCCTGCTGAAACTCGCGAAATATTTCGGTCTTTTTCAAACGATCAAGTATTGATACCGTATTGGAAGGATATTTCGTAGAGAGGCCGAGTTTTTCTTGCAAGGCTTGTATTGCCGGACTTTGGCTTTGGCTAAGAACCGCTTTAGCGGCATATGCTGGTAATCGTGGGGTGATGAGTATCAACACAGAATGTTGGTAATCAACCGTGTTCTTGGTTGAGAAAAGGTACTGAACCACCGGGACATCCTGCAAGAATGGAACGCCGCTGCGTGACTCGGAAGTTGCCTTTTCGCTCAACCCGCTCAGAATCAGGGTGTCGCCGAAATTCATGACGACATTAGCATTCGTGGTAGTTTCAGCAATTTCCAATCGATAGGCAAAACCGGCTGAATTTACGGCCGGGTTCAGAGTTGTTCGCTCAGCGTTAACCTTAAGCTGGATCTTGCCATTTGCAAGAAACGCGGGCGTGACCGCAAGCTTGACACCAAAGCGCTTATCCACAGGAATAGTCGATGCTGCACCTAACGAGGTAACCGAAATCACAGCCGCATTCATGTTTGTGCCGGAAAAGAAATCGGAGGGAAGGCCTTCTATCGCAGCCAGTGTGGGGCGCGCCAGAACTGCATCCGTGGTGTTATTTGCGTTTGCGATATTCAAGGAGTATGCCAGCGCCGGTATCGTCACAGCCCTGGTGATTGTCGTTTGGGCATTGGCCGCTGCGGCACTATTAAAAGTCCTGGAGAAGGCAGCCTGTGTGGCCGAACCCAATTGCAGCGTAAGGGCATTGAGTAGGTTGACACCTTGTGATGTATTGATTAGTTCCTCGGTCCCAATCATAACCACATCAACGAGAACCATGCGAGGGGATCCGTCACTCTGGGTTGCCGGCGTTTCAGCGTTTGCATGCGAATCACCGGTAGGAGTGCCACCCGAGTTTGCCGGGGCCTCAGGCTGCGCGGACTGAACCGGGATGCGATAAAACGACTTCCATTGTGCCAGGCGTTGATCCAGTTTTTCGACGTTGCTATGCTCATCGTTGAACTTGCCAAGCTCAATTCGCATCAGATCCGCTTTTTCGAAATTTCCACAGGATGCGTAGACGGCAACACTAGTCCGAATGAATCCGGCATCAGGCGCTGGTGATAGCTTTTTGAATTGATCTGCCATGGCACAGGCCATCGCCGGATCGCCAGTCATGTATGATGCCACCATCATTCCGTAAATTGAAACCGTGCTTTCAGGGGACATAAGTAACACCCCGGCAAATTCACCTTTAGCCTGTCCGTACTGTTTGGTATCCAGAAATGCCAACCCAAGGAATTCCTGTGCTATCCAGTTGCCCGGATCGAGCCGCAACGCCTGCTGATAGCCTTCAATGGCCATTGCATACTTTTGAGTATCCCCATATCGGCCCTGCAAGTGATAAATAAAGCCATTCAGGAAATGCAAGTAAGTATTTTGAACATCAAGCTGCAATGCTTCGTTTATGGCTTTGCTTGCCTGCGGTAATTCCATCTTCTTAATGAGATTCACAGCGGCAGTAGCCTTTGCCAGCATCTGTGACGCCGGCTCGCCAGGCGGGATCAGAACCATATTCTTGGCGATTTCTTCAAAAGAACCGTCTTGGGGCTGAGCCCATGATGAAGATGAAAAAAGGAGGGTCACAACCAGGCTGGCTGAGATACATCCAATTTTCAGGATCCGGACATTTCTATTAATCATGGCATTTCTACTCGGTTTATTCGTTGGTTGATGGAGCCTGTGCAATATACCCTGCCTCAATATACCCTCTATATCTAAATGAATAATATTTATTTATGAAATGTGGTGAAGCAGATAACAGATGACACATACGGCAGGCGGGTTTGACCGATACAGCAAAGGACTCAGGATCAGGCCGACGCCATTGTGGCACCCGATCTTCGAAGCTGCTGTCCCGTTTGCTAATTCAAGACGAATGGCGGCAACCGGTTTGAACGGTGGCCAGTAGTGGAAACGTGTCTTTCTGGTCCCGAACTTCGGTCCCGGCCGGATTCCGACCCAGTAGAACCGCTCCCCAGAATGGGCGCTGTGAAACGTTGCAGACTTTCATCCTAGAAGTGACGCTGAGCATTGCCAGCGTCAGCAAGCCAGTACCTGCCTTCCATCATTGGCGTCAGCTTCCGATTTTCATCGGCGGCTGCAAAGGGCACGGTCCGGAAATCGCCGAGAAATTGAGCGGCGGCAAAGCGACCTTGAGCCGACCCCGGTAGAAACACGGTTCGCTTCGTTGCCGGGACGGCAGGTCAAGACTGTCAATGGACGCTCAGATTTTCAAGGCCAGCGGCAGCAGCGTGCCCTGACCCGCCCTATGACAATTGGTAGCCATGTGACGGCTTACTGATCATAAAGCTGCCGCCAACAAGTATAGATTGTGGGGCAGCAGTTCGCTCTGACAGGATGTTGGGCATTTCCTGGACAGGGATCTTCACTGCCGTTTTCAGAGGCTACTTACGGAAAAACTGGGATAGCTCTCTGTGCTTGACTAGTCACCGTCTTTCGCTGCAACCCAGTGGCAGTTCATGCGCCACATCTGTCTCTGCACCGTGCTATAGAGACTCACCATGCTGAGGCTACTCGTTCCTTTCTATCTTGGTCCCACCGTAACCACGCCGGAGTACCAATCAAGGTGCGATGAAGATACTTATCGGCCCGCACGTGACTATAAGCGATTATTCGTCAGCTATCGATAGCAGGAACCGTGGCTCAACTGCCGTATTTACGTGCCGCCGCATACATGGCCCGGACGTTTTCCACGGATGCTTCGTCCGGGATACCGAACGCCGTGTCGAGGATGAGGCTGCCTCCTTTGTTGTAAACGTTGTCGACGAGATGCTTGACTGCGGCATCGACTTGCTCCGGCGTGCCGGTGGTCATCAACGATGCCGACAGGTTGCCGCGCAGGGCAACGACGTCGCCCAGCACTTCGTAAGCGCGAACCATGTCGGTGCGTTCGAACCAGTAAATGCACTTGCCGGCAGGGATGTCGCGGATGGTTTCCAGGCGCTTCGTGCAGTCGGCCTCCCACATCGGCATCGGTATCAGTCCGGCGTCGATCAGGCCGATCATCAGCTTGCGGAATGGAGGCCACCAGAAGGTCTCGAACTGTTTGGGCGACATGAATGCGTCAGCGGCCCAATGAACCGGTATGAAGATGATCGGATTGCCCGATGCCCTGGCTGTGGCGATGGACTGGGCCAGGAGTATCTGGACGCACTTTTCCATGACCTCCAGCAGCTTGTCCTTGTGCCGGTACATGTCCTTCATCATCGCGGTCGCGCCGCGGAAATAATCAGCGATGAAGTCGTAGGGGGAAATCGACGTCGAGCCATAGGCCAGGGGGTAGCCGAGGCCGGTCATGCGCTGGGTGAATTCCACGTGGTGCTTGATCCAGCGCTCGACTTCCTGCGCCGCCGCCGTGATGTTCTGCCAGGCCTCCTGTACCGCGGGCCGGGCGAAGCGATGGATGCCGCCGACCAGACGAAAATAGTGCAGGCCCGGCAGCGTGGGCATTTGTTCCAGACCCTCGAATGCACCGGCCACCCGTGGCAGATATTTCTTCAAATAGAAGCCGGTCGGATCGAAAAGAAACTCGTCATACTCCTCCGCCTTCATGTATTCGCGATCGAGGTACTGATAGGGTTGGTTGTCGCCGACGCCATGCCCGGGCCATTGCACCTGCTTGAAACCGAGAGCTTCAAGCGAAGGCCCGGAGGAAGCATTCATGACCGTGGGCGAGTAGATGTCGGGATCGAGTTCCAGCACCGCCCTTTCGCCGATCTTCTTGGCCTGCTCGTAGTCGTACATTAGCTCGCGGTAGCTGATGCCGCCATATCGGGCCAGCCAGAACATCGGATAGAGCGCGACGGGCATCCGGTCCGGCCGGCGCAGCGCCACGGTATCCATGACGCGCTTCCAGCGCTGGTCGTAGGCCGCGCTGGCAGATTCGGCCGAAATGCTCATGCCGCCACCCCCATCCAGTTGCGGCAGAGATTCACCGCCTCGACGGCATTGACGCCGAAGGCGTCGGCGCCGGTGTAGGCGCGCACCGTCTCGTCGATCTGGCCGCCGCCGATCATGATCTTGAACTTGTCGCGCATGCCCGCCGCTTCGAAGGCGTCTATGGTCTCCTTCATCGAATCGAAGGCCAGGGTCAGGAAGCCCGACAGGCCCACCACATCCGGCTGATAGGCGTTGATCTCCTCGATGAACTTCGCCACCGGCACATCGATGCCGATGTCCTTGACCTCGAAATCGTTGATG
>CAILCO010000153.1 GCA_903832735.1 uncultured Sterolibacterium sp.
ACTGTCCCAACGACCTGAGCGAACTTCACACCACTGCGCGCAACAAGCTCAAGAGTGCTCAAAAGCGCCCTTCGATCATTGCCGCTTGCTGGATGCAGGCTACACTCTGGTAATGTCATGATTTACGGAAAACTCAATAGTTGGACAGATGCGTCCCGGCGAGGTCGTTCGAGAAATACCCCGTTCCCCGATACGCCCCGAACAGGGCCTGGATGGCTGTCGATGCCAGGATGAGTACCGTGCCGTGCGGCCCCAGACGCACCGCCGCCCCGGTAACCAAGAGAAACATCCAGTAGCCGCGCGCAATCTGGCCGACCGTATCGCTCAGCCAGTCGAGAAAGACCACCTGTCCGACCAGCAGCGACAGGCCCAGGATCAGCGCCACCTCTGCTGCCTTGCGCCGGCCTGCCCAGTCTCTCGGAGGCGATTGCCAAACGAGGAGCAGCGGCATGACGATCAATATGCACAGCGTGGTGCCTGCGAAACGCTGCTGCTGCGTGTAGGTGTAGGGGTAGGGCAGATTCAGCCATTGCAGTAGCAGGGTGATGAGCGCAGTCATCAGCCCGATCGCCATCGCCAGGAGAAAGATCTTCAGATAATCGGCCAGGGAATTCAGCGTCGGGTCGAAGTGCGCGTCGCGCTTCAGCGCCCACAGGCCGACATAGATCTCCGCCGTGTGGACCAAGGCACCGCCCAGCGCGATCTTGATTGGCTGGCCAGTAACCAGAATGCCCAGACAGGCGCCGAGAATAGCTGCCGGCAGGAAGCGCTTGCCGCGCAGGAGGGCCACGGCCAGGGCCGGGCCGCTGGCGAGCCACAAGAAACTGACGACATTGTCGCCGCCAAAAAGCAGTACCGTCAAGCTGGCCGTGAGCACATAAATGGCGGCCAGGCCGAGCAGCGTCAATAGGTCGTTGCGGGAATAGCCAAGCATGGTTGCAATGAGATTACCGGTACGGCTGTTTCGATTGTATGTGGATCACGGCGCTGTGCTTTACGGTCTGAGCGCCTCGGGCCGCTAGTGCCGTTGCGGCAGCGCTGCCATGATGGGCTGAGTTTACTTGGTCGATGACGGCGCGATCAGCAGTTTCGGGTAGTTGCTGCTCACGCCGGCGAGGAAGTTGTCCAGCACCAGGGCCAGGTTGCTCATGAAGTCGACGTCGATGGCGACGCCGAAGATGGAGTGGCGCACAGCGGAATAGAACAGGCCGCCGTGCAGGCTCCAGGCGAACTCCACTTCCTCGCGCGAGATCTTCGCAGTCATCTCCTCGTGGCCGCAGTAGCGGCGCAATTCCAGGCACAAGGCGGAGAGCAGGTCGCGCTCGATGAGGTCGAGATAGCGCTTGTTGAGACCAGTGTCGGCCAGGCCGGCGTAGATGTAGATGCGGATCCACTCGGGCTGGTAGGTGGCCGCGGCATACTGCCGGTAGAACTCGATCAGTCGATCGCGCAGCGGCAGCTTGTCGTTGCGGATCAGAGCCACCCATTGCGGGTTCCATCGGCCGAGAAAGATGTGCTCATAGACCCGCTCTATGAGCACCTGCTTGGACGGGAAGTAGCGATACAGCAGTGGTTGCGTGATGCCGATGCGCCGGGACAGTTCGCGGGTCTGGCCGGAAAATCCGACTTCCGAAAAAAACGAGATCGCGCCTTCGAGGATCTGTTTTTCGCGCTCCGCCGGCGCCATCCTTTTGCTCACGCGAGGGCGCGCAGCCGGAGTCTTGGCGCGGGATTTCCGTGCCGTGCCTGGGGCGGCTTTCGGCAAGGGTTTGGGCGAGGTCTTGGACAAGGTCTTGGGCACGATGCTATTCAGCCTGGCGGCGGCACCTGGTCGCGGTACCAGGCCGAAATTTCGGCGCCGGTGCGGATCACCACGCCCGGCTTGGCCTGGACATATTCGAGCAGGCGTTCGAAGGCGGCGATGCGGTGCGGCGCGCCGGTGATGTAGGGATGCACGCTGATCGCCATCACCCGCGGGATGGCGGCGGACTCCTGCCACAAGCGGTCGATCTGCTCGATGCCGCGCTCGAGCATCTCGGTGCCGCGATGGTGCTGCAGCGCCATCATCGGGATATCGTTGATCTCGACGCTGTAGGGCACCGACAACACCGGGCGGGAGGCGGTCGGAATCCACACCGGCTGATCGTCGAAGACCCAGTCGGCGACATATTCGATGCCGGCTTCGGCGAGGTAATCGATGGTCTCATTGGTCTCGGTCAGGCCGGGGCTTTCCCAGCCGAGCGGCGCTTTGCCTGTGAATTCCCTGATCGCCTTCACGGTGTCGGCGATCGCCTGGCGCTGATCGTCGAGTTTGTGCATCGGCCCCTGGACATGGCTGTGACCCATGAACTCCCAGCCGGCGCCGAGCGCCGCTTGCGCGACGCGCGGATAGGTCTGGCAGACCTGGCCGTTCAACGCCAGGGTGGGCACGATGGCGAGCTTGTTCAGCGCGTCGAAGATACGCCAGAAACCGACGCGCATGCCGTATTCGTGCCAGGCCCAGTTGGGCAGGTCGGGCAGCAGGGGCTGGCCCATCGGCGGGCTCAATACCGTGCGCGGCATTGCCCGGGCGATGTCCCAGTGCTCGATATTGACGATGACCCAGACCAGCATGCGGCCGCCGTCCGGGACTTCGAGTTTGGGGCGGTCGACGATCGCCGAGTAGGCGACGCGCTGACTGAGCAGCGGAGCTTGAGACATTTTCACAGCCTTTCTCAGCGCTTCAACACCGTGCTGCCGTACAGGCCGGTCGGCTTGATCAGGAGCACCAGGAGCATGATCACGAACGGCGCCATTTGCGCCATCGGAGCGTAGATGATCGAGCCCAGGGAGACCACCTGACCGATGATCAGGGCGGAGATCAGCGTGCCCTTGATGCTGCCCAGGCCGCCGATGATCACCACCATGAAGACGAAGGCCAGGGTCTCCAGGCCCATCGAGGGATCGACCATGATCAGCGGGGCATGCAGGCCGCCGGCCAGGCCCGATAGGGCGCCGGCGATGATGAAGGTGATGGTGAACAGCCGGGAGACATTGATCCCCAGTCCCTCGACATGCTCGACGTCCTCGATCGCGGCGCGGATCGCCTTGCCGACGATGGTCCGGTGCAGGAACAGCCAGATGCCGACATAGACCACGGCGGCGATGGCCACGACGATCAGGCGGTAGACGGGAACCTCGGTGCCGAAAATCGTCACCTGAAGCAGGGTGGGCACCTCGACCGGACGCGGCACCACGCCCCAGAAGTATTTGATGATGCCGATGCCGCCGATCAGGATCCCGAACGAGGTGATCATGCTGAAAGTGGGTTCGCGCGAGTAGATGCGCCGGAAGATCAAGCGCTCCACGGCGAAGCTGGCCAGGCCGGCGAACGCCGTCCCGGCCAAAACTCCCAGCCACATGCTGCCGCTGGCCAGGTTGATCGAATAGGTGATGTAGGCGCCGAGCGAATAGTAGAGCAGCTGGTCGAGGCTGATGATGCGCATCAGGCCGAAGCAGAGGGACAGGCCGATCGCCAGCAGGAAATAGATGCTGCCGATCGACAGGCCGAAGATGACGCCGGAGATCAGGAGTTGTGTGCTGATCATCGCTTCGTAGCAACCGGCAGAGTAGCTTTCCTGCGCCACAGCAGCTTCTCCAGCAGCGGCGCCAGGGTGCCCCAGATGCCCTGGTCGGCGACGAGCATGATGAAGACCAGGAGGAAGCCGATGAACAGTTCCCAGTTGCCGATCAGCTTGCTGATCACGTCCTTCATGCCGGTGTAGGCGATCGCGCCGACGATAGGGCCGAACAGTGTGCCGACGCCGCCCAGCAGGGTGACGATGACCGGATCGGCGGCACGCGAGGGGCTGGCCATTTCCGGGCTGACGAAGCCGAGATAGACGGCATACATCGCCCCGGCCAGGGCGGTCGTGGTGTTGGCGATGACGAAGGCGAGCAGGCGAATGCTGAAGTTGTCGTAGCCGAGAAACTGCAGCTTGTTCTCGTTGATCTTGGTCGCCAGGCAGCAGGCGCCGTAGATCGAGTCGTCGAGGTACTTGTAGAAGGCGCAGACCGCGAGCGCCACGATCAGGGCGAAAATGAAAAACTGGCCGGGTATCGTCAGGTCGAGCCCGGGCGTGGAAGTGATCCGGGTCATGAACCACAAGCCGTTGTCGCCCTTGGTGATGTCGACCAGCACCTTTTGCGTCAGGTAGAACACGATCACGGCCAGCGCCAGATTGACCATGGCGAAATAGTCGCTGCGCAATCGGACGAACAGCGGGCCGATGACCAGCGACACGACCAGGCCGCCGAGAACGCCGACCATGATGCCGACCAGGGGGTTGGTGCCGAAGTAAAACAGGTAGAAGGCGCAGGCGTAGGCGCCGAAGGCCAGATAGGCCGGCTGTCCGAAGGAGATGTAGCCGACCCGGCCGATCAGGAAGTTGCAGCCCATGGCGTAGATCGAAAAGATCACCACCTCGTTCATGAAGGGCAGCGGCAGAAAGGTCCGCGACACGCCCAGGAGCGCGAAGGCCAGCAGGATGCCCCACCACCACTTTAACGCGTTCATCAAAGATACCTCTCGCAGGCTGCGACGCTGATCTCTTCCGGCCCGACCAGTTCCGCGACGATGCGCCCGTCCCTGACCGCGTAGACCTTGTCGGCGATGGCGCAGACCAGCGGCAGGTTCTGCTCGACGATGACCAGGGCGGTACTCCGGGCAAGTTCGCGGAAGGTCTCTCTCAGCTGCGTCACGATGCCCGGCGCCAGGCCTTCGGTGGGCTCGTCGATCAGCAGCACCTTGGGACTGCCGAGGATGGCCCGAGCGATCATCAGCATCTGCCGTTCGCCGCCTGAGAGATAGCCGGCCTTGCGCCCCATCAGCAGTTGCAGTTTCGGGAAAAAGCCGAGGACGCGATCCCAGTTGTAATCCTTCGTCGCATAGCTGCCCAGTTCCAGGTTTTCCCTGACGGTCAGATCGAAAAATACCTTCTTGTCCTGGGGGATGTACTTGATGCCGAACTTGGCGATGTCGTAGGACTTCTTGCCGGTCAGCGGGGTGTTGTCGGCGATCACCGATCCCGAAGTCGGCTTGAGGAATCCGGCGATGCTCTTCAGGAGCGTGGTCTTGCCGGCGCCGTTGCGTCCCACGCAGGCCACGATCTGCCCGGTGGCCACGCTCATGTCGATGTCGAACAGCACCTTCGCCTCGCCGTACGCGGCGTTCAGGCCCCTGACGCTGAGGATTTCGCGGCTCATGAAACCTCACCCGCGTCGGCGGATGCGCTGGCAGACTCGCTAGCGGAGTCGTCGATCTGCCAGTAGCTCTTCCTGACTTCGGGATTTTGCAGGCATTCATAGCCGCCTTCGGCGATGATACGGCCTTCGTGCATGACGATCAGCCGCTGCAGGAAATCCTGCACGTGCGAAATCTTGTGCTCGACGATCAGGATGGTCTGCTTGCCCACCTGCTGTCGCAATATATCGAGAACGCCCTTGATCTCGGACTCGGCCAGTCCGGCCAGCGGTTCGTCGAGCAGCAGCACCTTGGGTTCGGCGAGTATCTCCATGGCGATTTCCATGCGCCGCTTTTCGCCCAGGCCGAGATGTTTGACCAGACGGTCAGCCACCCGTTCGAGATCGAAGCTGGCCAGGGTGGCCAGGATCTTCTCGTCCTTGCGGTGCTTCCTGCAGGTATTGATCAGCAGTTGCCACAGCGACGCACTCTTGTGCGCCCGAAAAAAAGCCAGCACCAGATTGTCGATGACGCTGAGGTTGTCGAACGTGGAGGTCAGTTGAAAGCTGCGCATCATCCCCAGGGACACCCGCTGTTGCGGCGTCATCCGGGTGACGTCCTGGCCCTGATAGAGGATGCGACCCTCGTCGGGCAGATAATAGCCGGTCAGGAGATTGAAGAAGGTGGTCTTGCCGGCGCCGTTGGAGCCCAGGATGCCCGCGACTTCGTTTTCGTAAAGCTGATAATCGACCTGGTCGACAGCCTGCACCGTGCCGAAACGTTTGCTGACGCCTTCGGCCTTGATGACCACGGTACGTTTATCTGGGCTCACTGGCTGACCTTTTCGGGCGAGCCGCTCCGATGAAGCGCGCACATCGGAGCGGGACAGAGTCTTAGTAGCCTAGCGACTGCAGCGAGGGCAGGACAGCTTCGCCGCCCTGGGAGCCCATCACCGTGAACAGATCCCATTCATTCTTGCGCGCCGACGGCGCCTTGCCCTTGACCAGGAAAGCCGCGTGCTTGTACTCGGCGACGTGATCCTTGCGCCATTTCGCCGGTCCCTTGACGGTGTTGAACTCGCCCTTGTTGGCCATCAGCGCGGCCGAGACCTTCGCCGGATCGAAGGACTTGGCCGCCTCGAAGCCGCGGAACATTTCCATGTAGGCGGTGTATGCGATCACGGCGTAGGCATCGGGCGGGTTCTTATACTTGGCCCGATACAGATCGGAAAATTCCTTGGCGCTTTTCACGACTTCCTTGTCCTCGAAACCGGTCAGGTCGTAGTAGAAATAATGCATAGAGTAGACCCCTTCGAGCGCCTCGGGGGAAATGGCCTTGGCCACGACATTGGTCATGAAGGCGCTGAATATCGTCATCTCCTTGGCCAGGCCCATCTGCTGCACCTGCTTCAGCAGGGCTACGGCGTCGCCGCCGAACTGCGAGGCGATGAAGACATCCGGCTTCGCCGCCCGCACCTTCTGCAAGGTGCTGGTGTATTCGCTGGTGCCGAGCGAGACTTCATCGTAGCCGATGACCTCGGCGCCGAATTCCGCGGCGGCGGCCTTGACGCCGTCGCGCATGTCCCAGCCCCAGCTGTCGGCGCGGGCGAGGAAGAAGATCTTCTTCTTGCCCAGGGTCTTCACCGCAGCCTTGCCGGCCATGTAGCCGACCGTCCAGGGACTGTAGGCGGTGGAGAAGGTGGAGTCGGCCAGCTTGCCCTTCATGTAGGCGTCCTTGGACATCACGCAGACGGGGAAGTAGGGCATCGGCTCCTTGGCCACCACGGAATTGATCGCGTAGGCGAGCGGCGCCCAGGTTTGTCCGCCGACGCCCTTGACCCCTTCCGAGGCCATGTAGCGGTAGCGGCGGACGCCCACGTCGAGCTTGGCTTCGTCGTCCTCGACCACGCCTTCGACCAGGACCTTGCCCCAGGGCATGGCCAGGCCGCCGCGCTTGTTGATCTCTTCCACCGCCAGGAGAGCGCCGTCGCGCTGGGTTTCGGCGACCGCCGCAAAGGTTCCGGTGAGCGGCAGCAGGATGCCTACCTTGATCTTGCTGGGGTCGGCGGCCTGGGCCTGACCGAGCGTGACGCAAAGTACGATGGTCGAAACTATTGCCAGCAATCTTTTCATGGTCGTCTCCTCTGTGGGTATCGTTGTTATTACCTTGCGGCGTAAACTTTTTGCTCCTGCATGCCCAGTCCCGCTATCGACAGGCGTATTACATCGCCGTCCTTCAGGTAGTGCGGCGGCTTCATCCCCAGGCCGACGCCGGGCGGCGTGCCGGTGGCGATCACATCGCCGGGCAGCAGGGTCATGAAACGGCTGATGTAGCTGACGATCTCGGCGCAGCCGAAGATCATGGTGCGGGTGTTGCCCGTCTGCATGCGCTGGCCATTGACCTCCAGCCACATGTCGAGGTTCTGCGGATCCTCGATCTCGTCGCTGGTGACGAGATATGGCCCGATCGGGCCGAAGGTGTCGCAGCCCTTGCCCTTGTCCCACTGGCCGCCGCGTTCGAGCTGGAATTCGCGCTCGGAGAGATCATTGACCGCGACATAGCCGGCGACATAATCGAGCGCCTTCTCCAGCGGCACATCGCGGGCGATAGTGCCGATAACGATGCCCAACTCGATCTCCCAGTCGGTCTTGACCGAGCCCTTGGGCATGATCACCGGGTCGGTAGGGCCGGTGATGCAGGTCGTGGCCTTCATGAACAGGATGGGCTCGGCGGGAATCGCCATGCCCGCCTCTTCGGCGTGGTCGCGGTAGTTGAGGCCGACGCAGACCAGCTTGCTGATGGCGGTCAAGGGCACGCCCAGGCGCGGCTTGCCCGGCACCAGGGGCAGGGAGTCGACCTTGAGTTTCCCGAGCTTCCTCAGACCGGCGGGCGACAGCGCGGCGCGGTCGATTTCAGCTACAGCTCCCGACAGATCGCGCAGCCGTCCCTCGGCGTCGATCATGCCCGGTTTTTCCTTGCCTTCCTTGCCGTAACGAACGAGTTTCATCTGTGCAACTCCCAAGTTTGATTGATATTGATAGCCGTTACGCGCTGCTACAGCCCAGCCCGATTCTTGCCCCTGACGGCCGGGTTGACCACATTGATCGGCCATTCCCCCGAGAGCACGCGGCGCACTTCGTTCGGCGCGCCGGCCTGCAGTCCGGCCATGGCCTTCTCGCTGTACCAGGCGGCATGCGGATTGATGATGACATTCTCGCGGCCGCGCAGGGCATGGGGAATCGGCAGCGGTTCCGGATCGGTGGTGTCCAGCGCGCAGCCGGCGATGGTCTTGGCATCGAGCGCCCGGACCAGCGCATCGGTATCGACCACCGGGCCGCGCGCGCAGTTGATCAGATAGGCGGTCCGCTTCATCCGGGCGAACGCGGCGTCGTTGATCATCTGCCGGGTCTGTGCCGTGAGGGGCGGATGCAGGGAAACGAAATCCGACTCGGCAAGCATTTCCTCGAAGGACACTTTCAATCCGGGCGCATCGAACTGTCCCTGTGCAATGAACGGATCGGAGAAGAGCACGCGCATGCCGAAGGCGGCGGCGCGGATCGCCACTTGCCTCGCAATGTTGCCGAAACCGAGCAGGCCCAGGGTGCTGCCCGCGACGCGGAAGATCGGCTTGCCGGGCGGAACCTCCCAGCGCTCGTTCTGCACCATGCGGTCGAAGAACACGACCTTGCGGGCGCAGGCGAGGAGCAGCGCCATCGCATCTTCGGCGACCTCCTCGATGCAGTAGGAGGGATTGTTGGTGACGATGATGCCGGCGGCGGTCGCCGCGGGCAGATCGATGGTGTCGACGCCGATGCCGTAGCGCGCGATGATCTTGCATTTCGGCATCAGGGCGATCGTCTCCGCCGTGATCGGCCCGGCATAGGTGTTGAGCAGGGCGTCGCAATCGGCCGCCTGCGCCAGGAAGTCTTGCGGTTTCTTGGTCTGCAGCGGCACCAGCGTCGCCAGGCCCTGCAGAATCTGCCGCTCGACGTCCAGGGATTCCCAGACGTAATCGGTGAGTACCACCTTGGCTTCCATGTCTCTTCTCCTTCCGTAGGTCGGGCTTCAGCCCGACGGGACATGTCGGGCTGAAGCCCGACCTACCTATAAATTTCCGGGTTCCAGCAGTTGGGCGGCTGACGGCCATCGAGTAGCGCCAGGATATTGTCCACCACGACATGGGCCATGGTTACGCGGACTTCGGCGACGGCGCTGCCCAGGTGGGGTGTCAGGACGGTGTTGGTCATGGTGGTCAGCGCCGGTGTGACATGGGGCTCGTTCTCGAAGACATCGAGGCCGGCGCCGGCGATGCGATTTTCCGCCAGCGCTGTTGCCAACGCTGGCTCGTCGACGATGGCGCCCCGCGCCGTGTTGATGAGGAAGGCGGTCGGCTTCATCAGCGCCAGTTCGCGCGCGCCGATCTGATGGTAGGTCGAATCGTTCAGGGGCGTATGCAGCGAAACGAAGTCCGACTCGGCGAGGAGCTGATCCAGGCCGACATAGTGGATGCCGGCTTCCTGTTCTTCGGCCTCGGGGCGTCGCCGCGGTCCCCAATAGAGACACTTCATGCCGAAGCCGCGCGCGCGCCGCGCCACGGCGCGACCGATGCGGCCGCCGCCGCCGACGAGACCCAGCACCTTGCCGGAGACCATCGCCGCTTCGAGATAGGACGACTGCGAACCGGGAAAAATCCCCTGGCGCAACAGCCGGTCGCCTTCGACCACGCGGCGGGCAACGGCCAGGAGCAGTGCGAAGTGGATGTCGGCGGTGGCTTCGGTGACCGTGACCATGGCCGGGATCACGGTCACCGGGATGCGCCGCGAGGTCGCCTCGGCGACATCGATGTCGGAAGGCGTGATCTTCATCGAGGCGATGGCGCGCAGATTCGGGTTCGCCGCGATCACGTCGCGGTCGATCCGGTCATGAAGCAGGCAGAACAGGATGTCGCTGTTCGCGACGGCCGCGCACAGGGACTCCTTGTCCATGATGCGCAAGGGATCCGGGTTGAATTCGACCTCTGCCACTGCGCGCAGTCTATCCATCGCGCTCTTGGCGACAGGCTGGGTGATATAGATGCGGGGTTTGGTCAGATCGCGCGTCATGCCATCCACCGCACGATGCCGGCAACGCCGTCGACGGCCGTGTGCTTGCCGTCGGGGATGCGTTGCGTGGCATTCCGGACGCCCAGGACCATGGGGATGCCGCGCTCGCGCGCGAGCGAGGCGAGATGGGAAGTGCTGCCACCGAGTTCCGCGACGACGCCGGCGACGCGGGTGAGTATTCTCGACAGGGCCGGCCCCGCGACCTTGGTCACCAGGATGTCGCCGGGACCCACGCGCGACAGTTCGCACTCGCAATTGACCACGCAGGCGCGGCCGGTGCCCCAGCCCACGCCGGCCGGCTGGCCGCTGAGTTTCGGGTGGGAGAGCCAGATTTCGTCGGGCACATGGGCCGGTTCCAGATGTAGCGGGCGCGACTGGAGCAGTTTGAATCCGCCGTCGTCCATCGTCCACTCGATTTCCACCGGCATGCCCATGAGTTGTTCGGCTCTTCTCAGGTAGCCGCCGAGTTCGACCGCCTGGCTGTCAGCTAGGCAGCGCTCCCAGACGACATCGCCGGAGAGAACTTGCGTCCCTCCCGCGCCATGATGCTGGCAGCCGACACTGTGGCTCTTTCGTCCGGCCTCGCTATTCTGCAGTTCTCCGTCCGCGGAGAGCACATAGCGGTCGGGCACGACTTCGCCCTGGGCGATCGCCGAGCCCAGTCCCCAGGTTGCGGAGAGCAGCATTTCGCCGTCGGCGGTGCGGCTCAAGCCCCCGCCGGAGGCGCGTGCGGCGACCAAGGGCTGCACCAGAACGCCCATGGCTGTGTCCGCGGGGCTCGCCTGATGGTTCATCATGGTGCGCAGGATGCGCGGCGACCAGAGGGCCGCCCAGCAGGCGCGCACGGCAGTGAGAAAGTCGGCTTCGTTGTCCAGGCCGAGATAACTCTCGAACTGGCCGGCGAAGCTGGAGCCGAACCTGTCCTCGACCAGCGAAGAGGAGCGCACCACCGTAGGTGCTCCATTGCTGCGCGCGGTGAGCGCCTGCCAGGAACTGAGCAGGGGATCGAGAATCTCCGGGACGATGGGCCGGGAGAGCAGGGCCAGGCGGATGGCGATGGCCTGTTTGCGCGCGGCCATGACTTCAGCGTCGTTGGTGCCGCGGCGCGCCGAGAGATCAAGACCCAGATCCGCTTCCAGCGCAGCCAATTGCCGGCGGTAAGCGGCAGCCGAAAGGCAGAAGCCGTCGGGAATGGGCAAGCCGGCGCGGCCCAGCGCCGCGAGGTTGCCGGCCTTGGGCCCGACGCCATCGACATCGCATGCCGCCGCGGCCGTCATCGGGAAAACGAGTTGTTCCATGGAGCCTTTCACGATGCAGCAGTCTCCTTCCCCCGTGCGGGGGAAGGAGTGGAGGTTAGCACCTGCTTCGCGGCACTAGTACTTTATGAAACGGGAATATCCGGGCATGGCATCGACGACGGTGATCTCCTCGACCGGGAAGCCGGAGATCAGTTCGATGCGGTCCTCATGGACGATCATCATCTCCTCGATGCGCACGCCCCATTCATATTTCTTGCCGTGCTGGGTCTCCAGCGCGAAGACCATGCCGGGCTTGATCTCGACCGGGAAGTCGAGCGACCAGATGCGCGAAATCACCGGCGTGTCGTACTGCGCCAGGCCGAGGCCGTGGCCCCAGAGGTTTGCCGCCGCCTGGTCCTCGTCCTCGTAGCCCCAGGTCTCCATGGCGGAAGGCCACTGGGCTGCGATGTCGCGGGTGGTGGCGCCCACCTTCACCGTTTTGATGGCGTCGTAGAGCCATCCCAGCGCGGTCGCGTAGACGTCCTTCTGTTCCTGCGACGGCTCCTTGCCGACGCAATAGGTGCGGTAGTAGCAGGACTTGTAGCCGTTCCAGGTGAGCGCCGCCAGATCGATGAAGACGATGTCGCCCGGCTTGATGATGCGGTCGGAGAAGTTGCGCCAGTTCGGCCAGGTATTGGGTCCCGAGGAAACGATGACGTCCTCGACGTCCTCCATGCCCGGGATCGAGTAGAGGAATTCCATGATGTGCGCGGTCACCTGATTCTCGGTCAGGCCCGGCTTGAGGAACTTCAGGCACTCCCAGTGCGCGGCGTCGCCGATGGCGCCGACCATGCGCATGCACTCCTGCTCATCGACGTTCTTGATGGCGCGCGCCTCCATCATCGGGGTCATGCCATCGACCCAGTCGATACCTTCGTCCTTGAACACCTGGACCATGTTGATGTCGACGAAGTCGACGCCGAGCTTCATTCCGGCAACATTGCTCTTCTTCATCTGCTGCTGGATGCCTTTGGTGAACTTGGTCACCTGCATGATCGAGGCGGGGCCGGCAGCGCCCTTGATCCAGGGGAAGGCGTGCTTGATGTTCTCTTTTGGAATCCAGGGATTGTGCCGTTCGAGCTGGAAGCCGACGTCGCCCTGTTCGAATATCACCGGCGCATCGTCACCGCAGAGCAGGGCGTAGCGCAGGCCGGGCTTGAGCTTGCACCAGCCGGGGGTGAGGGTGGCCGTGACATAGCGGATGTTTTCGTCGTACATCAGCAGCATCGCGCCCAGGCCGTGGGCCTTCATCCGCTCCCGGGCCCGTTCGAGCCGATAGGTGCGCATCCGGTCCCAGTTGACGCGCTGTTGCCAATCCATTCCCACCGCCCCAAAGTTTGCCATCAGACCATCCTCCTAGAGAGAAATTCCGTTCGTTTTTCGATTGGTGTTGTTCTACTATGGAACGATAATGATCGAGCGAACAATTAATGTCAAGGGGCATCCGCGCGCCACCCCTGAATGAATTGACCTGTATCGGCGCTGCCGGTAGAATGCCGGCTCTCGGGGCGTAGCGCAGCCCGGTAGCGCGCTTGGTTTGGGACCAAGATGTCGGAGGTTCGAATCCTCTCGCCCCGACCAGTGACGACCGGTGCCCGTAGCTCAACCGGATAGAGCACCAGCCTTCTAAGCTGGGGGTTGTGGGTTCGATTCCCGCCGGGCACACCATGAACACAGTGTCGATGGCGGCGAAGAGTCAAAGAGTAGAAGAGTTAGTGGCAGTATCAGTCAGTACCAGTGGTGGACGTAGCTCAGTTGGTAGAGTCCTGGATTGTGATTCCAGTTGTCGCGGGTTCGAGTCCCGTCGTCCACCCCAACTAATAAAATACTTAGCTAAGTTTTCTGGTAAGTTTGAAAGTTACCGGAAGCACATCGGAAGCAGTAGGAGCCGCCAGAGATGAGCGGCTTTTTTCTTTGTGCCACGCGCGACAGGACAGAAAAAACCCGCCCCTTGGGCGGGTTGTGTCAGTTTGCGGCGCAGTCAGTGCTCCAAGATAGCTATTACCGCGATCGCTAGGAGTGCCAGTATGAGCCAAAACCAATCCAGACCGCGCGACGAATGCTCGTGGGTCCTGTTTGAACTTGTGCTGTGCTTAATGCCTGTGTGTGAGTGGCTTTCGGTTGCCTTGGGCTTACCCATATCGGCTCCCTACCTGAGGCCGAATTAAACTACGCCGCTTCCCTATCGCTTGTCGTGATCTTCTGCCAACGATAACCGTGACAAAATCACTGTTCTTAGCGTTTTCTGGGCGGCCGGAAATGAGTCCTTGCCGGCCCTGATGGCGGTGTTTTTGGTGAGCTTTCTTCATTTGAATAGCCTGGGCTCCAATTGCGTCAATACCGCGCCCACCGGAGCAGGCGCGGCGTGGTCGGTTAGCGCTTGGCAGGTGCCGGTCCCACCGAATTCATGCGCGCAACGTCTGCCTCTATCCGCACCGCGAAGCTTTCTTTCGTAGCATCTGCCAATCTCTTCCGGTTCTGATAAAACTGGCAAAATTCCCACCTTTGCTCTGGCGGTATGCCACAAAGCTGACCAAAAACGTCCACACTTACCTCCAGCGCTGCCGGGGTTGCCTGATGCTGTTGCCGTATTTCGGGCTTAGCAGCCCGTGCTAATAGACGAGGGTTTAGCTTAACCACGTCTCGCGGTAGTCGTCCCCGACGCTTCACTTGCCGCACTGGCCCGCGCTCATCGCCGAATAAGTGGACCACGTTATCAACTTTGTTTGCGTTCATGCCTCGCTCCCTTGCGTCAGCATCACGCGTGGGAAGTGGATTACGTTACCCTCCCGGTGGTATTTCGGCACCGCTGGCGACTTGCGCCCATCGGCAACTGCGCGGCATAGGCCATTGTATGATTCACGAATTCTGCTCATTGCCTCATGGGTGTACGTGTGCCCGGGTTCTTCCAGGTTAAAACGTACCCATCCGAGAGCAATCTCGACACGTTTGCAACACGCGATATGCGCACTTTCCGGAGTCACTGGTGCGCCATTCTTCGCTTCGGCACACTTCGCCCTGACCCATTCCTGTTGCTCGACCGTCAGCTGGAGACGGATTGCCAATGAACGCCGTGACACACGCCTAATGGCGATTTGCGGCACAGTTAGCCGCTTGCCCCTGGGGTTTCCGAGAATCAGGCGCGGCCCATCCGCCTCGAAGGCGACTGACTGTTGCGTGGTGTTGTTGCCTAGAAGGCCGGGCGCCCATTCGGGCAACATAAGGCCTGCCGCCACCAATGCATCGAGAGAGCCGAGACATTCCATGCTCTTCCAAATGCATTTAGCCGTTATAGGGCCTCCGGGAGAGCCGATCGTGAATCCTGGCCAGCCGTCAGCGCCGCATTGCGTATCATCGGGAATGGCGAGTGTAGGCACCTTGAACGGTGCGGAACTGCCGGTGCTATTGCCGGTATCGGTATTGCTGGTATGCTGCTTCTCAGCCACGATGTGATACTCCTCTCACGTTATGGTTAGGCGGGTTCGGTGTTCGCGCACCTTGCCCGCCGATTTCCCGGCGATCCCGGCCGGGGCGGGTAATTCCTATGCGGCCAACTTCAGCGGCTCGATCTTCGCCACCTCGCGCTTGAGTGCCTTCTCGGCCTGCCATAGCTCGTAATCTGCCTGCATGTGCAGCCAGGACTCAGCGTTGCCTCCGAGCGCCGCGGTAAGCCGCACGGCCATATCGGCGCTGATGCCGCCCTTGCCGTTCAGCACGCGAGACAGGGCCACGCGGGTAACGCCTATCCGCTTGGCAAAGTCGGTCACCGTGATGCCTGTATCGGTGAAAACGCCGTCTCGCAGGACTTCGCCCGGGTGCGGTGGGTTGTGCATTCGGCTCATATTCGTTGCTCCTAGTGATAGTCCTGGTAATCAACCAGGATTGCGTCGCCATTGTTGAAAGTGAAGGACAGGCGCCAATTACCATTGACCCACACTGACCAGTGGTCCTTCAGGTTGCCGGCCAGCGGGTGCAGTTTCCAGCCCGGCAGCCTCATATCTTCGTGGTCTTTCGCTGCATTCAGCTTGGCCAGTTGCAGCCGAAGGCGCTTGGCATGCGCCGGCTGAATCCCGGCCTTGCTTCCGTTGAAAAAGAAGGCCTCCAGCCCCTTATGCCTGAAACTTTTTATCATATTTTAATCGTATAGCGTAAATATACGGTTGTCAATTAGATTCCTTGAGCATCAGCTGTACGCCGTCAAGCTTGCTTCACTTACAGGGTGATACAAACGATAACAACTCTCTCGACAAGTCATAGGTAGTATCAATTGCAGTTGTCATTCGTTTACGTCCCCTCGTGGCGAATACGACTCAGGCCAGATAGGGGTTCTCCTGCCTATCTGGCCTGTCTTTCAGAAGCGTTATTGGGCGGCATTCTTGCTCTTCTTGCCGATCTTCGTCACGGTGGCCTTTTCAGTTTGCCCCTTGAGGCCGGCCATGGCCACCGATGCGGCGCGCTCGGCAAGTGTGCTGCGCGCCTGCTCGGCGAAATGGATATAGCGTAGCGTGGTGGAAACCTGCTTATGCCCGAGCGCTTCCATCAGTTCGACGTTGGACGCGCCGGCCATCGCCAGTTGTGACCCGATCGAGTGACGTAGGCCATGCAGCCCCAGGTCGGGCGGCAGCTTCGCTTCTGTACGTACTGCCGGCCACGCGGGGCCGAGTGACAGCGTGCCTGTACCCTTGTGCGCGAGCATGGCGGGGAGGTCTCTGCCGCGTGTTGCGCGACGGTCTTCATGGCCGGGCGCGGCGAGCATGTCAAGGGTCAGCTCTTGCATCAACCCCGAGCAGTCGCCACGCCTCGGCATTTGCTGTTTCAGTTTTTTGGCGCTGGGATGCGTACAGCCTGCACTTTTCAGTAACAAACCTTTACAACGGCTGGGTCATCTATATCCCCAAGGACTGCGTTGTATCTTGTAACCAACACACTTTGTTGGCTCACATATCAGGAGATACGAAATGTCCAAGATCATTGCAACCATCATCGCTGGTTTGTTTGCCGTTTCCGCGTTTGCCACCGATGCGCCGAAGGCTGATACCAAGGCTCCTACCGCGGCAACCGCGCCTGCTGCTAACACCACCAAGGCCCCGAAGCACAAGCATCACGTCAAGAAGGCCGCCAACAAGACCCCGGCTGCTGTGGCCACTCCGGCCAAGTAATTGCATCCGCTCAATAAAACGGCACCAGCGCTGTTTGCTGGTGCCGTCTTATATGGGGCTGGTAGGGCTCTACCAGCTTTCTTGCTCTAGGGGTACTCGCTGGACGAGAGTCCTTAGGGCAATGCCGATTCGGAGCTCCCTTATTACTCCTCCTGTAGCTATCATGCAGGATCTGTCACTCTGCTTTACTTGGGGTTTTGTTAACAGCGCTCGCCCTAGCAAGACATCATCGCCATCCGGGCGGGGTCATCTATGGCGGGATGTCATGGTCGAATCGATTCCATTTCACTGGCATCGAGCTGCTGCGCCAGCCACTGGGCAAAGTCGTGTTCCATGGCGTCATTGAGTTCGTGCCCTGCTGCATATTCGCGATATTGCAAGGCCACCTGCTTTTCAGTCAGCAATCGGCGCGAATTACGTGCGTGATCGACGGGCAGGATATTGTCCTGGAGACCATGAGAAGCAAATGCCTGCAGCGTGCGAAGCTGCTCGGGCGCGGCACTTAGTGGCGAAATTTCAGGCAGGATCCGACCGCTCAGAATGGCGAAGCCCGCGACCTTGTCCGGCCGGGTCAAGGCGACGCTGGCACTCAGGATGCCGCCCTGACTGAAGCCACCAATCCAGATCCGTTCGGGATCGATGTCATAGGCCGCAGGCAAGTTCTCGATAAACTCGACCAGCATCTGTCGCGATTGCTCCGCTTGATCCGCATTGATCACCGGCCCGGACGCTGTGAACTGGAAATTGAACCAGGCGAACCGATCGGGACCGACGGTCAGCGGCCCGCGCAACGACATGACGACCAGACGCGGGTCCAATCGGGCCGCGATTCCGGCCAGATCCCCCTCATTCGAACCGACGCCGTGCAGCAGAATCAGGCAGGGGCAGGGCCTGCCTGCGACAGAAGCGTTCTGTGGGTCGCGTATCCGGTGCGCCAGAGGCAAGCCGGGGCGGTCCCAGGCCTTGGTCAGTTGCTGTTCCAGGATGTCGCTGCCCATTTCAATTGCCTCTCTTGTCACGATGTGAAGGAAACCATATCCATTGCCAGCACACGGTATTGATAGCTCCCATGCAGGCGCTCGGCCTTCGCGCCTTCCCCCGCCGCCCCCATGGCCACGAACAGCGGCGAGAGGTGCTCCTCGCTGGGGTGGTTGCGCGCGGCGAACGGCGCTTGCGCTCGGTAGTCGAGCAGTGCGCCGCGCTGCCGATCGGATAGCTGGAGGTTCATCCACTCGGCAAAGTCGCTGACCCATGATGGGACTGCCGCATCGATGGGGCCGCCATTGAACTCATTGAGATTATGCGTGAGCGAACCGGAGCCGATGATCAAGACACCCTCCTCGCGCAGTATGCCCAGGGCACGGCCCATCCGCTCGTGCTCGGCGGGCGAAGCGCCGCGCGGCAGCGAAACCTGAGCGGTGGGAATGTCGGCGTCCGGATACATCAGGGAGAGCGGCACCCAGGCACCGTGATCCAGTCCGCGCGTGGCGCTGCGCTGCACCGCAAATCCCGCCGCTTCGAGCAGGGACGCGGCACGCTCGGCGAGCTCTGGAGCACCCGGCGCAGGATACTGTAACCGATACAGCGCCGCGGGAAAGCCGCCGAAATCGTGGATGGTCTCGGGACGCGTTGCCAGGCTGACGGCCACGCCACCCAAAGTCTCCCAGTGGGCTGAAACCACCAGGATCGCCTTCGGCCGGGGCAGCGTCTTGCCCAGTCCGAGCAGGAAACGGCGCGCCGGGCTGTCGTCGAGCGCCAGCAGCGGCGCGCCGTGGGAGAGGAACAGGGTAGGCAGGTTCATGGTCGTCATTCTAGAGAGTATGCGCGAGGACGGGCAAGGCAGAGCGGTTGCATGGTCTGCCCTGGTTGGCCGCGTTACTGGCCCAGGCCGATCTGTTTCATGAAGTCCTGGTTGTCCCAGAACAGCCACTCGTGGTCCATCGTCTTGCCCTTCCAGTGCCCGATGGTGGCCATGCCGATAGCGAAGCGCTTGCCGTTGGGCGCGATCGTCTTGCCATCGCCTATCGGCATGGCTTGGGTGAACGTGCCGGTCATTACGCCGGTCACCGCCGTCCAGGTGCCAGAGCCGAAGCGGATCGGATGCTCCTTGATGGTGATGTCGGGAGCAAAGACGAATAGGGCCTTCAAGTCCTCGATGTGCTTTTCGATGCCCTTGGTTTCATGGCCGTCGGGCCAGGTCACCACGATGTCCTTGGCGTGGCTCTCTTGCAAGCGATCCCATTTCTGGTTGCTGAAGACGTCGAAGTCGAGCACGTCGAAGACCTTGAGATTTTTTTCCACTGTCGGTGCTTGCTTTTCGTGTGCCGGCGGCGTCGTCGTCGGGTGTTCGGCGCTCGATTGCGCAAATGCCGTGGCGCTCAGAGCCGTCAAGATGGCGGCGAGGATGTTCCTGCGGGTGGAGGCTTTCATGATTTGATCCTTTCTCAGTCGATATCAATCGGGATGGATAGGCGCTGCTTTGGTGCCAGATACCAATCCGTTGCGGGCTTGTTGCCCTGCCAGAACAATTGCTGCATCTGATGGGCGCATTTGATCAGTTGCGAATGTGTAAATAAACCAGCAGAATGTAAATTAACCATTCAACTTAATAAAACAGTCATGGCCATCGACATCGTCGCCGGCATGCGCGTATTCACCGCCGTGGTCGACGCAGGAAGCTTCGCCGGTGCGGCGGACAGGCTCGATCTGTCGCGGGGCATGGCCACGCGTTATGTCGCGCAACTCGAAGCGCATCTGGGTGTGTATAGTGGCCCCCGTTTTCAAGACAGTGGTTTAAGCTGTCCGCTGTCATGAGGAACGAGAAGATATGAAGGAAGCTAAGCATCGGCAGGTTCACTCGCCTGAGTTCAAGGCGAAGGTCGGCCTGGAGGCATTGAGGGGG
>CAILCO010000154.1 GCA_903832735.1 uncultured Sterolibacterium sp.
CTGGTGTTCTTCCAGCGACCGATCAGCCTGGGCTTCATGACGGTGTGCGCGCTCCTGGTCTTCGGGCAAATATTCTTTTCCATGCGCGCATCGATGCGCGCCTCCATCCTTAAGAAAGAACAAGGAGCAAGACTTAGCACTCCTTGACGATTCGCGACGCGTTGGCCACGAAGGGGCTAAAGGGACGAGTGCCATGGAAACGGTCCTCGTCTCTGCCCCTCCGAGCAGTACCCCGGAGCAGCTTGCGAATCTGATCGCAACGGATCTTGCCCGCTGGCGAGCCGTCGCCAAGGCAGGCAGCATCCAGTCGGTCGATTACTGAAGCGCGCGAGTATTGCCGACTGGCTACTTCAGCGCGGCGACGCGCTGCAGTTCCTGCTCCAGTCGCGCTGCCGGAACCGCACCCGGGATGCGCTCGCCACTGGTCAGGAATATCGTCGGTGTGCCGCGCACGCCGAGCTTCTCCGCCAGCGCCATCACCTTGTCCGTCGGCGTGTCGCAACTGGCAGCAGCGGGGAGGGTCTCGTGGAGCATCCAATCGTTCCAGGCCTTCGACCTGTCCGCCGAGCACCAGATGGCTTTGGACTTTACCTTCGAGTCCGGGCTGAGTATCGGGATCAGGAAAGTGTAGATGGTCAGGTCGGTCATGCCGACCATATCCTTCGCCAGTTTCTTGCAATAGCCGCAGTTGGGATCCTCGAAGGTGGCGAAGACGCGATGGCCGTTGCCGCGCACCGTCTTGACCGCCAGGTCCAGCGGCAGGTCGGAGAACTTGATCTGCGAGAGCTTGTTCTTGCGCGCCTCGGTGATGTTCGCCTTGGCTTTCGCGTCGATGATCTCGCCCTGAATAAGGTAGCTGCCCTTCTCGTCGGAATACAGGATGTCGCTGCCGATCTGCACTTCGTACAGGCCCAGCATGCCGGCCTTCCTCACGGCATCGACCTTGAGTTCCTTGCCGTAGAGTGAGGTTATCGCCTTCCTGATATCGGCCTCGTCGGCGTTGGCCAGTCCTGAGGCTAGGGCGAGCGCGGCCAGGGCGCAGGCGATGGTTTTCGTGATCATGACGTCTCCGATGAAGTTAGCCCAGCGCGTAGCGCACCAGGGCATCACGTACGACAGGCAGTGCATTGGTAAGGTTCAACCCGGCGTTGCGCAACATCGCCAGCGCCGGGTTGCGCGGGCGGAACAGCCGCTGCAGCGCGTGTGTGGCGGATTGTAACGCGACTACCTCCTCCCGGCGGGCCCGTTCGTAACGGCGCAGCAGGCGCAAATCGCCGCAGTCCAGGTAATCGGGCCGGCTCCTGAGCAGATCCGCGAGCACGCAACTGTCCTGAAAGCCCAGGTTGATGCCATGGCCGGAAAGCGGATGGATGGTGTGGGCGGCATCGCCGATCAGCGCCAGGCGCGGAGCGACGCAACGCGGTGCGCGCATCAGGCGCAGCGGGAAAGCGGCCGGCGGCGTCAGCGGCGAAAGATTCCCCAGGCGCCAGCCGCCGCGCGCGGCCACCCGCTGGCAAAGTTCCTCGGGAGCCAGCGCCAGCAATTCGCTGGCATGATCGATCGGGGTAGACCAGACCATCGAGATCATTCCGTTCGGCAGCGGCAGCCAGGCAAGCACGCCGTCGTCCGTGAACCATTGGAAGGCGGTGTCGCGATGCGGCTTTTCGCAGGAGAAGTTGGCGACCACGCCCATCTCGCTGTAAGGTTGGAATTCCACGGCGATGCCTGCCGCCTCGCGAGTCCAGGAGTCGGCGCCGTCCGCGGCGACGATGAGACTGGCGGAGAGCACCCGGCCATCGGCCAGCGTCAGCCGTGCGCGCTCAGCGAAGTCCAGCGCCCCTGGCTTGGCCGGGCAGAGCAGGGTGAGGTTGCCTTGGCGCTTGGCGGTTTCCCACAATTCACCCTGGATCAACGCGGATTCCATGATCCAGGCCAGTTCCGAGACGCCACTGTCAAAGGCGGAAAAATCGAGCCGACCGCCGGCGTCGCCATGGATCTCCATGGTCCGCACCGGCGCGATCCGCGTCTTGTCGAAGTGTTGCCAGGCGCCGATCTCGGCGAGGAAGCGCTCGTTTGCCGGACTGATGGCATAGACGCGCGTATCCCACCCTTCCGGCGTCACAGGCTGTCGACCCTCGACGATGGCGATCGACAAAGGACTGTTGCGCAGGGCCACGGCAAGGGAGAGTCCGGCGAGGCCGCCGCCGACAATTACGATATCGAATTTCATGGCCCATTGTCGCGGAGGCGGCCCGGCTTGACAAGAGCCGCCACGCCGCTGGATAATTCCGCCCCTTGCCGAGCGGGCGCTTAGCCCGTGCGGCGGACGGTGATGTAGCTCAGCTGGTTAGAGCGACGGATTCATAATCCGTAGGTCGAGGGTTCAAGTCCCCCCATCACCACCAGTAACCATGCGGCTTACAGCGATGTAAGCCGTTTTTGTTTGTGGCCTAATGACCTAAATGTAAGCATTGTGTACTCACTTGCGGATAGGGGCCGTAATTCCACCGGAAGCCGCCGCCGAGCGAATATCACCTAATGTAGGTAATATTATTACCCATGCGCTACAATATTCTGATCACTCGTCGGGCCATGAAGCAGATGAAAAGTCTGCCCGTGACAACTCAGGAACGCATAGCCGAGGCGATAGGGATGCTGGGAAATAATCCGGACAATCCGGCTTTGAATGTCAAAACACTGACGAACGATCCGGAAGCCAAGTATCGGCTGCGTGTCGGCAATTACCGCGTGAAATACAACCGCGACGATGGCATCAAGATTATCGAGGTCGTCAGGGTGGGACACAGAAAGGATATTTACCGATGACTGCTAGACCACAGATTATTTTCGATAACGGCAAACCGGCGTTCGCAGTCATTCCCTACGATGAATATGTTGCTCTGACCGTCAATAAGGCCAAGAAGCCGAAGACGAAGGAAGACGAGCTTGTTCCCTTCGTTCTGGGAGATTACATCAAGAACCCTATCCGCGTTGCTCGCATCGAAGCCGGCCTCACGCAACAGGAGCTTTGTCAGCGCCTTAAGGTCACACAAGGCTATATCAGCAAGATCGAGGGGCGCAGCTTCACGGTTACGGCTTCAATGATGGATCGTGTTACCAAGGCAATCCGCCGAAAGGGCTGAACGGGACTGCCTGGGGTGAATAGAAGCATGATCAGAAACCTTTTAGCCTGGTATGACAAAACAAGATTCTTGTCCTTGGCCAGAGTTGCAAGTTCGATGCTGAACCTCGACAGATTGAGCCTCAATATCGATGGCTATGGCCTCGATGCTGACCTGGAAGGCATCGAATCCAAGAGTGCTTCGGAACGGGTGGAAGCGTGGGCTTCAACTTGGGGCATTCGATAATTTCAGCAGATTGGCGGCGCTCCTGTATCCATCTGGCGGGAACTCCGGCGCTGCGATAGCGCACCATCTGGAATTCTCAAGGAAGCCTTCGAGGCGGCGGATAGCGGCCAGTGGGAAAGGTGCCAAAGACGCGCGCAAGGAACTGCGCACGCTGCAGAGCGTGGACGCGCACCGCGCCGTATGGCGCATGCGCAGTTTCCAGTTCTTTGGCATCAGGAGCTGCCTGAGTCTGTGGGATGAGTTGCGCCGCGTCAAAGAGACGCCGCAGGAAGCGCATCTGTGCGCGCTGTGGCTCCTAGCCCGTGGCGGCGATGCGCGCGGAACGGTCCGCGCCGACGAGCAGCGAGGCGACGCTTACGGGTTTCTGAAAGCCCTCGGGGGGCTTGCGGCCGGGAGGCAATCGGAGAAGCTCGAACCGGGCACGGACAAGCCGCAACTAGCGCGGGTTTATACGGCGCCGACGGTGACGCGGTACGGCGAGACGGGGCAGCGCATCGAGGGCGTCGAGCTGGTGCAGCCCGCCACCGGTGGGGATAAAGCGGTGACGCTGGAGCGCGTCGTTACGCGCGCCGGAGCTGGTGCCGAAGACCTCGGCCGAAGACAAAAGCCCTGGAAAGGCTAAAACGCTATCGCCCCTGCTGCCGGCATAACCCTTTAGGGGATAGTTAATCATAGTAATCTAAGGCTCATTTAGCGAATGATGTTGTTGAACTCATACCCTGACGGCGAGAGCGAGCAACTGCACGGGATCCGGGCTGAATCGCGGCGACCGGTCGAGCGCCCTGAACCAACCGAGATAATTTGCGAGGTATTTCGTGGC
>CAILCO010000155.1 GCA_903832735.1 uncultured Sterolibacterium sp.
ACTGTCCCAACGACCTGAGCGAACTTCACACCACTGCGCGCAACAAGCTCAAGAGTGCTCAAAAGCGCCCTTCGATCATTGCCGCTTGCTGGATGCAGGCTACACTCTGGTAATGTCATGATTTACGGAAAACTCAATAATGAGCTTTCAAAACGGGATATCGTGTCAATCGTTGTAGGGGTCCCGTCCATCGCCGTAGTTGCCTGGGCGCATTGGGGCTCGGTGCCGCGTGCGAACTTGATCTACTGGTTCATCGGTATGTTCATTGTGCAAATCGTTCGCTTCACTATTTCACAGAAGCATTTCGTTCCCGACAGAAGCGGCTCAGATCTAACTCGCTGGCGCAACCTGCGCGTGCTGGTAAATGCAGTGTATGGCATTGCCTGGGGGGCAATATTTTTCCTGCTCAATACGGGTCAGTCGGACTTTCTTTTTATGTTCAAAATTGCGGCGATTGCCGCCACTCTGGGGGTGACACTCAATACGATGGGCGTCGTCTTGCCGGTGTATGTCGGTTTCGTCGCACCGATCACTATATTTTCTTCATTTTTCATCATTGGAGATACCCCCTATCTGCAGGTGGAGCAAAGATTCTCGCTTTTGATTGGCGTTTTGACTTATACGGCACTGTTGCTGGCGGCCGCGCGAAACATGTCCAGGCTTACCCGGAGCGCCATCGAACACGGTCTGGAGCGCGAGGGCATGCTGGCTCAGTCCAAGTTGGCAAAGGCTGAACTGGAAAGACATCATCTCGACCTCGAAGAGCGCATCTTCGCCCGCACCGCCGAACTGGCCCGGAGCAAGGATGCCGCCGACGCCGCCAGTCGCGCCAAGAGTGCCTTCCTCGCTAACATGAGCCATGAGCTTCGAACGCCGATGAACGGCATCATGGGCATGACCGATCTGGTGCTTCGCCGAGCCACCGATCCGAAGCAAATCGATTGGCTCAAGAAGAGCAAGGCTTCCGCACAGCATCTGCTGTCGGTCATCAACGACATCCTTGACATCTCCAAGATCGAAGCAGAACAAATGACACTGGAAGAGAGAAATTTTTCCCTCACTCAAGTCATTGATGACTCCCTGCTGATGCAGAACGAAGCCGCCAAGGCCAGAAGCCTGAGCTTGTCTCGCGAAATTGACTCGGGTGTACCGGATCTGGTATGCGGCGACGCCATGCGCCTGAAACAAATACTGATCAATTTCATTGGCAATGCTGTCAAGTTTTCCGAACGTGGGCAGATCACGGTTCGAGCCCATGTTGTCGAGGAGGATACCCTCAGCATCTTGCTGAAAATCGAGGTGGCAGATCAGGGCATTGGGATCAGCCCAGAGCAGCAGGTATTGCTGTTCCAAGCCTTCAGCCAGGCAGATACCTCCATGAGCCGAAAATATGGTGGCACGGGTCTGGGTCTGACCATCTCCAGGCGCATTGCCAACCTGATGGGCGGAGATGTGGGTATGAGCAGCAAGGAAGGTCATGGCAGCACCTTCTGGGCCACAGTCCGGATCAGGCGAGCAGTTCATGACAGACGAGTTGACGCTCGTCCTGAAACGTATTCAGCCCGAGAGAAGCTGGCACATAGATTTTCGGGCTATCGCATCCTGGTGGCAGAGGACGATCCCCTCAATCAGGAGGTGAGCGCTCTTCTGTTATCGGATGCCAGCCTGAAGACCGACTTAGCTAACAATGGCCAGGAGGCCTTAGAAATGGCCGGCAAGGGTGGCTATGCACTCATTCTGATGGATGTGCAAATGCCGATCATGAACGGACTGGACGCTGCTCGCGCCATTCGCCGTTTGCCGGGCATGAGCGAGATCCCAATTCTGGCCATAACCGCGAATGCCTTCAATGAAGATCGCGATGCCTGTCTCGCAGCAGGCATGAATGCGCACGTCAGCAAGCCGATAGATCCGGATGCGTTCTATGCAACTTTGTGGCACTGGCTGAAGAAGTCGGAGACTTCGACGCAGACCCGATACGCCGGTGACAGCAATGAGGCGTGAAACGGTCACTGATTTGTTGAAAAACTCACCGCCCCCTTTTGCCGATGAAGAGTGACAGGGCAAAATTTCTTGGGTGGCAAGTAATCGGTGCCAAATGAGACGCTGGGACGGCGCAAGCGGCAGCAGTCAAGGATGCTGGTCTGTACGCCCGGTCCGTGCCCTGAACTGCCACAGGACTTTGGCATCGGCAATGGCCTCTGGAGGAGGTAGACCGGCCTGTCAGCCAGGACAAGAATGAATCTTCTGCCTTGCGTTAAAATATCCGTGTTATCCGTGTCGAACTTCGGCTCCCGCCACCTTGCCGCCTTGCTACACCTTGGCGTACAAATCCGCGCTCATCACTTCGATTCCAACAAAGGGCTGGTCGCCGTCGACCCATGCATCGTGTCCCGGGGGAATCGTGTACGACTCGCCGGCAACAATGGTCTTTTCTGTGCCATCCGTCATGTGCACCGTGAGTCGCCCCGAGACCGCGTAGCCGACATGGGACAACTGGCATTTGTCGGTCTTGACGACTGGCTTTATGCATTCCGACCAGCGCCACCCGGGCTCGAAATTGAAACGCCCAATCGTGAACCGATCGAGCTGGACGACTTCCACGCGGGTCTTGCTCGGCGCGCGAACCTCGTCGGGCGAACTGTGGGACTTCACCTGGAATTTCGATACGGAAACTTGGGTTGCCATGATTTTCTCCTTGCTTTGGAAGATTCGTGACCGCCGCTCGCACAGATAAGAATACTGGTCCCACCCAACACCTGCAATACCTTGTCTCGAGTATTTGGCCTGCTCGAATACCCTATGCAACCGGAAGGTCACAGTGCTATTCCTCTACGCTGACACCCCACCCACCCAGTTCCTTCGGGATGTCCAGATCGCCTTCGCCGAACATGCGTCCGGTATCAGCGAGATTACGGCGTCACGGTTACATTTCAACGGCGCTGTCGGGCAATGACGGCTTTCTTGTTCGCGCTTGCGTGCTCCGTGCCCTTTGCCGTCACCCAAGGAAATCGATAGTTGACCCTCGCCGGACGAGGACGGCACTCGTTTGCTGACACTGGTGATGCACGGCCTGAGTTGTTCGCCTGAAAGGCAGAAATGTAGTTCTTTACTAGTAGTCATGCGTCTGTTGAGGATAAAGGCGATGAAGCTTGCTGAGAGCGTCGCGAATGGTAAAGCGCCCGTTGATAGGGCGGTGTTTGGCTTGCGCTCGCAGACGCTGGCACTGATGCGCTGTCGCAGGGTCTCTTCGTCGGGAATCATTCATCCCCGCAGCTAAGCAACGCCGACGGTCCTCGGCAAATCCTTTCGCCGTCATGGCGATGATCGGTGTTTGCCGACACCCGGGATAGGCGCATAGCTGTTTCGTAGCCTCCATCCCATCCAGGATGGGCATCTGCACGTCCATCAGGATCAGGTCGTAGACTGTTTTGCTTGTCTTGATCACGGCCACCGATCCAACTTCGGCTATGTCGGTTCTCTAGCCCGCGTCCTCGAGGTGAAATTGCGCGACGTCCCGGTTGGCCGGTTCGTTATCGACGACAAGGATGCGGCGAACTGCATAGCGCGCCCGAGGAAACTTTTCGCCATCGACGGCTGACGACTTTGTGCCGGCAGCCAATGATCCGTATATTTACGGCTCCTTACTTCAACAGCGCCAGTACCGACTGCGGCAGCGAGTTGGCTTGCGCCAGCATCGCGGTACCGGCCTGCTGCAGAATCTGGCCGCGGGCCGCCGTGAGGTTCTGGCTGGTCGCCTGCAGGTTGCTCACCGTCGAGGTGAAGCGATTCTGCAAGGCGCCCAGCGCAGCGGCGCTGACGTTGATGCTGTTGATCGCCGAGTCGATCACCGACAGGGCGCTGGTGGCGCCGGCAGCGGATGACAGATTGATCGAGCCGACGGCATTGACCGAGGACACCGTGGTGGCCGCGGTGCTGCCCATGGTCAGGCCGGCACTGGCATCCGCAGCGCCGCCGACGACGATGCCTGCGGCATTGTTGCTGCTCAGGCTGATCGTGCCGTGATTGACGACCGTAATACCACTACCCGCCACCGCTTGCGTTCCCAGGTTGGCGGTGGCAATACCGGTCGCCGCTGACGCCGCGGCAAGGTTGGCCGCTGCAACTGTTGAATTGGCCGCCGTGCCGCCCAGGCCCAAGGTAACGGGTGCAGAAGAAGTAATTCCGCCAGTACCCCATAGGTCGGTTACGCTAAATACCGCCGCGCTGCCAGCAGTTATTGCGGCAATTTGTAGTGCTGCGGCAAGTTGTTGTGCGTTGTACCCTGGACCACCAGAACCTTGCTCACCGATAGAAAAGGTACCACTTCCTTCTGTGACAAATCCTGCCGCGTTTGCCGCGCTGGTAGCCGAATCAACGGTAAACTGAGCTAGCGAAGCCGATACACCGGCAAGCACTTGTGCGGCGGTTCTGACCGCCATTAAATTTAACTGGACGTAACCTGATGTCGACGTAAGTACATTACTTGGCGGATTCAACTCTGAAGTGCAACTGCGTTATGACGCGAGTGTAGCTTCTTCCAGAAAACCTCGTGAGGTGTTTTGAAGCCGAGGCATTTTCTGGGTCGATGGTTGAGATAGTTCATGGCGATAGAGATGTC
>CAILCO010000156.1 GCA_903832735.1 uncultured Sterolibacterium sp.
ATACAGCGCCGACGCAAAATCACTTCCATCATCGGCGTGATCGGCAACGAATGCGGCTTGCCATTCTTGGTGTCGGGAATCGAAACCACTCCACCCTCGAAATCTATCGCACCGCAGGTTAGGTTGATGCCTTCGTCGCGCAGCAGCCTCGCTCGTGGTTTGCTACGCTCAGGCAACAGACCGGCAGCAGCGAGACGCCCAAAGGGACTGACTAAGTTCAAGCCATGCACGGCGTTAAGGTACTTGAACAGCGAGCCAACAACGCCACGCCCAACTTCGGCCAATGCTGCCCCCTTGGTCTGGCCGAACTTGTGGCAATCTTCAGCGAAGCCTGGATCAGCCAATGCGCTCACGGGACGGTCCAGCCAGTCGCCAAAGTGGGTTCGGAAGATCGAGTCATAGCGTTTCTTGCTGCCCGGTTTGAGCCGTTTGGCTATTCCGTAGGCCAGGATCGCATCCTTGACCGTGGGCATGGAAGCCTTTCTTCTGCGCGATGGCACCAGCCCCGACCGGCAATCGCGCAGCACCACCTTAGCCAACGTGCGCGCTTCCTCGACGCTGATCAGCGGCCAGCGTCCCAAGGTCATTCTCAGCTGCCGGCCCTGAACGCTGGTCGCGACAAGGAAGCTCAGGCTGCGCTTATTGACCTTAAGACAAAATCCGCACAAAGCCTTGTCCCGCAGGATTCGCCTGGTCGGGGCAGAGAGCCTTTGGAGCAGAGCTTCCGAGAGGGTTACAATTGCCATCTTTCCGGGACAAAGCCAGTACAAAATCGTTGAGAAACCGCTCCGGTTTGGCTGTTATTGACCCGACCAACAATCACCATAGCCTGTTCTCTTCCAGCGCTCCTGGCACCTCGACGATGCCGACGTTGGGCAGGATGGTGCTGAAATGTAAAGGATTTCCATGAGTCTCAAATGCGGCATCGTCGGTCTGCCTAACGTCGGCAAGTCGACTCTCTTCAACGCCCTGACCAAGTCCGGCATCGCGGCGGAGAATTACCCTTTCTGTACCATCGAGCCGAACGTCGGCATCGTCGAGGTGCCCGATCCGCGCCTCGAACACTTGTCCGCCATCGTCAAGCCGCAGCGCGTGCAGCACGCCATCGTCGAGTTCGTTGATATCGCCGGATTGGTCGCCGGCGCGAGCAAGGGGGAAGGCTTGGGCAACAAGTTTCTCGCCACCATCCGCGAGACCGATGCCATCGTCCATGTGGTCCGCTGTTTTCACGACGACAATATCGTCCATGTCGCCGGCGGCGTGAATCCGCTGGCCGACATCGAGACCATCGAGACCGAGCTTGCGTTGGCCGATCTGGCCACGGTCGAGAAGAGTCTGGCACGTTATGCCAAGCAGGCCAAGTCGGGCGGCGACAAGGAGGCGGCGCGACTGGTGGCGGTGCTGGAGAAGGCGCGGGCGCAACTGGACCAGGCCAGGCCGGTGCGCGCCCTCGACTTGTCCAAGGAAGAGTGGGCGGCCTTGCAGCCGTTCTGTCTGATCACCGCCAAGCCGACGCTATACGCCGCGAATGTCGATGAGCATGGCTACACGGACAATCCGCTGCTGGCCCAGGTCGAGGCGCATGCGGGCCTGGAGAAGGCGCCGGTGGTGGCCTTCTGCGCCGCGATGGAAGCGGAGATCGCAGACCTTCCCGACGAGGAGAAGCAGATTTTCCTGGCCGATCTCGGCCAGCAGGAGCCCGGCCTGAATCGCTTGATCCGTGCCGCCTACAAGCTGTTGGGTCTGCAGACTTACTTCACCGCAGGGGTGAAAGAGGTGCGCGCCTGGACCATCCATGTCGGGGACACCGCGCCTCAGGCGGCGGGTGTGATCCACACCGATTTCGAGCACGGCTTCATTCGCGCGCAGACCATTGCCTACGATGACTTCATCGCTTGCGGCGGCGAGCAGGGTGCAAAGGAGGCGGGGAAGATGCGCGCGGAAGGCAAGGAGTATGTCGTCAAGGATGGCGATGTGATGAATTTCCTGTTCAACGTCTAACCCAGCCGATGGGGTCAAGACATCCCATGACATCCCAAAAAACCCCGTAAATCCCCGTGATTACGGGGTTTCTTGTTTGTGGCAGTTTCACTTCGTCCCTTGCCGTCCCATCTAAAAGCGGGTATGTTTGTGGGTACGGTCCAAAATAGATGTCCTGAAAAAGCGGGTACACGATCCGGGCCTGACCAATGGGGAACCCGCCATGTTGACCGACTCGCAGTGCCGCACCGCCAAGTGCAAGGACAAGCCGTACAAGCTCTCGGACACCAAGGGGCTGTACCTGGAGGTCAAGCCCAACGGCGTGAAAGCCTGGCGCTACCGTTTCAAGCTGACCAAGGCCGCCGAGACGAAGGAGAGCGTGTTCGCCATCGGCGACTATGCCTACGCGCCGCCAGGTGAAACCCAGGAACAAGCCAAGGCGCGGCGCGATGGGCGGCGCTTCACCCTGGCCGAGGCGCGCGACGAACGCACCAAAGCCCGGGGGCTGGTCAAGCAAGGCATCAACCCGGCCCACCACCGCCAGTTCGACCGCATCAAACGCGAAGGGGAGAACGCCACCACCTTCGAGGCGGTTGCCCGCGAATGGCTGGCCCTGCGCGATTGGGAGGAGGTCACCAAGACCCGGCGCCTGGACATGCTGCAGCGCGTTGTCTTCCCGAAGATCGGCATGTTGCCGGTCAAGCAGGTGACGCCCGCGCACATTCTCGACGTGCTGAACACGGTGCTGAAGAAGAACGGCCTCTCGGTGGCCGCCGAGGCCAAGCGCACGATGTCCGCCGTATTCGAACTCGCTGTCTCGACGCTCCGGGCGGACAGCGATCCGGTGTACCCGGTACGCAAGGCGCTGCCGGCCAACAAGACCCAACACAAACGTCCTTTGTCCACGGAGGAGGTGGGCCTGCTGCTGCGGCAACTGGATGGCTACGACCGCAATTTCCAGACCGTCTCCGCGTTCCGGTTGATGTGGCTGACCCTGTGCCGGCCCAATGAAGCCATCGGTGCACAGTGGAAGGAGATCGACCTCGAAGGCGCGATCTGGCGCATTCCGCCCGAGCGCATGAAAAAGCGCAAGGAACACGTCGTGCCCCTGCCCCGCCAGGCGATAGCGGTGCTACGCGCCATGCAGGGGCTCACGGGCGGGCATGCCCATGTTTTCCCGCACCGTGACGACCGCACCAAGCCGATGGCCGACGCTTCGCTGCGCCAGGCGCTCAAACAGTTGGGTTGGAGCGGCAAATACAGTCCGCACGCGACACGCACCACCGGCAGCACCCGGCTGAACGAGATGGGATTCTCGGCAGACTGGATCGAGCGGCAACTCGCGCACTCGGAACCCAACGCCGTACGGCGCACCTATAACCACGCCGACTACCTCGCCGACCGCACGAAGATGATGCAGCACTGGGCCGACATGCTTGATGCTTGGAAAACGGGTGCGAAGGTTATGCCATTGCACACAGTGTCAGCCGCGTGGTCGGCGTGAATGTCTGGACGTCGACCGAAGCGGGCGCTTACGTTCGGATAAATCATCCATCAGCACATGTCGAAAATATCGTAATATTTCGACAAATAGAGATATCATGTCGATTGTCTCTACATATTCCAGGAACCTGTCGCCCAACGCTCGGAAATTCGACATATGGCCTTCAATCCAACCAGCCCCTACAACGACTTGCCTCCTCTGCCACCGACAGCGGAGATCGAGACGCGCGCAGTGCTCAAGGCCTGTATCGAAGCACGGGCTGCCATCGCCGAACTCAAGCAGGCCGGCGGACTGATCCCCAACCAGGCGGTGCTGATCAACAGCATCCCGCTCTTGGAGGCTCAGGCGAGCTCCGAAATCGAGAACATCGTCACCACGACAGATCGGCTGTTCCAGTTTGCCGACAACCGCGAAGCCCTTGCCGATCCGGCGACAAAGGAAGCCCTGCGCTACCGTACGGCCCTGCGCGACGGCTTCGAGTCTCTCGCCAAGCATCCTCTGACGACCCGCACGGCAGTCGACATCTGTCGCACCATCAAGGGCGTCGACATGGACGTCCGCCGCACGCCCGGCACGGCGCTGATGAACGACCGCACGGGCGAGGTTATCTATACCCCGCCTCAAGGCGCAGCGTTGATCCGCGACAAACTTGCCAACTGGGAACGCTTCCTCCATGGAGCAGAGGAACTCGACCCACTCGTCCGCATGGCGATAGGCCACTATCAGTTCGAAGCCATTCATCCTTTCAACGACGGCAATGGCCGCACCGGCCGGGTGTTGAATCTGCTCTACCTGGTCGACATCGGCCTCCTCGATATTCCTGTACTCTATCTCTCGAAGGCCATCATCGAGGCCAAGCAGGACTACTACCGCCTGCTTCTGGCAGTCAGCACCGAACAAGCCTGGGAGCCCTGGATTCTGTTCATGCTCGATGCCGTGCGCCGTACCGCTCACTGGACAACATCCCGAATCAAGGCGATCCGAATTCTGATCGACGAAACCGCAGCCCGTATGCGGCAAGAGGCTTCAGGCATCTACTCGCGGGAACTGGCGGAACTCATCTTCGTACAACCCTACTGCCGAATCACCAACGTGGTCGATGCCGGCATCGCGCAGCGTCAAACGGCATCGGTCTACCTCAAGCAACTCGCGGACATCGGACTGCTGAGAGAGGTGAAAGTCGGTCGCGAGAAACTGTTCATCAATCCTTCTCTGCTACAAGCACTGCGCGGTGCCGACTAGAAGAGCCAGTGTAGGCGTTCATTGCGCGCGATCCTGACGCCACGCTCATTTGCCAGATGTCTGGTCTTGCGCTAGCATATTGGTGTCAAAACACCAATGTGAGGCTGACATGAGCCGTCTGACTATCACCCTGTCGGAAGCGCGTTACCGGGCGCTCAAGGAGGCGTCCGCGCAGCGCGACAAGACCATCGGGCAACTGATCGACGAAAGCCTGGACTTCTACGGCATCAAGTCGCGGCAGGACGCACGTGACCTGGTACGCCGCGCCCGACTGCACAGCAAGCTCAGCGAAGATCAGGCACTCGCTGTGGCCCAGAAAGAGATCAAGGCAGTGCGCCGTAAGCCGTGAATTGCCCTGCTGTCATCGTCGACACCAACGTGGTCGTGGCGGGACTGCTGACCGCGAACGACGCTTCGCCTGTCGCACGCATCCTGGACGGCATGCTCGTCGCGGCTTTCCCTTTCGTGTTATCCGAGGCCCTGCTGGCCGAGTACCGCACGGTGCTCGTCCGGCCAAGCCTGCGCAAGCTGCATGGGCTGACGGTCGCCGAGGTGGAGACCATCCTGACGGACCTTGCCCAGCACGCGATCGTATTGGCGCCGGTGGCCGCTCCGCTCGCGCCCGATCCGGGTGACCAGCTGTTGTGGGAACTGCTCGCCGCCAGGGCAGACCTGGTGCTGGTCACTGGCGACAAACTGCTGCTTCAAGACGTGGGCATGCAGGGGCGCGTGATTTCGCCGCAAGCCTTTGTGGCTGGCGGGTAGGCAGGGAGACGCAGCTGATGGCCCGCAGAAAGAAAACCAGCGCCGCCGAAGACTTGATGGACTTGGTGGCCATGCTGCCTTGGTGGGCCGGCGTGGCGCTTGCGCTTGTGCTCTATGTGGTTCTGCACCGCGTTGCCTCGCAGCAGGTCACAACTGCCATTCAGCCGGGTCAGGTCGGTGCGATGGTGACCCAGACGCTGGCCGGCTTTGGGCAGTACCTCCTTCCGCTGATCTGTCTCATGGGCGCAGGCATATCAGCTTGGCAGCGGCACCAGCGGCAGACCTTGGTGGCAGATGTTTCTCAAAGCAAGGCTGCCGATGCGCTCGATGGCATGAGCTGACAGGAGTTCGAATTGCTGGTCGGTGAGGCCTTTCGGTTGCAGGGCTACACCGTGACCGAGATCGGTGGTCATGGCGCCGATGGCGGCGTCGACCTGATCCTCACCAAAGGCGGTGGAAGTTCCTGGTCCAGTGCAAGCAGTGAAAAGCCTGCAAGGTAGGCGTGAATGTCTGAATTATGTTCGGTGACCAAGAGGGATGTTGACGCTCACTTTCGACCTGCAGCCTTCATTCACGGAGCAGTGCAACTGGCCACGGTTCTTATGAATGAAGTCATAACACGCCTGAGAAATAACCGATATCAGGATTCTCAATAGTTCCGACCACCGTCCCACGATCAAGCAGTCTATTTTGTTCCTCGCATGATGTCTCCGGCAATAGTGCACATGAGTGGCAAGCGCCGAGGTTGCAGTTATCCGGACCTTGGCCCAAGCTTTCGATGCAAACCGGGTCGCTGGAGCACCAGCGCGATTTCTCAAGTGCCTTCGCAATGGTTGTTTCGAGATAAGCCGGCTGTCCCATTTTTACCAGTCCGCCCATTGTCCCTTCTGAATCGCCGGCAGCCGTATAGATCAGGACCCCGGACATCGGATTTTCACCATCAGCCGCGTAAATACGTTCTCGCAAGGATGCAGAACCATACCCGCATTCGTATACCAGCTGGTTGATAAGAAGGTGAGCAAACGTGTGTATGAGAACATGTTTAGGCGAAACAAGCTTTGGTTGCTGGTGCCTTCGCTCTCTCAGCTCATCGAGATTGCGATTTATCGAAAGCAGTCGGCCCGCATGAACCACGCCGTAGCTTGATAACCAATCATTGAGCCTATCTTCACGAAATTTCAAAAATATTCCTTCCCCGCGAACAATTACAGCGGGGAGCCATTTCTTCCTTTCCAGGGCAATCAGCTTCCAGCGTTCCTCCTGAGTGAGATCACTCTCGGGAAATATCCGTGAGTATCCGACAAAGGCTCGGGTCTCCCGAAGCTTGTGCAAAAGAGAAATACGCTCAAAAGAAGATCTGACCAGTGCTCCGTAGTCTTGCATCGCTGAACTGCGAATGAGTAAATTTTTCTTGGGGTAACCATCCTGAATATCACGGCAGAGGACGCGGTATTCCTCTCTCCGATAATCGGTTTCGAGCAACGTATCCTGTCGAGCGTCTTCTGGCACTTCTGAAGTTTCCGACTTTCCATCCATTGCTTTGGTCAATGATGGGAGAATTACGGAGGAATCAATTTCCCAGTCCGGGCAGTAGGATTTGATCGCTGCATCAACGATCTGCTTGGTCAATTGTCCATTTGGTGAACTCTTGATCCGCTGAGACAGATATCTTCGTACCAGGGAATTGGCAAGCAGCACATCCTTGAGGATGTGCTTGTTTGCTGCCTCCGCCAACACCTCAGGATCAATCGCCAAGGCAGGAAAGAAATCCCTGAGAGCAAGTCTTGCGGCCTTTGCCGTTACAAGACCGCTTTCCGATACTTGTGCGCTCCGCAGCAGGCTCGATTTTAACTGGTGGTCATCAAGCAGGTCCAGTATGTCCTGTGACAGTTCACGGTCATCAATATCCGGGATATAGATTGAACTGACGACCTGCGGAAAATAGAGATTAGAAGCTCCCCGCAGCAGGGGGTAGAGCTCCTGCCCGCAACCCGGCAGCGGCGTTGCACCGTGCTTGCCTATGGCCAGTACCGGATTATGACCTTCACACCTGATGCCCAATTTGGCGAGTGCAGATGGTGAACCAGTCGAAGGATCGGTTTCAAAAGCCCCTGCCAGGGTACGCTTCTCGACCAGCCGTATCCCTCCATTGGCTCCCTTCTCTTCCGCTCTTACTTCAACGCCGGTCAGCGATGCACTGCCCGTACTTCTCATCCTCAGCCAGCGCGAGCTTCCATCTGGCTGCCAATCAGGATTGGGCTGTTTGAACAGCCACTCCAGCCAAGGGAAATCCTGAAGGTGGCCTTTCTTGCAGGCAGAAACGAAGCGTACCTGGACCGTTTTCCTGAAAGAATGTTCTCCGCCAGATTCACCACCGGATCCAACCGGGCCCCTACAGGTTGGCGCAGCAATGTCGTGGTACCGCGCCAGATGCATGCGACCACACCGTGGACAGACATGCCAGAGCGGAAACCTGAGGAATGGCAACTTGAGATTGAGATTGGCATGGGCAGCATCCTGGCCACGTTCCGGCTGGCGAAAATCGGGAGGTTGCACAAAATAATCAACATTCAATCGTTGCGACAGACGCTTTTCATCATCAATTACAAACTCTCGATGGTCCGGTCTTCCTTCGTCAAATGGCCACGCGTCCAGTCCGGCATGCACCAGCGAGACGGGCCCCGGGAAGTCGACAAGTGCTCCAATTCCAAACGGAGCGATAGCCTGGGATCTTCTGACGGGGCGGCTCATGATTCTTCTTCCTGCAACTGGTTGAAGAAACTTGTGACTTCAGCTTCGCATGATGCGTCGACGTCCCGCAGGGATGACATTGTCGGCCAGCTTCTCTTGTTCCATGAGGCTGGCTCGGTACTTCCTGCCGGATGAATCAGCGGCGGATCCTGCATGGCTGCACCAAAGCCCCCGTACTCCGCGGGTTGCCAGACTCGCCACTCATCAAGTCGGCGTGCCAGCTTGTTCATTACAGCATCCATCTCTTCAGGTGCAACGAGACTAACGAATAAGGTTAGATCGTGCGAAGCCACGATCTGAACCGTTTGTTGGACGAGCCCGATCCTGAGCGCCGGCCTCATAGCAAATATGTATTTGGGAAGTAACCCGGTTTGATGGTTTACCGGGAGAACGGCTGCTTGG
>CAILCO010000157.1 GCA_903832735.1 uncultured Sterolibacterium sp.
ACTGTCCCAACGACCTGAGCGAACTTCACACCACTGCGCGCAACAAGCTCAAGAGTGCTCAAAAGCGCCCTTCGATCATTGCCGCTTGCTGGATGCAGGCTACACTCTGGTAATGTCATGATTTACGGAAAACTCAATAATCACGAAGTTTCTTCAATTCGGTAGGATTCTGCTTTGGAGCAGAAAGAGGTCCGTCGCAACAAAGCCACATGAATTTCCGGAACGGGCACTGGACTTCCCGGCTCTACGCCGCAGCAAGGGGATGAACCGATACTCGGATACCGGCAACCCCCGTTCAGAGGCGCCAGGGCGATTCTATGCGTTCCCAGGGGCATCCATGGCGGGTTATGACACCATGCTTTTTAGTCGAGGCCACCGAACAGACGGGCGTATTCGATTTTGACGCAGCGATCCATCACCACCGTCAGGCCGGCATCCTCGGCAAGTCGCCTAGCCTCTTCGTTGATCACGCCGATCTGCAACCACAGCACTCTGGCGCCGATGGCGGCGGCGTCCCGGGCGATCGCCGGGCAGTCCTGCGGCTTGCGAAAGACGTCGACCATAGCCACCGGAAAGGGAATCGACTTCAGGTCCGGGTAGCATGTCTCGCCGAGGATTTCCGGATACTTCGGATTCACCGGGACGATCCGGTAGCCTCGCTCCTGCAGGTACTTGGCAACGACGTAGCTGGGCCGATTGCCTTCGGCCGACAGACCGACCACGGCTATCGTGCGGCAGTCACGCAGGACTCGGCGCAAGGTGTCGATCTCGTTCATGGGCAGCCCTCCGTAAGCGTAAACATTCACCGAGCCGTGGTTTCGGTGGGCAGGGCGAAACCGTAGCGACGCATCACGGCGCGGGCAGGCTTGCCGTCGATGTAGTCGGCGAAGCGTCTGGCCAGGACACTTTTTTCCGCCCGCCTGGTGATGATGTAGCCCTGTTCCAGCGGCTCATGCAGGCTGTCCGGCACCAGCCAGTAGCTGCCCTTGCCGGCGAGTTGCGGGCTGATCGCCAGGGACAGGGCGATGATGCCCACCTGGGCATTGCCGGACTGGACGTACTGCGCGGCCTGGGCGATGTTTTCGCCATAGACCAGTTTGGGCGCCACTTTCTCCCACAGACCCGACGCCCGCAGCGCCTCTTCGGCCCGCCTGCCGTAGGGTGCGTGCACCGGATTGGCGATCGCGACGCGGCTGATCCCGCTATCGAGAAGACTGGCCAGAGTCATCTTGCTGGCATCCAGACTGGCACTCCACAGGACGATGCGACCGATGGCGTAGGGCTTCACCGCGGAGGCGGCATAGCCTTTTTTCGCCAGTTCCCGGGGCAGACTGATATCGGCGGAAAAATACAGGTCATACGGCGCACCCTGCTGAATCTGGGTATGGAACATTCCCGACGAACCATAGATCACCGCCACCTCGTCGGCCGGATAGTCCTTGCCGAAGGCGGCGACGATCTCGTCCAGCGCGAAGCGCAGATCGGCTGCCGCGGCTATGGTGATCTTTTCGGCATGCACTTCCAGGGAGAGCATGAGAGAACAGACCAGCAGCAAGAGTTTGATGAACATCATGGCGAGACCGCCCTGCCTGGCAGCAGCCGCCCCCAGAACGCCGCCAGTTCGAGCATGCGGTTGGCGAAGCCCCATTCGTTGTCGAACCAGATGAACAGATTCGCCAGCCGCTCGCCGCTCATCTGCGTCAGGCCGGTGTCGACAATCGCGGAATGCGGACGGTGATTGAAGTCGATCGAGGCATGCGGCTCGTCGGTGCAGGCGAGCAGTCCCGGATAGCCGGACTCGGCCTCCCGACGCAACCGGGCGTTGATCTCGAGGGCGCTGGCGGATTTGGCCAGCGTCGCCACCAGATCGATGGCCGAGACGTTGGCCACCGGCACGCGGATGGCCTTGGCCGCGACGCGGCCGGCGAGATTCGGCAGCAGCCGCGCCACGCCGCGCGCGAGACCGGTGGCCACCGGGATCATCGACTGCATCGCCGAGCGGGTGCGGCGCAGGTCGTCGTCGTGGTAGCCGTCGATCAGCGGCTGATCGTTCATGACCGAATGCAGGGTGGTCATCAGCGCATGCTCGATGCCGAACTCGCGATCGAGGATGTCCAGCACCGGGACGATCGCGTTGGTGGTGCAGGAGGCAGCCGAGACCAGCCGCTCGTCGCCCAGGAGGGCATTCTGGTTCATGCCCTGGACCACCGTGCGATCGACGTCGGCGGCGCTGTGCCCGGGCTGGGAAAGCAGCAGGCGGGGGCAGCCGGCGGCGAGAAAGGCTTCCAGTTCGTGCCTATGGGCATAGCGTCCGGAAGCTTCCACCAGCAGGTCGATATCGAGGCTGCGCCAGGCTACGCCCTCGGGCCTGCGCTGATGGAACACCTCGATCTCCTGGTCGGCGATGCACAGGCGCTTGCCGCGGATATCGACTGCGCCGGGAAAGCGGCCGTGGGTCGAATCGAAGCGCGTCAGATAAGCCATACTCTCGAGATCGGCCGGCTCGTTGATGGCGACCACCGTGATCTCGCTGCGCAGCGGCGATTCATGCAGGGCACGGAGCAGGCAGCGGCCGATGCGGCCGTAACCGTTGATGGCGATACGCAGGGTCATGGCGGGGATTCGGGTCAGGGAAGGAACGTCTTCTGGGTCGGCCTGAATTATTGCATGTGTTGAGCACAGTGTCCGCATAGCAGTACCATGTCGGACCGCAGGCACGGCACTGGTTCCGCTCTGCGCAACATTGATACTGGGGAGGACACGCAAGATGCTGCCTAATCTGAGGATAGGAACGCGTTTGGGTTTGGCGTTTGGCGCCATAGCCCTGGTCATTATCGTTTCCATGGGCATCGTGATGCAGCGCCTGTCGGACGTCAATGGCGAGTTGCGGGTGATCGTCGAGCAGCGGCTGCCGATAGCCGCAATGATCAATGCCAGCGCGCTCTCGCTGGCCAATGCCCAGTTGGTCCAGCGCGATTCCATGCTGACCGGCAATCAGGCCGATATCGACAAGTATATCGAGGCATCGAAACAGGCCAGGACGCTCAATCAGGCGAACATAGAGGCCATCGATAAATTGGAGAACACGGCCAAGGGCAAGGAATTGCTGAAGAAAATTGGCGAGGTCAGAAAAAGCTATATCGCCAGTAACGACGAACAGAAGAAGTTGGTGGCCGACAAGAAGCTCGACGAATCGATGCGTTTTCTTTCCGAATCGGTGCGCCCGAAATTGATGGATTACCAGAATGCGCAGACCAAGCTTGCCGATTACCAAAGCGAGCTGATCCGCCAGGCCAAGGACTCTTCGGCGCAAGCCTATCGCAATACCCAGGCCATTTTGCTGGCTTTGACCGTTGCCCTGCTGTTGCTGATCGTCATCGGCGGCTGGCTGCTCACGCGCAGCATCACGCGGCCCTTGGGCGGCGAACCCGAGCAAGCGAAGAGCGCGGTGACGGAGATCGCCGGCGGCAACCTGAGCATAACGATACCGGTGAATAGCGGCGACAACGACAGCCTGCTGGTGGCGCTGCGAGACATGGGGCGACAACTGGCGACGATGATAATGGAAGTGAAGGGCGGCGCGGACAGCCTGGGCAAGTCGGCCGAAACGCTGTCGGTCGCGGCGGAAAACGTGGCGCGCGGTTCCGCCGACCAGAGCGAGGCGGCGGCATCGATCGCGTCGGCCGTGGAACAGATGAGCACCAGCATTGCCCATGTTGCCGACAGCGCCGGCGAGGCGCGCAAGATCAGCGCCGAATCCGGCGAGCGAGCGGAAAGCGGCAAGCAATTCATGGAACGCACGGCCGCGGATATGGAAGGCATCGCCGGAACGGTAGGCGAGGCGTCGCAATCCATCAGCGCGATGGGCGAGAGTTCCCAGCGCATCACCGGCATTGTTCAGGTGATCAAGGACATCGCCGATCAGACCAATCTCCTGGCCTTGAATGCCGCCATCGAGGCGGCGCGGGCAGGCGAGCAGGGACGCGGTTTCGCCGTGGTTGCCGATGAGGTGAGAAAGCTGGCCGAGCGCACCTCCGCCGCGACGTCCGAAATCGGCGAGATGATCTCGCTGGTTCAGTCAAAAGCCAGCAGTGCGGTCGGCGCCATGGATCGCATCGTCACCCAGGTGGGGACGGGCGTGAGTCAGGCGCACGAGGCGAGCAAGGTGATGGACGAGATCACCGCCAGCAGCCGCACGGTGGTCGCCTCGGTCAATGAAATATCCTACGCCCTGGAGGAACAGAAAACGGCCGGCCACCTTCTGGCCAGCAACGTCGAAAGGGTCGCCCTCCTGTCCGAGAAGAACAGTCAGGCCACCCAGCAAACGGCCAGCACTGCGCGCGAGATACAAACCCTGGCCGCGGGCTTGCGCCAGAGCGTGTCGCGTTTCCGCACCTGAGGTCCTATTCCGCGCTGATGTTGTTCCGTTTGATGACCAGCGCCCAGCGGGCATAGTCTTTCTCCATCAGCGCCGACATCTCGGCGCCGGAGTTGGACGCCGCTTCCAGCCCCAGCTTCTCGAAGGCGCTCTTCACCTCGGGCGTTGCCAGGATGGCGCGCAGTTCGCTGTTGAGCCGAATGATGATCGCCGGCGGCGTGCCCCTGGGCGCGAGAAAGGCAAACCACATGTCCACTTCGGCGCCATTGATGCCGAGCTCCTGCAGGCTGGCCACCTCGGGCGCCATGGCGTGGCGCTTCGGGCTGCCGACCGCGAGCGCCTTCAGCTTGCCCGCCTTGACGTAGGGCATGGCGACATGGACCGGAATGAACATCAGGTCGGTCGCGCCCGAGAGGATGTCGATGACCGCGCCGGCGCTGCCCTTGTAGGGAATGTGCAGCAGGTCGGTGCCGGTGAGATCCTTGAACAGTTCCATGGCCATGTGGTGCGGCGTGCCGACCCCGGGTGAACCGTAGGTGAGTTTTCCCGGTGCCGCCTTGGCCTTCGCGATCAGATCGGCGACACTCACGATCCCGGTCTTCGGATTGGTGGCGAGCATCAGCGTGCCCCACCCGGCCAGCGAGATCGGCGCGAAATCGGTGAGCGGATTGAAGGGCACGCTCTTGTAAAGATTGGCCGCCATCAGCATGGTGTTCGCGCCGACCATCAGGGTATAGCCGTCGGGCGCTGCCTTGGCGACCGCGTCGGTACCGATGTTGCCGGAGGCGCCCGGCCGGTTCTCGACCACCACGGACTGGCCCAGCCGCTCCGCGAGTCTGGGCGCGACGATCCGGGCGATCGTGTCCATGCCGGTGCCCGGCGTGAATGGCACGATGAACTTGACCGGCCGCGTCGGCCAGGCCTGAGCGTGAACAGAAGCCGCAAGGCTCAGACAGAGGGCCGCGAACAAACCAAACAAAATGCGCTGCATGGTGTCTCCTCGATTATCGTTGTCGTAAGCGTATGCCCAATATGCCGTGACGTTAGCGAATAGTCCACAGCGTCCACACTTCGCCATGACGCGGAAATTTCCGCTGAACCCTCGCGAACGTTTCATGAAACGGCTAAACTGCCGCTGCAATTCATTCTTGAATCCGCCACTTACTGGGAAGCGACAGATGACTCATCGAGCATTTTTTCCGCCAGGCCGCGCCGGCCGGGCACGGCGCGGCCTGGGTGCAATCCTGTTCATCGCTGCCGGTATGTTTGCCGCCTCTACTGCGCTGGCGCAAAGCGCCATTTCCTTCGTCGTCGCGGCCACACCCGGCACCGGCGTGGATATCCTGGCGCGCGTGATCGGCAAGGAGATCCTCGCCAACCGCGGCACCGCCGTCGTGGTCGATAACCGGCCGGGCGCCAGCGGCAATATCGGGGCCGAGCATGTCGCGCGTTCCAGACCCGACGGCACGGTGCTACTGGTGGCGGCGACGACCTTCGCCACCAATGCCGCGCTCAACACCACCAGGCTGCCCTACAACCCGGTCAAGGATTTCACGCCAATCGCCCTGCTCGGCACCGGCGCGCTGTGCCTGGTCGTGGGCTCGTCGTTCCCGGCCAACAGCCTGCAGGAATTCATCGCGGCCGCCCGCGCCAAACCGGGCAGCATCAACTACGCTTCGCCGGGCAACGGCACGCCGCAGCATCTGGCCATGGAACTGGTCAAGCAGGAAGCCGGCATCGACCTCTTCCACGTGCCCTACAAGGGCACCGGCGGCGCCCTCAGCGATGTCGCCGGCGGCCATGTGTCGGCCATGATCGCGCCGATTCATACGGTGACGCCGCTCGTCTCCGCCGGAAAACTCAAGGTGCTCGCGGTCATGAGTCCGGAACGCTTCGCCGGCATGGCCAAGGTCCCGACCTTCAAGGAACTGGGCTTGCCCAGGGCGCAGGTCGATATCTGGTATGGCCTGTTCGCGCCGGCCGGCACCGCGCCGGCAACGATTGCCCAACTCAACAAGGACGTCAATATCGCGCTGAAAGGCAATGGTGTCGCCCAAAGCCTGGCCAAGCAAGGCATAACTCCGGCGGGCGGCCCGCCGCAACTGCTCGCCGCGAAATTGCAGGAAGAACTGAACCGATGGCCGAGCATCATCAAGGCCGCCAAGATAACCGTCGACTGAGAACACTATGACAAACTGGAACGATTACGACCGCCCGCATCAGGATCTGCGCGAATTTCTCGAACGCGCCGAACAAGCTGGCGAAGTGCAACGGATTTCCGGCGCCGACTGGAATCTCGAAGTCGGCACGCTGGCGGAAATCGTCAACGGCGCGAAGCAGAGCAAGGCCCCCGCCCTGCTCTTCGAAAACATTACCGGCTATCCGCCCGGCTATCGCCTGCTCTCCGGCGGCACCAACTCGTCGAAACGGCTGGCCCTGACGCTCGGCTTTCCGGTGCCCGAAGGTCCGATGGATGTCGTCCGCGCCTATCGCGACCGCATGCTCACGCACCGGCCGATTCCGCCGCGGGTCGTCGAGACCGGGCCGATCCTCGAGAACATCGATCGCGACGACGATGTCGATATTTTCAAATTCCCGATTCCGTTCCTGCATGAACAGGACGGCGGCCGCTATATCGGCACCGACGATCTGGTCATCATGCGCGATCCGGAACTGGACTGGATCAACATCGGAACCTACCGGGCGATGGCGCACAGCCGGAATCGCGTCGGCCTGTGGATGTCTCCGGGCAAGCATGGCCGGCAGATCCGCGAAAAATATTTCAAGCAGGGCAAGCCCTGCCCGGTGCTGATCTCCTGCGGCCACGACCCGATGCTGTTCCTGGCCGGCGGCAACGAACTGCGCTTCGGCCAGTCCGAGTACGACTACTCGGGCGGCCATCGCGGCCTGCCCTTCGACGTCGTGCGAAGCGAAGTCCACGGCCTGCCCATGCCCGCGCACAGCGAAATCGTCCTAGAGGGCGAGATGCATCCCGGCGAGACCATGGCCGAAGGCCCGTTCGGCGAATTCACCGGCTACTACGCCGGAGGAAAAAGCGAGCAGCCGGTGGTCCGCATCCAGCGCGTGTACTACCGCAACAATCCCATCCTGACGATGGCCACGCCGCTGGTGCCGCCGTCCGATTTCTCCTTCTCCAAGTGCGTGATGAAGGCCGGCATGATCTGGAACGAGGTCGAACGCGCCGGCCTGGGCGGCGTAACGGGCGTGTGGTGCCACGAAGCGGGCGGCGCGCGGATGTTCAACATCATCGCGATCAAGCAGGCCTACCCCGGCCATTCCAAACAGGCCGGCATGCTCGCGGCGAATTGCCAGTCGGGCTCCTATCTCGGACGCTTCGTGGTGGTGGTAGACGATGACATCGATCCCACCGATCTGTTCCAGGTGGTCTGGGCGATGTGCACCCGCTGCGATCCGGTCGAGGATATCGACTTCATCCGCAAGACCTGGAGCGGCCCGCTCGATCCGCGCATTGCCCGCGGCACGAGCACCAACTCGCGAGCGGTGATCGATGCCTGCCGGCCGTTCGATATGCTCAAGGACTTTCCGCCCGTCGCCCGGGCGAGTCCCGAGCAGCGGAAAAAGGTCGCAGCGAAATTCGCCGACATTCTGGCCAAACTTTAATATCCGGAAAGCCATGACTCACGCAACATTTTCCAGCGCTATCGACGATCGCTACTTCGAGGATTACCTCGCCGGCTCGACTTACGAATTCGGCGAGATCGAGGTCGGCGAAGCGGAGATCATCGAATTCGCCAAACGCTATGATCCGCAGGATTTCCATACCGATCCGGCCGCAGCCGCCAAGGGACCTTTCGGCGGCCTGATCGCCAGCGGCTGGCTGAGCGCGTCGCTGATGATGCGCCTGTTCGCCGATCATTATCTGTCCAAGAATGCCAGTCTTGCCTCGCCGGGAGTAGACGAATTGCGCTGGTTGAAACCGGTGCGTCCCGGCGACCGCTTGCGCATCCGCATCAGCGTCGTGGAAGCCCGGCAATCCCGCTCAAAACCGGACCGCGGCATGGTCCGGTCGGCGATAGAAATGATCAACCAGGATGGCCAGGTGGTGATGACCATGATCGCCATGAACCTCCTCGGTTGCCGGAATACCTGAGTACCGGGTTCGCGATGGCGGAAGCAATGAGGATCGCGGTGCTGGGTGCCGGTGCGGTGGGCTGCTACTACGGCGGCATGCTCGCCCGCGCAGGCCATGACGTAGTCCTGATCGGACGGCCGGTGCATGTCGCCGCGGTAAACCAGGACGGCCTGTTCATGGAGACCCGGTCGTTCCAGGAACATGTGCCGATAGAAGCCAGCAGCGACGCTGGCGCCATCCGGGGCGCGCAGCTGGTGCTCTGCTGCGTCAAGTCCACCGATACCGGGCGCGCCGCTGCGGACATGGCCGCGCACCTGTCGGCCGAAGCCTGTCTGCTCAGTCTGCAAAACGGCGTGGACAATGCCGAGCGGCTGCAAGCGCTGCTCCGCCGCGCAGCAGCCCAGGCGGTGGTCTATGTCGCCTGCGAGATGGCCGGGCCGGGCCATCTCCGGCACCACGGCCGCGGAGAACTGGTGATAGCGCCGTCGGCCGCCAGCGACGAGCAGGCGAAGCTGTTCGCCGCCGCCGGCGTGCCGGTGCAGATCTCCGACAACGTGCAGGGCGAGCTTTGGGCCAAGCTGATCCTCAATTGCGCCTACAACGCCCTGTCCGCGATCACCCAACTGCCCTACGGCCGCTTGGTGCAGGGCGAAGGCGTGGAGGAGTTGATGCGTGACGTGGTCGGGGAATGCCTGGCCGTAGCGGCAGGAGAGGGCGTGACCGTGCCCGGGGACATCTGGCAGGCGGTGCACAACATCGCCCGGACGATGCCGACCCAGATGTCGTCAACCGCCCAGGATCTGGCGCGCGGCAAGTTGAGCGAGATCGACCATCTCAACGGTCATGTGCTAGCCAGAGGCAAAGCCCTGGGCATCGCTACGCCGGCCAATCGTGTCCTGCATACCCTGGTCAAGCTGCTCGAAGGACTCGGTGGCACTAGATAATAATAAATCAGAACTTCATCGCCACCAGGGACACCAAGAAAAGCAGGGAATGCTCTAATATTTTCGACTATCTGGATGCCGTGATCGATCTGCCTTGGTGCGCTGCGACGCAACTCAGTTATAGCTGAAGGGAAATGAAACCTGTCTGTTCAACCGGGGAATCGTTTCCCTCAGACTTGAAGCGTGACTTGTGCAAAGTGCAGGTGGTGCATGAATTCTCGCAGCATCAGCAGCGCCGCGAAAAATCGCGCATCCGTCGGCAGCGTCTCCTGGCTTGCGGGTCGACCTTGACTGACTGACACCACCCGGTTGAAGATCGACTCCACCTCATCCAGGGTGAGCTCGGTCTGTGTGCTGCCACTCCGTGTCAGACCCTGGCCGATCAGAAATGCGCCCAAGCCTTTCAGGATTAGCCCGGCGCTGCCTGCAAGCAGCGCAGCGAGTGGCATCAAGGCCTCTTCCGTCAACTCGATCGCGTGTTCGAGTTCGATCGGCAACGGCGGTTCATGCCTCAAGCATTGCCGAGCGAGCGCGGCCACACCCAAGGCGAACTCCTTGCGCAGCAGCGCTTGTGTTCCTTCCATGCGGAGCACCAGACTGCTGTCGTCGCGCAATTCCAGCACGGTGATCTCGGTACTCGCCGCCGCTGTTAGAGAATTGCCGGATATCATGTTCCTGTCCTGGTACATGTCGACCTGAGCGTCGGCAGAGGCGCTGTTGAATACAGCTGCTTAGTTGCCGAGACCAAGCCGAAACCCGTCGAAATCATCTGCAGGGCGACGATGGCACGCTCTCAGTGCGCAGCATGATCACCTGCCTTATTCGAGAACGACAATGGCGCCGCTTGCGGTAACGGTCACCAAGCTCACTCCGGCTTCTAGATTGGGCGCAGCGACGTCTTGCGCAGACGCCGCCATGCGCGCCATGGCCAAGCGCGGCTGCGGCGCGTTGTAAGCGTTAGCCACATTCAGGCGCTGCAGTTTGTAGCCATGCCCGGCGAGCGCAGCCTTGATGATCTCGGCGCGCGCTTTGAATGCGCCGATGGCCTCGGCGATCAACTCGTTTTCCGTGGCGCGGCGAGCCTCGGGGGAGACCGAAAAGCTCATGTTGCCAAGCTGCATGCTCGCCTGCAACTTACCGATCAGCCCGGAGGCGGCTTCGAAGTCCTTGCTTTCGATGCGGATCTCGGCGCGGCCGCGCCAGCCCTGCAAAACGTTGCCCTTGGCGTAGATCGGATAGGTCTGGTTGTTGCCGGAGCGCACCCGTACTCCCTTGTAGTCCTTGGCAATGCGCAGGGCGTCGTTGACGCTTTTGTTGATGGCATTGCCGAGCACAGCCGGATTGGGATCGTTGAGCTCCACGAACAGGCTCGCATTCAGCAGATCATTCTGCACCTCGCGCTGCGCCTCGGCCTGCAGCTCGACCGCGTTGTAGGGCGGCGGGGGCTCGGCCGACGCGCTCGACACCATCGCTATCAGGAAACATCCAGCCATGCAGCAAGTCACTGCTCGTTTCAACATGTAATCTAACCTCATGGTTGCTGTAATCGGAGCGGCGACGCAGCGAATCGCCAGACGGTGTTGGTATATTACCTTCGCCAATTACGAAATGGGGTTGGTCCGGAAACGGGGTGTTGATGCGCGCCACACTTTGCCCTGCTGTTTTCGTGAAGCTACCTAACGGCGCGATGTGCCAACTGCACCTCTAACAACGCGGGTTACCGGAGCGTACCGGGTTGATTTTCCCACTGGGTGCGGGGTGCTGGAAGCGGTTTGAGCGCAACTCGCCGCCTGGGCATTGCTCAGCTGAACTGCGCAGTAGTCTAACGGTTTTCCAATAGCACGCTACTCCTGCGGACAGGAAGTACTGGCAGGATCGATCCGGCGATGCTGCCCAAGCTTGGCTGCACTTCGGCCTGCATGAAATGAAAGACCGCCGCACTCGCGTATAACTGTGCAGCGGCTGCTGCGTAGCTGGGGTCAGTCGCGACGGTGCTCACTGCCTGGGCGACGGCATCGGCGATCAGGCTCTGCAAGGCGCTGTTCGAACCGAATTGAGCTCCGGTAATGTTCGTCGCGACTGTAGTTGCTGCCCCAACTATGGGTGCAATTGGCACGGCTGTCACCGTAGGCGGCGCGGTGACGGTGTTCGTTGCAGCCGACGTCACCGGTGCTGCAGCCTCAGTGGGGACTTGAAGCGCAACCACGGGTGTTGTCGGTGGCAGTGTGCTTAGCGAGAGCCCGAGAGGCGCGGCGTTGCTGGCTATTGCACTAATGTTGTCCAGGGTCAGGTTTTGCACACCCGCTACGGCCCCGGTAATAATCGCAGCGGTAGCGCCAGCCAAATTGCTGCTCCCGCCTGCCGCTGCGACCAGAGTCACGTCCGCTTGGGCGAGACTGCTGACCGTTAGCGTTGTGCTATTGAGAAGCGCTGTCTGCAGATCGCTCGGTGCCGTGGTGCCTGAAAGTGTCGAGTTGACATCGACGCTAGTCGCCGCGATGTTTGCCGCTTCGATGATCAGATCGGAAAATGCCTGAGCCGTAGCATCGGTTCCGTTGGTAGCGGATGCGCCCTGAAACAATTGCGTCAGGGCAAGGTCATTTACGCTGGTTGCCGTACTTTCCAGGGAGCCGGCGGTGACCCCAAGATTGGCTGCGAGTAAGCTAGACAAGGCATTCGCCGCCGCACTTGGCGAAGCGTTTTGCAGGATGCCCAAGCTGTCGAGAACAGCGGCAGTCACCGTCGAACTGTCCGATCCGGTTGCGGTCTGCCGTGCCAATCCGGCCACCCGGCCAGCGGCACCGAAGGCTGCCTCCTTGAATTGGACGTTGCTGCTCGGCAACGCCGTCCTCAATGCAGCCGCAGAGAGTGCCGGAAGATATACGTTCGAGATTCCTGAACTTGCGGGGATGGCCATTAAACCCTCCACCAGCGTTATTGCGATTAGAAATTCCTACTGCGACCTTCGATCTTGAACTTGCGAAACACCGGTGGTTGAGTCATTGCGTAAGACAAATTCGAGGAAACCGTTATTTATTGCGCCTTTCTTATTCGAGTCGCTATTGCACTCCGATCACCGCTGCAATATCAGCAAAGGAGCGCCCGTCTTCCGATGTAAAGGGTATATCGCCCAACTGCCTAGCGATTTGCGTCTGCGAGAATATGCCGCGAACCATTTGTATACCTCTTCCAACCTGGTTCCCATATTGGTGATCGACCACCAAGGCATGCTGGCGTCCACTATGCTTTAGTGTTGCAACAACATCACCGACGCGAGCCTTTAGTACGTGGCTCAATTCGACGACTTCCACTCTCTCCATCGAAGTCATGATGTCGCGCACGCTCACTTCATCATGAAGGATGCCGCGCTGTCTTGCGATCAGCACCGGCTTCGCACCAAGAATATCCGTCGCCGTGAGGACACCCGCGATTCGTTGCCGATCATCGATCACAAAAAGTAAGCGGACACCTCTGGTAATCATGGTTTGATTGGCTTCGGTAATGGAAGCCGAGTCGCCAACGGTGACCGCTGAAACGCGACGAAGGTCCGTCATAACTTCGACTGCTGATGAATCCAAGCGAACCGGGTTGGACATAACCGGATCTGGCAAATGATAGCCGGCATCTGGTCTAATTTTCGACAGAGGCAAGGCTTGGTAATCCGTAATTGGCCAAACGGTCGGCAGTGATTTGGATACTGCCATATTGTTTCTACCGGATGCGAATATCAAACGTAGAAAGTTATCAACGAAGTGATATTGCGCTCCCGATTCCTGATCAATGCCCGCAAGTGAGCGAGCTTCCCCTGAAGCTGTCAACCCGAATGCATACGAATCGTGATTTCGTTCCAGCAACATGTCGTTCTCTTTTCATTGACGGGATTCACACATCCTTTATAGCTTTCCTTCGCTCGTCATCCTGAATCTCGGCTTCGCGGAGCTGAAGACTCCAAGTAGCGATTCGACCGGTGATAATAAGAATGGTTCCCATTGACCGCCAGGACAGGGCGACTGGAAATCACGTCCGACACTTTCGTTCATGTCAAAGTCGACATACGTCCCTGTCAAAGGCTCGTTTAGGCCGATCTTGATGTGTTTTTATAGGAGTACCAATACCGGCTAATTGGTATTTCAACTAGGCTCATTTAGCGAATAACGTGGCTGGCTCATCTAGCGAGCCTGTGGAAGTGGATACTGGCTACATAGCGCACGGGCGCTGGAGCCAGGAGATGCAAAATGAGGACGAGAGAATTGGCAAGGCTCATCGGGACATTGG
>CAILCO010000158.1 GCA_903832735.1 uncultured Sterolibacterium sp.
ACGATTCAGGAAGAAAACCGAAGAACACCCAAACAGCAAAGAAAATCTCAGCTTCATATCCACGGGGCGAAGAAAATACACCCGAAGAAAATCCGGTTTCACGCCGGCCAAGTAAATCCAGTTTCGGCTCGGCCGCGACAGAGTGTGAGCGGTGGCATGGAAATGCCTGTCAATTCGCCGCACAAAATATCGCTGAAACGCCCTATTGGCATGGCTTACAGCCATATCGACGTGGTATAATTGCGGCATGAATTTGCAAGCAGAACTGGCACGTTTCAACCCTGAGCCTGCGTTGCAGGAATGGATGTCCGGGACAATAGATCAACTGCTCGACAAGACCCGACAGGACGCTGCCACCATCAAGGCGGCGAACCTCAAGATCCAGGCCCTGACACTGGAACTTGCGCATCACCGGCGTATCCGCTTCGGTTGCAAGAGCGAGGCATTCTCACCCGAGCAACGGGAACTGTTCCAGGAAGGCTGGAATACCGATCTGGCAGCGATCGAAGCTGAGGCCGACCAGCAAACTGAGGCATTGGAACCGCAGGATCGACCCAAGCGTCAGCGCGCTGGCCGTCAAACCCTGCCTGAGCATCTGCCGCGCATCGAACACCGGCACGAACCTGAGTCATGCACCTGCGGGCAGTGCGGCAAGGATCTGGTTAAGATCGGCGAAGACATCAGCGAACAGTTGGATGTCGAACCAGCTCGTTTCTTCGTGCATCGTCACATCCGCCCCCAATACGCCTGCCGTGCCTGCGAGACGGTTTCGGCAGCACCGATCCCTCCCGCCGTGATCGATGGCGGCATGGCGGCGGTGGGCTTGTATGTGTGGGTGATCATCAGCAAGTATCTGGATCATCTACCGCTGTATCGTCTGGAGCAGATCGCAGCACGGGACCAGGTCATTCTGTCCCGCTCCACGCTCGCAGAGTGGGTAGGGCGTGTGGGTGTTGCCCTGCAACCCCTGGCGGATCGCCTGGCGGCGTTACTACTTGAACGTCCCGTGCTGCATGCTGATGAAACGCCGGTGGCGCAGCTTGATCCTGGCAAGGGCAAGACGAAACGGGCGTATCTGTGGGCCTACCGTAGCAATGCCCTGGAAACTGGTCCGCCGATTGTGGTGTTTGATTACCAGACCAGCCGCGCGGGTCGCCATGCGCAGAACTTCCTATCGGAGTGGCAAGGCCACCTGATGGTGGACGACTACTCTGGCTACAAGGCGCTGTTTAGGGCCGGCGTGACAGAGTTGGGCTGCCTGGCGCATGCACGCCGGAAGTACTTCGATCTTCATGCGGCACAGGCCAATCCGATTGCGTTGGAGGCACTGGAGCGGATCGCGGCTTTGTACGTGATCGAAGATCAGGGTAAAGACCTGGATATCGCGGGGCGGACGCAATTGCGGCAAGCGCAGGCCCAGCCTCTACTTCGGTCGATGCATGACTGGCTGCTGCGAACCCGGGTAGCCGTTGCCAATGGCGGGGGCACCGCTAAGGCAATCGACTACAGTCTCAAGCGCTGGGTGGCCCTGAGTCGTTATGTTGAGGACGGACGTTTGCCGATCGACAACAACCCCGTGGAAAACACGATTCGACCGATCGCCATCGGAAAAAAGAACTGGCTCTTTACTGGGTCGGAACGCGCTGGAAAACGCGCTGCCGCGATTCAGAGTTTGCTCGCCACCGCCAAGCTCAATGGTCTCGATCCTTCGGCCTGGCTTAGACAAACTCTGGAAGCTTTGCCCACTTGCCTCAACAGCCAGATCGATTCGCTGCTACCACTGCGTGCGGAACCTCTATGCCAAGTTCCATCGTAATCCAACGTGGGCGCGCTGAGCGCTTACA
>CAILCO010000159.1 GCA_903832735.1 uncultured Sterolibacterium sp.
AGCCACGAAATACCTCGCAAATTATCTCGGTTGGTTCAGGGCGCTCGACCGGTCGCCGCGATTCAGCCCGGATCCCGTGCAGTTGCTCGCTCTCGCCGTCAGGGTATGAGTTCAACAACATCATTCGCTAAATGAGCCTATAACTTTCGATAGCCGTTTAAGATCGGGCGAATCGATTGACTAGGGCACCCCGGTCAAGGATACTGCCGGTCGGGCGCGGCCCTTACCCACCCTCGTACGCACCGGGAGAAGCCAGCAGCCAGCGCAGGCTCGTGACAACTAACGGGGATCACACCCACCATGCAACAGGTCGTTGAAAACATCGAACTGTCCCGGCTGCCGAGCCTGCCGGAAATCCTGTTGCGGATCTTGCAGGAGTTCGGCTCCGAGAATCTGCAGGTGCGCGAATTGGCCGGCCTGGTCATGCGCGATCCGGCCCTGAGCCTGAAAATTCTGGCAGTCGCCAACTCGGCGGCGTACAGCCATCAAAAGACCATTTCGTCGATCGAGCAATGCATCAATCTGCTCGGCCTGAAGATGGTCAAAACGATCTCCGTCAGCGCCGCCACGCAACAGTTTCTCAATACCCTGGCCGGGATCGTGCCGGTCAATTTCGCCCGCTTCTGGCAGCATAGCCAGACCACGGCATTGCTCGCCGAGAAGCTCGCCGAGACCCTGGCCTATCCGCATCCCGACGAAGCCTATGTCGCCGGATTGCTCCACGACATGGGCAAGCTGGCGCTCCTCGTGGCCAGACCCGCGGCCTACACGCCGCTGTTTGCCGATGGCGACGTGCTGCCGGAAGAGGAAACCAGCGCGCTGGGAATCAACCACTGCGAAATTGGCGCCATGCTGGTCGCGCATTGGCGGCTGGAACCCTTGATCGTCGATGCCATCCGCAGCCACCATGTGCCCTTCCCGCGCATTGCCGGCGCGACCGAACTGGTCAAGATCCTGGCATTGGCCAACGCGCTGAGCAAGGTAGCCGCAAGCGCCAGCAACCACCCCGCGCTGGCCCTTGCCCGTGCCCTGTTCGACATTGAGGCCGAGGCAGCGCTGGCCTTGTGCGCCTATGCTCATGACCAGGTCCAGGCCCTGGCCATTCCGCTCGGGATCGCCATCGATGATGCTTACGCGGGCCCGACCGAGCAGCCGCGCAGCAAGCGCGAAAACCACGGTAAAAACCACGCGGAAGACGGCGCCGTCGGCGTCCAGAAACAACTCGCGGAGGAGGTCCACGGCGCGATGACCCTGGATCTCGCCCGGGATAGTTTCAGTGCTGCGGGAAACGAGGAAGAGCTGCTTTCAGGCATCCTGAAATCTGCGACCATCCTCTTCGAGCCCAGGCAGGCTTTCCTGTTCGAATGGGATGCCGAGAGCAACCTGGTATCAGGCCGACCGCTATCGGAGAATCAGGATGCCATCGGCCGGATACGCTTTTCCCTTTCCGCCGACCGGAGTCTCATTGCCGAGGCCCTGCTGTCGAACCGGGTGACCCGGTCGCACGCCGCCATCGAATACGATGACAAGTTCGTCGTTCGCGGCAATAGCGAAACAGTGCTCAGCATGATCGATGAGCAGATCATCCGGATGGCCCATGCCGAGTGTCTTTATTGCGCGCCGATGGCGACTCGAAACGCCTTGTACGGGGTGCTGGTGCTGGCATTTCCGCTCGTCACGATCGAGCGCATAGACAGCCGGACCCGCTTCCTGGCCCAGTTCGCCCGACAGGCGGGGGCAGCCATCGAGAGCGCCAGAGGCGCCCTGGCGCTGCGCTATCGTTCCGGCGATCACGATGTGGCCGCCTGTCAGGCTCACGCCAGGCGGATCGTGCATGAGGCCGGCAACCCGCTCTCGATCATGAAAAACTACCTGAAGCTTCTCGACATCAAGCAAAGAGAGGGGCAGCCTGCCGAACTGGAGATCAAGATCGTAAACGAGGAGATCGATCGGGTCGCCAGGATCCTGCAGCAACTCGTCGCCACGCCGACGGAGCAGGAACCGAGTCTGGCCGAGGTGGATATCAATGCCACCATCCGCGATATCGTTCTGCTCTGCCAGCCATCTCTTTTTTCGCCTCTGGCCATCAAGCTGAAAATCAGGCTGGATGAACAACTCCCGGCGATTCGTTCGGACGCCAACCGTCTCAAGCAGGTATTGCTCAACCTGTTCAAGAATGCCGCCGAGGCCATGCCCGGCGGCGGCGTGCTGACGGTCGTGACCGCGGCCACCATCAACCGGCAGAGCGGCGCTGCGGTTGCCATCAGCGTCGCGGACAACGGCCCAGGAATTGCTCCAGAGTTGCTGCAGAAACTGTTTTCGCCGGTGGCGAGCAGCAAGGGTTCGCAGCACGCCGGATTGGGCTTGGCTATCGTCGCGGAGCTGGTGGACGCGCTGGGAGGAAGCATCTCCTGCAGAAGCGCGGCGACAACCGGAACAAGCTTCGACATCACGCTGCCTTTGGCGGCGCATATGTCCACAGGGATCAAGGGGGAAAACAGTGTTCGCTGAGAACTTCTATACGGACGAGGCGGGAATCCCCCAGGTCCGGGGAGCCAGAATCCTCCTGATCGATGATGAACCGCGGCTATCCGAAAGCGTAAGGCAATTATTCGCCCTGAAGGGCTACGTCGGACAGCTATGCACCTCGGGAAGCGAGGCGATCGCCGTTCTGAAGCAGGAGCGTTTCGATCTGGTCCTGCTCGACCTGATGCTGCCGGACATGACCGGACACGAGGTGCTCGATCAGATCATCGCCATGGGCATCGCCACGCCGGTCATCGTGGTCAGCGGCGACAGCACCATCGATGCCGCGATCACCGCCTTGCGCAAGGGCGTATACAACTTCATCCGCAAACCCTATGAACCCGAGGAACTGCTCAAGACCGCTGAAAACGCCATCTACAAGCACCGCCTGGAACAGGCCAATCGGGTCATTCAGGGCAAGCTCGAGCATTCCCGGAATATCTACAAATACCTGGTCGATAGTTCCCCGGACCTGATTTACACGCTGGACGAAGAGGGATTGTTCAACTTTGTAAACCAGCGTTTCGAAGACGTACTGGGCTTCACCAACGACGAATTGATCGGCAAGCACTACACCACCATCGTCCATGAAGAGGATATCGAACGAGCCAAATACATCTTCAACGAACGACGCATGGATAACCGCTCGCGGCAGAACGTCGAATTCAGGATGAAGTGCAAGAACGACATCGTCCGGGAAGGCTACAAGTCCTTCGACAGCAGTTTCGTCACCATCGTGCTCAAAGCCAGGGGACTCTACGGCAAACCCGAACTTGCCGATTCCTTTCAGGGCAGCTATGGCGTGGCGCGGGATATCAGCGACCGCAAGAAAACCGAAGAGGCCATCAATTATCAGGCCTGCCATGACCCCCTGACCGATCTGCCGAACCGTTTGCTGTTCAAGGACCGTCTCGGCCTGGCGATCAATCAATCGGAACGGCATGGCGAGCAGTTCGCGGTCATGTTCGTCGATCTTGATCGCTTCAAATGGGTCAATGACACCCTCGGACACATGCAGGTGGACGAACTGTTGCAATTGGTCGCGGCCCGGCTAAAAAACTGCCTGCGCAAGGGAGACACGCTGGCCCGCATGGGCGGGGACGAGTTCACCCTGCTCTTGCCCGACGTCAAGAGCAAGGAAGACGCGGTGAGCACCGCCAACAAGATCCTCAAGTCGCTGGTCGGCTCATTCCAGCTGGGACAGCGTGAAGTATTCATTTCCGCGAGTATCGGGGTTTCCCTTTATCCGGAACATGGCGACAACAGCGACATGCTGATCAAGGCCGCCGATATCGCGATGTACCACGTCAAGTGGGAAGGCAAGAATGGCTACATGTTCTACAACCAGGAGATGAATGCCGTCTTCCACCGCAAGCTGTCGATGGAAAGCGATCTGCGTCGGGCGCTCGACGGCAGTCAATTCATCCTCCACTATCAACCCCAGATCGACCTGAACAGCCAGAGCATCATCGGCATGGAAGTGCTGATCCGCTGGATCCATCCGGACTTGGGACTAGTGTCGCCGCTCGAGTTCATTCCCCTGGCCGAGGAGACCGGTCTGATCACGAAGATCACCGACTGGGTATTTCCCGAAGCCTGCAGGCAATTCAGCCTTTGGCACAAGATGGGCTTCGACAAGCTGAGGATGTCGGTCAACTTTTCCCCGCAGGACATAGAGCGCGAGGATTTCGTCGCAAAGATCGACCAGGGCCTGCGCGAGCATGGCCTGAGCAACGATGTCCTCGATGTGGAAATCACCGAAAGCACGCTGATGCGCGATCTGGAAAACTCCATCAGCAAGTTGCGCGACCTACGCGCCGCGGGGACCACGGTTGCCGTCGATGACTTCGGCACGGGCTACTCTTCGCTGGGTTACCTGAAGAGTTTTCCGATCAATACCATCAAGATCGACAAGTCCTTCATCCACGACATCCATGGCAGCGCAGCCGATGATGCGCCGCTGGTTTCGGCGATTGTCGCCATTGCCAAGGGCTTCAAGCTGAACGTCATTGCCGAGGGCGTGGAAACCGCGGAACATTTGAGCGTGCTCGCCGCCTTGGGCTGCACGATCATGCAGGGATTCCTGTTCAGCCGTCCCTTGAATGCGCAACAGGCCACGGAGGCATTGCAGAATCAGCACAAGCTGTTTCAGCTCGCCGAACTGCCCCTGAAAAGCTAAACCATTTGTCGCCTAGCCCACATCATCGATCTGCGACGGATCGAGAAATTCTTGCGCGTAGCGAAGATAGATCTTCTGCTCCATGAACACCTCGAACAGGTCGGGATCGATGTGGCCGTTCCTGCTGAAGTTGGCGAGAATGCCCAGCGCCTGCGACAGCTTCATGCCGCTCTTGTAGGGACGGTCGCGCGCGGTGAGCGCCTCGAAGATGTCGGCGATGCCCATGATCCGCGCCTGAACCGACATCTCTTCGCGCTTCAGGCCCTTGGGATAGCCCTTGCCGTCCATCCGCTCATGATGGCCGCCGGCATACTCCGGCACCCTTTTCAGATGCTTCGGCCAGGGCAGCGAATCGAGCATCCGGTTGGTGGCCACAATGTGGTGATTGATCGTCTCGCGCTCGGCCTGCGTCAGCGTGCCAGCCCGGATGGTCAGGTTCTCGATCTCTTCGTCGCTGAGAAATCCGACCTCACGGCCTTCGGTGTCGCGCCAGCGATACTGCGCTGAGATGCGCCGCACGCGCTCCTGATCCTCGGGGCGCATGGCCTCGCCGCCGATGTTGGCATGACGCAGAAAAGCCCGATCGTCGTCGATGGCGGCGAACTGCTCCTGCAACCCGGCCTCGGCTGTCGCCTGGCTCTCGCCGGCCAGCACGGCCCGCAGCATGGCGATTTCGGCATCGCGCTTGACCACCTCGAAGCGGGTATCGACCAGCTTGATGCGATCGAACAACGTCTGCAACTTGGTCGCCTTGTCGACCACATGGACCGGCGTCGTCACCTTGCCGCAGTCGTGCAGCAGCCCGGCGATCTTCAATTCGTGGCGATCCACGTCGCTCATGAAAAAATCCGCGAGAGGTCCTTCGGTCGTCGCGTCGGCGGCCTCGGCCAGCATCATCGTCAGCGTCGGTACGCGCTGGCAGTGGCCGCCGGTGTAGGGCGATTTTTCGTCGATCGCGAGATTGATCAGGCTGATGAACGACTCGAAGAGCTCCTCCAGTTGTTCCACCAGTTGTCGATTGGTGAGCGCGACCGCCGCCTGCGAGGCCAGCGATTCCGCCAGTCGCTGATCGGCATCGGAGAATTCGCGCACCGAGCCGGTGGCCGGATCCAGGGCATTGATCAATTGCAGGACGCCGATCAGTTCGTTCTCGTGGTTCTTCATCGGCACCGCGAGGAACGATTGCGAACGGTAGCCGGTCATCCGGTCGAACTTGAGCGTCCCGGAAAAGTCGAAACCTGCCGCCGTATAGGCATCAGCGATGTTGACGGGTTTGCAATGGAGTGCGGCGTAGGCAGCGATCATCGCATTGTTGGGCGCGCCGTTTGCCAGGTAGAGCGGCAGATCCTCGAACTCCGCCGGGATCGCTGCACCGCTGGTGCCGCCGAAGGCGAGTTTCAGCGAGTCGGTGCGGCCGATCTTGAAACACAGGCGCCGGCCGTCCTCGCTGACGCCGTAGAGCGTACCGCCGTCGGCGTGCATGATCGTCTTGGCGGCGAGCAGTATGCTTTCGAGCAGCCGATCGATGTTGCGCTCGTTGGACAGGTCGGCGCCTATGGCATTGAGTTTATCCAGGCGCTGGAAAAGATCTTCCATCATATCCACGATGATTCTCCCGCATCAGGCCGATGGATGACGCCTGTGAGCCCTTCAGCCACTCAGATGCCCATTTCGGCGAAAACTTCCTTGGCGCCGCGAAAGCTGTCGATCGCCGCTGGCACGCCGCAATAGATGGCGGTCTGCAGCAGGACCTCGGCAATCTCTTCCTTGCTCAGACCATTGTTGATGGCACCGCGCACGTGGAGTTTCAATTCGTGGGGACGGTTCAACGCGGTCAGCAGCGACAGGTTGATGATGCTGCGGGTGCGCCGGTCCAGCCCGGGCCGGTTCCAGATTTCGCCCCAGCAGTATTGCGTCACGAGTTCCTGCATCGGCTGATTGAAGGCATCGGCATTCTTGATCGCCTGGTCGACATATTCGGCGCCGAGCACTTCGCGGCGGACCTTCAGCCCTTTTTCAAAAAGTTCCTGGTTCATGCAAATCTCCCGGCATCGTAAAGTTGTTCCGCGATCCAGTATAAAGGAATGGCAGCGCTCGTTGGTTATATGGCGACTCGACAGGTGATCGTTCGGGCACCATCATGGTGGCCGAATGAACACCGCCAAATTCTCCGCAGACCGCGGTGCAAGCCTCCGACACTGAATGCGCTCATGGAGCGCATCAACGGCATCCGGGCCAGAGACACGCTGCGCTCCGCGGCTGAGGGCAGCGGCCAGGAATGGCGGATCAAGCGGAAGCGGATGTCGCCGGGCTACACCACGTCCTGGGCCGAACTGCCTCTGGCCGGCGCCGAACAGCGATGATCCGCGCGACCCATCGCGGACAACCAGGAGCACTTCCGCAGTTATATTTCGTTTTGTATCATTGCGAAAACTTATAACCAACGCGGTATCATGCCCCGCTGGTTTAATCAGGGATCCCTTGGATCCTGAAGATAATATCTGGAGACCATGACCATCTGGCTATTGCAACTGCGGCAACTGCGGCAACTGCGGCAACTGCGGCAACTGCGGCGAGTTTTTGTATTGCGCGGCGCGGGAAAGTTCGTCTCGCTGGCGCTGGTTGGCTCGGCCATGCTCGCGGGCTGCAGCCTCGGACCCGAATACCAGCGCCCGGATGCGCCGCTGCCGTCGGCGTGGCGGGAGGGTTCCGCCGCCGAAGCGGCGAACTGGCCGTCGGCCGACTGGTGGCACGGTTTCGGCTCGGCCGAACTCGACCAGCACATCCGTCAGGCCAAACGCACCAATAACGACCTTGCCGCGGCCATCGCCCGAGTGCGCGAAGCCGACGCGCTGGCGACGGTCGCCGGCGCATCGTTGCTGCCCTCGGTAGGAATGAACGCGACAGCCCTGAATGAGCGGGTGCAATCGACTAGCGGCAACTACGCGAATTTTCGCCAGTATTCGCCGCAACTCAACGCCAGTTACATGATCGATTTCTGGGGCAAGGGCCGGGCCACCCAGGCAGCCGCGATTGCCGCCGCCACGGCGAGCCGGCATGACCAGGCGACGGTCGAACTGACGGTGATGAGCAGCGTCGCGCTGAGCTATTTCCAGAGCATCGCGCTGCGCGACCGGCTCGCCGTGGCGGAAGCCAACCTCGCGAACGCGGAGAACATACTCAAGGGTTTGCGCCGCCTGCTGGCGGTGGGAATCAGTACCGCCCTGGACGTGGCGCAGCAGGAAACCACGGTGTCCGCGCTCAGTGCCACGATTCCGCCGCTGCGCCAGCAGCTCCGGCAGACGGTCAATGCGCTGGCGATCCTGACCGGCCAGCCGCCGGAAACCCTGGAGGCCACGAACGCCACCCTGGCCAGCCTGTCCCTGCCGCCGGTCAGGCCGGGACTGCCTTCCGAACTGCTCACCCGGCGTCCGGATATCGCCTCGGCCGAGGCCCAACTGGTCGCCGCGAATGCCAACATCTCGGTGGCGCGCGCGGCGTTCTATCCCAATATCCAGCTGACCGCTTACAGCGGCTACGCCAGCACCGCCCTGTCCACCCTGCTTCAGCCCGCGAGCGCCATCCGCTACCTGGCCGTCGGCTTGTCGCAGCCGATCTTCGACAGCGGGGCGCTGAAGGGACAGTATGCGTACACCCAGGCCCGCTACGACGAATTGCTGGCCAATTACCGGAAAGTGATCCTGGCGGCTTTCGGCAATGTCGAGGATGCCCTGGTCGCCGTGCAGCAAACCGTCGAACTGGAACGGCGCCAGGAAATCACCGTGGCCAAGGCCAGCCGCGCACAGGAGCTCACCCAGACGCAGATGCGCTCGGGCACCGTCAACGTGCTGACCGTGCTGAGCAGCCAGGCGGCACTGTATTCGGCAAGAGACGCCCTGGTGCAGGCGAGATTTTCCCATATGCAGGCGCTGGTCAATCTTTTCAGCGCGCTCGGCGGCGGTTGGCAAAAGGAGTTGGCTACATGAGGGTCGGACAATCGAAAGGCTGGCTGTTGCGGGCGGCAGGCAGTCCCCGCGTGCTGCTGTTCGGCGGCGGCTTGGCTATCCTGCTGGCCGTGCTCGCCTACCGGGGGGCGGACAAGCCGGCGCGCGCGCCTGCCGCGGCAGCCCAGGGCGTGCGCGCCGATTCTGCAATCGCGGTGCGGGCGGATGTGCCCGTCGTGATGGACGGCCTGGGCACGGTCCAGGCCTCCTACACCGTGAACATCACCTCCCGCGTCGACGGGCAACTGCAGACCCTGGCATTCACCGAAGGGCAGATGGTCAAGCCGGGCGACCTGCTCGCCCAGATCGACCCCAGGCCTTATCAGGCGGCACTGGACCAGGCGCTGGCGGCCAAGGCCAAGGACGCCGCCCAGCTCGCCAATGCGCGACGCGACCTGGAGCGCTACCTGACGCTAGCGCCGGAGGAATTGACCAGCAAGCAGACCCTGGAAACGCAGCGCACCCAGGTTGCCCAACTGGAGGCCCAGGTGAGCGGCGATCAGGCGGTGATCGACAACGCCAGAACCAATCTCGACTACACCACGATCAGGTCTCCGATCCAGGGACGCACCGGCATCCGCCTGACCGATCCGGGCAATATCCTGCGCGCCGCGGCGTCCACCGGCATCGTTGTGATCACCCAGGTACAGCCGATCTCGGTGATCTTCACGCTGCCGGCGGCGGCCCTGCCGGCGGTCAACAAGGCGATGGCGAAAGCCGCGCTCGCCGTCACCGCGCTGTCGCGCGACGGCAAGACCCAGCTGGGCACGGGCACGGTCTTGCTGGTGGACAATCAGATCGATCAGACGACCGGCACGATCCGCCTGAAGGCCGCTTTCCCCAATCCGGACAACAAGCTCTGGCCTGGCGATTTCGTCAATGCCCGAGTCGCGCTGGAGACCCGGAAAAATGCCCTGACCATCCCCTCCGCCGCCATTCAGCGCGGTCCTCAGGGCATCTTCGCCTATGTCGTCAAGGCGGACAGCACGGCCGAGATGCGGCTCCTGGAGATCGGCGCGGATAGCGGCAGCGTAACCATCGTGGAGAAGGGATTGACGGACGGCGAACGCGTCACCACCAGCAACCAGTATCGCCTGCAACCGGGCGCCCGGGTGCAGGCCTCGACGGCGCCCGCAGGCGCAGCAGCGGGCGCCACCAAGACTCCTGCGGGAACCCCTGCCCCGTGAGCTTCTCGACGCCGTTCATCAACCGGCCGATCGCGACCTCGCTGTTGATGGCGGCCATCCTGCTCGTCGGTTTGGTTGCCTTTCCCCTGCTCCCGGTCGCCCCGCTGCCCCAGGTCGATTTTCCCACCATCATGGTGAACACGACGCTCCCGGGCGCCAGTTCCGAGACCATGGCTTCCTCGGTGGCGACGCCGCTGGAGACTCAGTTCGCGCAGATTCCCGGCGTCGCGCAAATGACTTCGACCAGCGTGTTCGGCAGCACCCAGATCGTCATCCAGTTCGATCTCGACCGCAACATCGATGCCGCCGCCCAGGACGTCCAGTCGGCGATCAATGCCGCCAGCGGCTTGCTGCCCAAGACGCTGCCAAATTCCCCGACCTACAAGAAGATCAATCCGGCCGAGTCCGCGATCGTCATCTATGCCGCGCATTCGGACGCCTTGCCGCTGACCACGGTGGACGATTACGCCGAGAACGCGATCCTGCCACGGATATCCCAGATTGCCGGCGTCGGCCAGGTGTCGCTGGGCGGCCAGCAGAAGCCGGCGATACGCGTGCAGATCGATCCGGCGAAGATCGCGGCGCTGGGCATCCAGCTCGAGGAGGTGGCCGGCGTCATCTCGACGGCCTCGGTCAACTCGCCGAAGGGATCGATCAACGGCATCGCACACAACTACGTCGTCTATAGCAACGACCAATTGCTCAAGGCGGCGCCCTGGAACGATGTCATCATCGCCTACAAGAACGGCGCCGCGGTGCGGGTGCGCGACATCGGCATCGCCGTCGACGGGCCTGAAAACAGCCAGCTCGCCGCCTGGCAAAGCAGTGGCAGCGGCATCATGATGCTGGTCTACAAGCAACCCGGCGCCAACATCATCGAAGTGACCGCGCGCATCGAAGCGGCGCTGCCCCAGATCATGACCGCGGTGCCCTCGTCGATCAAGCTGGACAAGATAATCGACCGCACTACCACGATCAAGGCTTCGGTCAAGGAAGTCGAATTCACGCTGCTATTGACCATCGCGCTGGTGGTGATGGTGATCTTTCTGTTCCTGCGCAATGTCTGGGCGACGGTAATCCCGGCCGTGACCATCCCCCTGTCGCTGTTCGGCACCTGCGCCCTGATGTACGCGATGAACTACTCCCTGGACAATCTCTCGCTGATGGCTTTGACCATCGCGGTCGGCTTCGTCGTCGATGACGCCATCGTGATGCTGGAAAACATCTATCGCCACGTCGAGGCGGGGATGACGCCGAGAGAGGCGGCCTTGAAGGGCGCCGGCGAAATCGGCTTCACGATCATTTCGATCAGCGTATCCCTGGTCGCCGTGTTCATCCCGCTGCTCCTGATGGGCGGCATCATCGGACGCCTATTCCGTGAATTCGCGATCACCGTGACGATGACCATCGCGGTGTCGGCCTTCGTCTCCCTGACCCTGACGCCGATGATGTGCGCCAAGTTCCTGAAAGACGAGAAGCACGCCCGGCATGGCCGCATCTATCTCCTCACCGAACGCTATTTCGACAAGATGCTGGCCCAATACACGCGCGGCCTGGACTTCGTGCTCGGCCACCAGCGGATCACCCTCCTGACCTTCCTCTTGACCCTGGTCGCGACCGTGGCGCTCTATGTGGTCGAACCCAAGGGGTTCTTCCCACAGCAGGACAATGGCATCATTGTCGGCCTGGCGGATGCTTCGCAGGATGTTTCCTTCAGCGAAATGGTCCGCCTGCAGCACAAGCTCACCGACGTAGTCGCCGAGGATCCGGACGTGGCCGCCTGGGGCACCTCGATCGGCGGCTCCAGACCACTGAACAACGGCTTCGTGGTGCTGCGCCTGAAGCCGCGCGAAGAACGCCAGGCCAGCGCCGATCAGATCATTACCCGGCTGCGCGCCAAGCTGGCCAAAGTCGACGGCGCAACCTTCTTCCTCCAGGCGGCGCAGGACCTGAACGTCGGCGGGAGACTGTCGCGCACGCAATACCAGTACACGCTGCTCGACCCCAGTCTCGACGAGTTGAACGAATGGGCGCCGAAGTTGCTGGCGAAACTGCAGAAGTTGCCGCAATTGAAGGACGTCGCCACCGACCAGCAGACCGCCAGCACCATGCTCTCGATGACCATCGACCGCGATCAGGCCGCCCGCTTCGGCATCCAGCCGGCGATCATCGATCAGACGCTCTACGACGCCTTCGGACAGCGCCAGGTGGCGCAGTTTTTCACCCAGCTCAACACCTATCGCGTGATCCTCGAGATCACCCCCGGGCTGCAGGCGGACCCGAACACGCTGAACAAGCTTTACGTCAAGTCGCCGATCAATGGGCAGCAGATTCCGCTGTCGACCTTCGTCAAATTCGACACCGATCACGTTGCCTTCCTGTCGATCAACCATCAGGCGCAGTTTCCGGCGGTCACCCTGTCATTCAACCTGGGGGCTGGCGTCGCGCTCGGCGAGGCGGTCGACGCGATCAAGAAGGAGGTCGATGAGATCGGCATGCCGCGCTCGGTGATCGGCAATTTCCAGGGAACGGCACAGGCATTCCAGACCTCCCTGAAATCGCAGCCGTACCTGATCGCCGCGGCCCTGCTCGCCGTCTATATCATCCTCGGCATCCTTTACGAGAGTTACATTCATCCGCTGACCATCCTGTCCACCCTGCCCTCGGCCGGCGTCGGCGCTCTCCTGATGCTGCTGTTCTTCCACTTCGACCTCACCGTCATCGCGCTGATCGGCATCATCCTGCTGATTGGCATCGTCAAGAAGAACGGCATCATGATGGTGGACTTCGCCATTCAGGCGGAACGCGAACAGCAACTCACGCCCGAGCAGTCCATCCGTCAGGCCTGCCTGTTGCGCTTCCGCCCGATCATGATGACCACCATGGCCGCCCTGCTCGCCGCGTTGCCGCTGATGCTCGACCACGGCACCGGCTCCGAGCTGCGCCAGCCGCTCGGCTACACCATGGTCGGGGGGCTGATCCTGAGCCAGGCGCTGACCCTGTTCACGACTCCGGTGATCTACCTCTATCTCGATCGCTTCAGCAGCCGGCTGGCGCGGAGGCGGGCGCAAAGGGCGCAACTCTCGACCGCTCCCGCAGGCGACTGAACTGCGGCTGGCTTCCCAGCCTAGCACCTGCATCGCTGGCACAAGTGCCCTGGGTTGTCTTTCAGACAACGACGGGCACTAGCACCTACTTCGCTGGCACAAGTGCCCTGGGTTGTCTTTCAGACAACGACGG